>CAZRKA010000219.1:0-4469 GCA_964600345.1 uncultured Chitinophaga sp. | reverse complement strand
CCTCCATTATGGGATGGAAAAAGCACGGAAAGGATAGCGGCAGTACTGAACAAAATTCTTTAATCCGGAATTTGCTTCTTAAAAGCGCGGTAAAAAATTCCGGCAAGTAACAGGATGAGGCATAATTGTACCTGTGCAGCTCCTAACTGGTACCATTCAAAATCGGCTGCAATTCCCAGAGACTTAAGGTTAAAATACTGAGAAGTGTTGTTGTAAGAAACAAACAAAATGTAATATGATGCTGCTGCGAGAAAAAACCAGGAAAAAAGATATTTCCTGTAGTGGAAAACTGCTGCCAGTGGGATAAGGAAATACTGTTCGCTGACTGCAAGAGAGGTCGCGACAATACATATCAGATAAATCAGGAATACATCTTCATTTGTCTTTTTATAAAGGAAATAGCCTGTAAAGGGGAAAAAAAACAGCCAAAGTAATTTGTATCCCTGAAAGACCGGAATTATTTTGAAAATACCCATTTTAATGATAAAACCGGGAATCAAAAGATCAAAGAATTTCTTCAGAAAAGTCTGGTTATTGTTGAATTGGTAGGCCAGAACATTTTTTTGAATTTCGGCGACATCAGACAGAAAGGGAATAAAGGATGCCGCAAAAATCAGGGCAGGGACAATCAATATCAGCAGTCTGTTTTTAAGGCTGATTTTTGTGTCAAACAAGAGCATAAGCGGTAAAAATACCATGATATGCTTGGTACAATAAGACAGTGCCAGTAAAAATATTCCGGCAATAATCTTGTTATTTCTTATATTGTTATATGCACTGAACGCAATAGCAATGGCTATGATATCAAATTGAGAATGATGGCCAATGATAACCAGGCTTACAGGATTGAACAGCAGCAGCACTATCATCAGGTTTTGTCTGTAATGCCGGTATAATTGTTTAAAAAACCAAAGTTCAGCAAGAAATAAAACCGATGCGGTTATAATGTGAAATGTTTTTTGAGAATATCCCCCGATTGAACTTAGGAATTTGATTCCAGCAAGCATGTAAGCCCAAACAGGTCCGTAGTTATAGCGTTCGGTATTGCCGTATACACTGTCGCCGTTTAATACGATATCTGCTACAATCTCGTATGATTCCAGATCGAAATTGTGTCCGAGCTGAGCAAAAAACATTCTGATCAGATAGGCAAACGCAATCAGAATAATCCATTGCAAACGATTGATACTAATATCTCCGATGCGACGGCTTTTGTAATAGCAGGCAAGAATAAAACAGATTCCAATAATGATATTAATATCAAAAGTCAGGTATTTGAGATGTCCGCTGACAACACCGTCTCCGTCTCCGAAAAACCGGTCTGCCATTTTGTGAAAAAATGTAAAAAGCAGAAAGGCGGAAAATAATATCAGCCAGGAATGTCTTTGCCTGGTTAATACTGAAAATCCGCGGTTTATGGAATCTAATAATGAATTAATCTGCATTTATATATGACTGACAATTGTGACATAAAGTTCTGTTTTGCCCTTCCACACTACTTAGTTTTCCTTTGGCATCTTTCATCAGACATTTGTCATCAGGGCAATGTTTGAGGCCAAAATTATGACCAAGTTCGTGAAGTACAACATTTTTAAGCCGGTTTTTAAAAATTTCCGGATTGGTTTTGAGTTTCTGCAGTCGGTAAGCGGATACTACCGATGCTGTTCCGGGGCAATAAGCATAACCGAATACACCCCAGTCGGAACTGTGATTAACTGTTACTGAAATATCCTGATTTGTAATTCCAATGATATGATGGGTTTGGGCAGGCAACTTATGTTTGAGAAACCTGAGCAGACTGTCGGCGCGGTATCGATTTCGGCTGTATTTATATGCGGATTGAGGTAAACTGCCACTGAGGATAACCTCAACATTGCATTTGTAAAACATTCTTATTTCATTCTGAAGATATTTGATAATCTGATTATCAAAATTATCAAAAGCATAGAACACGATGGTTTTTTTGTCTATTGCAGTTTTCTTTTCACCACATTGTGAGAAAAGAAGAGTAAAAGCAAGCAGAAAAAGTGGTAATCTCAAATTGACCGCAATTAAGTCAATTCGGGAATAAAATAAAAATCAAGTCATTCGTATCCAGACCCTCCGGCCCGAAATACGCCGGATGTGCGAATAAAATTTTGTTTAACTGTAATCAGCTAACATTTCACGAGCTTCACAGAATACATGAGCTCACTCAAAACCATTAAATTCTCTATCTCAGACTATTTTCAGTCTTTGCAGTTGAATGATTTCAACATCAGTTTTACGATGGTTTCTTTCTTGATGTTGTACTGCTCGAGGAACTGACTTTGATTTGAAATATTTCTGACCAGAAGAGCAGAAAGACCAATGGCATTGACAAGATCCAGCAAAAGCTCGGCAAAATTTTCAAGTTCAGTCTGAGATTTGTGGTTATTGATTCCGGCAAGTATTGATTTCAAAAAGTTTATTTCAGCTTTTTTGTAAGGCGCGTAAATTTCCTCGAATGTGTTGTTGAGGTCGAGGATATTTTCGTTTGAAAGACTGGTTAGCTTAATGAGGTTGGTATAAACCTGGGTTCTGTTCCAGAGATATTTGAGAATTTTTGCTTCGTTGTCAGGAGCATCAGCAAGTTCGGCCTGAAGTTTATTGAGTCCGAGGGTAAGCTGATTATTGACAACCTGAACAAAAAGTTCTTCTTTGTTTTTGAAATAATAATAGAGTGCCGCTTTGTTGAATCCTATAGCATCGCCGATTTCATCAAGCGTGGTCTTATTGAATCCGAATTTGATAAAACACTCAGTTGATTTTTCAAGAATTTCTTTTCTCCTGGAATCATTCGTTGAAGGTCTTCCAGGTTTTCTTTTAACAATTTTGGTTTCTGTTGGAGTTTCCATTTTCATACTACTATCATCAAATAATGTGCCAATAATTAAAAAATTGCGTTCATGGCATAAAAAAAATAAAAATAAAAAACGGATATATTGTTCTTTTTATCTTTACTTTGCGTGGGCAATAATTACTTTAATTCAAGAAATGGGATGGTTTAATTTTTTTACACAAGAACTTGCAATCGATTTAGGAACTGCAAATACATTAATCATTCATAAAGACCAGGTAGTTGTTGACGAACCTTCAATAATAGCAATTGAAAGAAGCACGGGCAAAGTGATTGCTATAGGGCATGAGGCCATGCAGATGTATGGCAAGGAAAATGATAACATTAAGACCATCAGACCTTTGAAGGACGGAGTTATCGCAGATTTTCAGGCAGCGGAGCACATGATCCGTGGCATGATTAAGAAAATCAATAAAAACGGCAAAACATTTTCACCTCAACTTCGGATGGTAATTTGTATTCCTTCAGGAATTACAGAGGTTGAGAAGCGCGCTGTTAAAGACAGTGCAGACAGAGCAGGCGGAAAAGAAGTGTATATGATTCACGAGCCAATGGCAGCAGCTGTCGGTATCGGTATAGATGTAACAGAGCCTATGGGCAATATGGTGATCGATATCGGAGGAGGAACCAGTGAAATAGCTGTTATTGCTCTGGGCGGTATTGTATGCGACCAGTCTATCAGAGTGGCCGGTGATGAGTTCAACATGGACATTTCAGAGTACATGAAACGTCAGCATAATCTTCTTTGCGGTGAAAGAACTGCCGAAAAGATTAAAATCAATGTTGGATCTGCCCTTACCGAACTTGACAATCCACCTGAGGATTATGCGGTATATGGCAGGGACCTTATGACAGGTATACCTAAGCAAGTGTTTGTTTCCTACTCAGAGATTGCTTTATCACTCGATAAATCGATAGTAAAACTTGAAGAAGCCATACTCAAAGCACTTGAGAATACACCTCCGGAGCTTGCGGCGGATATTTACCAGACAGGTATTTACCTCACAGGTGGAGGCGCTTTGCTAAGAGGACTGGATAAACGACTTGCGGCAAAAACTAAATTACCGGTTCATATTGCTGAAGATCCTCTTAGAGCCGTAGTAAGGGGTACCGGTATTGCTTTGAAGAACATCGGTAAATTCAAGTTTTTAATGAATTCCTGATAAATGAATTCCATATTCAAGTACCTGAAAAGCAAACTTCATGTTTTGTTATTCTTGCTGCTTGAAATCCTGTGCATTATCTCCATCAGCAGATTTAATACTTATCAGTCTTCTTTTTACTACAGCAATACCAGAAAGCTAAGTGCAAAAATTCACGAGACCAACAGTGCCATTTTTGATTATTTCGGTTTGTACAAAAAGAATGAAGCACTCTACAATGAAAATCTCGAACTCAGGAAAAAACTGAAAAGCAACTATGTCGTTGAATCGAAAAAAATGTTCGAGGTAAACGATACGGTCTTCAAACAGCGTTACAAATATTTCCCGGCGCAGGTTATAACAAATTCGACAGGCAGGCAAAATAATTACATCACACTAAACAGAGGAAGCAGTTCGGGAATTGAGAAAAATATGGGTGTGTTTTGTCC
>CAZRKA010000218.1:0-4528 GCA_964600345.1 uncultured Chitinophaga sp. | reverse complement strand
TGCGCGGCAAGCCAAAAGGGAATTTCTCGTTGGTGGTGTCCTTTTTGCAATACTTTTTGGACAAGCAAAAAGTATGAAAAAACAAAACAGGAACTATATGTTGTTCAGTAACGAGATATTGTGTTTTGTTACCTACGATAGGCTATATTAATCATATAGTTGGAGAGACAATCTAATGGTCATACTTCTAATCGGAATTGCCCATATGTCACCCTTACAGGGCTTAGTTCCGTCTCTGCTATACACAGGGGGCTTCTTCGCCCGCCGCTGCGCTATGGCGTCTGCACCCCCTGCTATTATATTTAGCCCTTTCAGGACATTTATCCGTCGCTGCGAATAATTCAATTCCGCGACGAAATGTGCGGGTGGACGTCCACGAACGGTGTGGAATTCACTATTGGCAGCACCGCTAACGAAATCAGATCTGCGCCTTTGTAGAAATTCGTTTCTTTAACTGCTTTGCCGTGCTCCTGATAAAAGCAACCTTGTCTTTTTTCGCTTCTTTGATCATGGCTTTCAGGTCGGCAGGAATGTCGAGGTATTTATCGGCCCACAGATGCAGTTCTACAATGACCGGCAAGAGATCAATTGAATTTTGTGTCAGTCTGTATAAGACTTTGGCTTTGCTGTCCGGATGCTCCTGCCTGACTATAAGTTTGTTTTCCTCGAGATTCTGAAGTCTTGTGGCCAGAATGTTAGTGGCTATGCCCTCTGCCGATTTCAGAAAGTCGCCATAAGTCGATTTATTATAAAACATCATATCCCTGATAATCAGCAGTGACCACTTATCGCCAAAGATGTCCAGCGAACAACTCAGAGGACAAGCCGACCTATTTTTTCCGTTTTCCATACTTTTGGTAAATATTACTTGCAAATTAAAAGTGAATTATTAACTTTGCACTTGCATTTTGAAAGCAAATATACACATTATGTGTGTTTATTCAAATGACAGCAGCTTGCCGGCAAACTTAGTACGCGGTTTTGTATTGTTTGTTTACCAGCCGGCTGGAGTAAGAATGGATCCGCAATAGTAAAAAATAAAAAAAAGTTAAAATGAAAGCATTCGTTGTAAAACGCTACGGCAGAAAAGAGAAATTTCACCTGACGGAAATGGTCAAACCGGATATATCCGATAATGAAGTACTGGTTCAGATCAATGCAACGGCAATCAATATGCTGGATGCCATGGTGAGAAATGGCGAGTTTAAAGTGTTTCTCAACTACAGGACACCCTTTGTTGCAGGCCACGATATGGCAGGAACTGTCAGTAAAGTAGGCGCCGGGGTTTCCAAATTCAAAGTCGGGGATGAGGTTTACGCAAGACCTTCTGATTTTAAAATTGGCACATTTGCCGAGTATATTGCCGTAAGTGAAAGCGACCTCGCTTTAAAGCCACGGAACATTTCAATGGAAGAAGCTGCCTCAGTGCCACTGGTTGGACTCACTTCCTGGCAGGCACTGGTTGAAATTGCCGGACTGAAAAAAGATCAGAAGGTATTTATTCAGGCCGGGTCGGGGGGTGTGGGTACATTTGCCATACAACTGGCAAAACACATTGGAGCCTATGTGGCCACCACCACCAGTGCAGAAAATGCGGATTGGGTTAAACGTCTGGGTGCTGATCTGGTGATAGATTACAGAAAGGAAGATTTTGCCGCAATTTTAAAGGACTACGATGTGGTGCTGCACAGTAATAAAGACGCCGGAATACTGGAGAGTTCTATGAAGATATTAAAGAAAGGCGGTACTATTGTTTCTCTCTCCGGTCCGCCGACCCCTGCATTTGCACGAAGCATAGGATTAGGCCTTCCTCTCCAATTTCTGATGGGTTTGTTGAGCCTGTCCGCCAGAAGAAAAGCCGGGAAACTGCAAGTCAATTTCAAATTTCTGTTCATGAAAGCTAACGGTGAACAGTTAAGCCGTATCACTTCACTGATAGAGGCAGGGAATATTCACCCCGTGATTGACAGGGTATTCCCATTTGAGCAAACCAATGAAGCCATGTCTTATGTGGAAGCGGGACGCAGTAAAGGCAAGGTTGTTGTTAAAGTGAAATAAAAAACAATCGGCACTATTCCTTATAAAAAAGCTGCATGGCATACCCATACACGGTTTTGAAATGAAGGTAATACAAGCCTGCCGGCATACTTGTCAGATCAATCTGCTCCTGATGCTCGCCCGGACTTAGATTGCTACTTTCAGATTCGTAAACCAACTGCATGAGCGCATTGTATATTTTGATGTTCACAGCTCCACCGGTTCGTAATTCGTATTTAAGGTTTCCTTTATCCGTTGCCGGGTTGGGATAAAACGAGATAGGTGGCCTGCCTGTCACATCATCAGGAACTGACAGTTTATTGTATTCGTCGATGTTGATGTCGTCAATAAACAGCGCATTGCCGCTGGTGCCCGGTGTAACCGTTATCCTGAAAAGCATGCTTTTACCTCTGTAAGAATTCAAAGTGGTTTTGATACAGCGGTATTCGCCGGGTTTGGGTTCGTATAAGAGGCCTTGTGCATGCGGCTGACCGGTTTCTTCGGCTGTGAGGCTGCGCACTTTATACCATGAATTTCCACAATCGTATGAAACGGAAATTGTAATTGTGGGTGCAGTGCCGCCCATGCCGCCGTCAGAATAGGCGTAAGAAAAGCCTATGCCCGGATTGTCCGCTTGTGTTAAATCCACTTCACCCATCATGAGGATCCCCGGTCGCTTGTAAACCATCAGCGAATCGTGCAGATAGAATACCACCGCGCTTTTGGAACCCAGATTGCCGTATTGATGCGTATTGCTTTGAATCAATTGCGCATGCTTGTGAAAGTCGTGGTAGATAACCATATTGGAAGGGATGCCGTTTTCAAAATCAGTCGCAATTCTACTGAATGCCTTGTGTTTGAATCCTATTCCGGTGTGGACTACCTCATTGTTAGTTGCAAGTACATCTGTCAGGGTATTTCCATTGATGTTTGTAAAACCGATAAACCTGAGGGTAAAATTGCCATCGGGCAGAAAGGGCAGCGTTCCCCAGTCAAGTATCGCTTTTTCGTTGATAGCCAGATTCCCTTTATAAGTGTAGTTGTATTGTTTGCCATTCAGATCGAGTATGGCATCAAAGGAAGTGATGGGGATATTCATCCTGTTGCTGACCTGTGTTTTGGGGTTGATGGAATCAAAGCAGAAAGTATAATTTCTGTTCATGATATTTTGAAAGGAGAGATCGGTGCTGTTGAGCGGGTAAGTTACATGCGCTTCGTCTGCCGACATGATATTTGATCCGTTGCTTACTGCAGTAACAAAAGCGACAACCCGCATATTATAAAGAAAGGCCTCAACACCGCTGTAGTTCTCCGGAATAACAGTTGTGTATTTGCGATAGATATAAGAACCTTTCGCTGTGGTATTGATGGCTTCGCCATAAACACCCGGGGTGATGTATTGTCTTAAAACATGATTGTGCCTGTAATAACCATCCCGCCAGTTATCGGGATTGAAGTTGCCGTAATCTGATTGTCCGCCGAGGATTTCATCCTGAGTAAGTGCTACTGTAAGGTAATTAACTGCACCCGAATAATCGGCGGTGTAATACAATTCCACCTCAGTGGTGATGGTTCTGGTAGCGAAATCTACCGAAGCCCTAACTGCCACATTGACTTTAGATGTTTCTGTTAAGAGCACGGCCGTCTTTTTAGCCATATCGTCGACACCCATGCCCCAGGGAATATGCGATCTGCTTGCGCTTGCACTTGGTGTTGATTGCGCCATTTTAGCGATAGAATCTCCAACAGGAGTTCTCAGATCCGGGTAGCCCAAACCGGGATTTGCAAAAAAGCCCGAATGTATGCCTATGGCAAACACCCTTCCCGGATTGTCTTTTACCAGGTCGGCTGTTATCTTATGTCCTCTCGGGCAATTGCCACAGTGTACACCGGTAAATTCTTCAATCACCACATTCCTGTAGGCAGGACTTGTATTTACCCATTTTTGTGCCTGTAAAGCGGCACAGGTACTTAAAAGAAAGGCTAATAGTATAAGTTTTTTATTCATAGGATGTTCACTTAGGTTTTTGATTCTAAGTATATAGACAGTTATTTTGGGAAATTCGTGACCTGGGGGTAGAAATATAGGCTAAAGCTTGCCCTGAAGCGTTCCGCCTCAGGCGGATCTGCTTCAGGGATTAAAGCTTGCCCTGTAGCGTGCGACAAAGGAGCTCTGCTTCAGGGGGGAGAGGTGATTATAGTTTTTTTATGAGTTTTATCAAAGGGAATAACGTTTTGGCGCTTGGCGTTCGGGCGGGTTTTCTCAATCACCGAAGCAAATGCGAAGGTAATCGAAGCTCACAACTGTCAACATAGCACAAAAGTTGATGCGAGGTAGAATGTTCATTTAACCACTTCGCCCGCTTCCTTTTTAAGTGCCATGCGCAGGATTCCCTGTGCAGCCGACCTGTGCCTGCTGTTGAGCATACGCGATACGCTGTCTACTTCTGCCAGTCGCTCTGCAACAAATTCGGGCGTGTACTTTGACTTG
>CAZRKA010000217.1:0-4537 GCA_964600345.1 uncultured Chitinophaga sp. | reverse complement strand
AAAACATTAAAATTACTTTATGTCGCTTTGGTGTTAACTACAAATACATGGTGCACATAGAAAAAATTCCCTGGTGTCCTTTGTGTGGCTTTTCCCTTGTGCACCTTGTGTTAATGCCTCCATACAATATCTCTCTAAATGCCGGAAAGCCAATAACGCAAGGAATGCACGAGGAATGCACAAGGATCACAAGGTTTGTTTGCAGTAAAAGTTTGCAGTAGAATTTTGAATGCATAGATTAATCATTCATAATGACTGCTCAGATTAAAGCCTTCCTGTTCATAACGGTGAAACTGTATCCACTGTATTCCATGATTTGAATTGCGATGACTGAAACTTTCGGCAACTAAAAAAGCATGACATTTCTGCCATGCTTTCTTTAATATAAGCTGATGCAATTTTACTGTGCAGGTGGAAGCAATACCTCATCGAGTACATGGATAATGCCATTGGATGTAGGTATAGAGGCTATGATGGTCGCTTTGTCATTGAGCATTATTTTGCCGTCTTTTTTGCTGATTTTAATGTTGCCGCCGTTTACCTGACCGAGTATCTGTCCGTCGTTAAGATTTTCGGCTTTGTATACTGCAACCGATACGTGGTATTCAAGAATATTAACCAGACTTTCTTTGTTCTCAGGTTTAAGTAAATCGTCAACTGTACCTGCAGGAAGTTTGTCGAAGGCTGCATTAGTTGGCGCAAAAACCGTAAACGGACCGGCATTGCTCAATACGTCCACAAGTTCTCCTGCCTTAACTGCAGCGACCAGTGTCGAATGGTCGGCGCTGCCCGAGGCTACCTGTACGATGTTCTTGGCGGATTCGTTGTCTTGTACCGCAGACTGACCTGCCACAGGTTGATCTGAAGCGGTACTGCCTGTAGCAGTGTTTTCCTGCCCGCTGCCCGAGCTGCATGAAGCAAGAACAATTGCCCCAATGCCAATGAATGTGATGAATAAATGTTTCATAAATGAATAATATGAGATCAAAATTATAACCCTTTAGCTTGCGCTGATATGATTAAAATCAGGTTTTCAATTAAAACTGATTTAAATAGGATAAAAATATCCGAATTAATCTGAAAGACCTATCTTTGTAGCCGGAAAATTGACCTGCGTCAATTGCCGGATTTTAATTTATGAATTCAGAGAATCAAACCGTGAAGCCGGTTCACAGCTTTCACATCCCGGTTATGGGTCTGGGGTACACAATAGACACCGCACTTAAGGTTGCCAGATTTGGAATCAGTTCTGTATTATCTGTTATGGAAGATCACCTGATCGAACGCATGCGGGAATTTCACAGCGTCAGGTACAATATTCCCTACACGGCAATCAGTTCGGATGAATCAGATGCAAGGGCGAGAAGAATTACAGCGTACCTTGATTTGATTCAGGACATTGTAGACCTGCAGATTGCAGAACTAAGGTCGGAAGAATTTGTGCCCGGCAGCGATATATGTAAATATTTTGAATTGCTTGCAGACGGATCTTATCTGAAGGATAAATACCTGACTTATATGGCTTCGGATGATGTGGAAGAAAAAGAAATACTGGATCGTTTTTTAAGAAAGCATATCACTGCAGGTGAGATAAATGTCAATATAATGACCAAGCTAGATAAGCCTAATTTTTCGGCGGATGGCAATGCATTGCCGCTTGAGTTTTCGGATGCCATGTCGGCATTAAGGGGTTTTGCAAATAGCAAACTCTCATCTTCTTTGGTATTGTCTGCAGGGCTTAATCCCAGACTTTACTCTTATTGTGCAGGGTTCAGCGACTTTCTGCCTGACGCCAATGGTGAGATCAAAAAGAAAATAATTTTGAAGGTAAGTGATTTGCGTTCAGCGAGCATTCAGGGTATGTTTCTTGCCAAAAAAGGAATCTGGGTATCTGAATTTAGAATTGAATCCGGATTGAATTGCGGTGGACATGCCTTCGCCACTGATGGATTTTTAATGGGACCGGTATTGGAAGAATTCAGAGAAAACAGACACAAACTCAGGGAAGATTTGTATGAAGTTTGCAGCAAGGCACTCGCTGCCTTGGGATATGCATTTAAGTCATTGCCGGATATCAGAGTAACAGCTCAGGGCGGACTGGGAACAAACAGCGAAAATGAACTTTTACTGAAGTATTACGACATGGATTCGGTTGGATGGGGAAGTCCTTTTCTTCTCGTGCCCGAAGCATGCAACATCGATACAGGCACTTTGGATACATTGCAAAAAGCAAAGCCTCACGATTATTATCTGAGTGATTCTTCTCCCCTTGGTGTACCTTTCAATAATCTTAAGAGCAGCAGCTCAGAAAAGCAAAGACTCGAAAGAATCGGAAAAAACCGTCCGGGTAGTCCGTGCTACAAAAAATTTCTCGCTTTCAATACCGAGTTTGGAGAGGCTCCGCTTTGTACTGCCTCACGCAAATACCAGCATTTAAAGATAAGCGAATTGGATAAAAGCAATTTATCCGAAATCGAGTATAAGAAGGCATACGAAAATATTGTAGTTAAAGATTGTTTATGTGAAGGCCTGGGTGCTTCTGCACTGCTTGGCAATAATCTGGAACCTTCACATAATCTGAAGGCGGTTACTATTTGTCCGGGACCTAATCTTGCATATTTCACCGGTGTTTTCAGTCTGAGAGATATGTGTGCACATATATATGGCAGACATTCGTTGCTCAATAATGTACCGCGTTCGCATGTGTTTATCAACGAGCTTTGGATATACATCAACTATCTTGAAAAGCAGATTGAAAAATGCAAGCATGAAGTGAGCCAGAAAATAGTTAAAAGACTGAGTGATTTCAAACTCAATATCAGTAAAGGAATTGATTATTACAACAAACTAATTCCTGTACTGCAGCAATTTGAAGGTCATCTGGCTGAAAATTTTCAGAATGAATTGCAACGCGCTGCGGTTAAACTTAAAGAAAATACTTTCATTTTACCTTCAGCCTGAAAGAAGTAAAAGCTGTTTGAATGATGATGTCAATTGCAGAGAAAATAACAGAGCTTAAGAAAAAGAAAAATGCCATCATTCTGGCGCATTACTATCAGGAGCCGGAGATTCAGGATGTGGCCGATTATGTAGGCGACAGTCTCGGTCTGGCCATGCGGGCTGCAGAAACAGAAGCCGATATTATTGTTTTTGCAGGTGTACATTTTATGGCCGAAACTGCCAAAATATTGAATCCGGGTAAAAAGGTTCTTCTGCCTGATTTAAATGCAGGTTGTTCATTGTCTGAATCATGCAGCGGAAGTGATTTCGCTGAATTCCGGAAACTTCATCCGGAGCATTATGCCGTCACCTATATCAATTGTTCGGCTGAGGTTAAGGCTGAAAGCGATATCATCTGTACATCTTCAAATGCTCTCGATATTGTGAAAGCTGCTCCGGCAGACAGACCGGTATTGTTTTCTCCGGACAGGAATCTGGGAAAATACATTCAAAAAGTAACAGGAAGGGAAATGCTTTTATGGGATGGCTCGTGTATCGTACATGAAGTTTTCTCAAAAGATAAATTACTCGGCTTAAAGAAGCGATACGGGGATGCATTAGTTGTTGCGCATCCGGAATCAGAAACAGCAATACTGGAGATGGCAGATTTTATTGGTTCGAGCACCGCTATGATAAATTTTGTTGAAAAAAGCGATGCAGATAAATTTATCATTGCAACCGAAGCCGGTATACTCCATAAAATGGCTGACCGGGTAAAGGGAAAAACTCTGATTCCCGCGCCGAGCAACGAGAACAATGCCTGTGCCTGCAGTGAGTGTCCTTATATGAAAATGAATACAATGGAAAAATTATATTCAGCACTCCGGGACGAAACCCCCGAAATTATACTTGAAGAAGAACTGATAGAACGGGCATTGACGCCATTAAAGCGGATGCTTGAGTTTTCTAAATAATATGCCACAATCAGATGTATTGGTTATTGGTTCGGGAATTGCCGGACTCTCTTTTGCTCTCAAAGTAGCAGAGCTCAGGCCGGATCTGAGTATTACAGTTATTTGCAAAACCGAAGCCGGAGCATGCAATACTGCCATGGCTCAGGGAGGCATAGCTGTGGTGAGCGATTTCGACAATGATTCTTTTGAACTGCATATCAAAGATACCATTAATGCCGGCGGAGGATTGTCTGACCGGCAGGTAGTCGAAAAAGTAATAAAAGAAGCACCTGCACGCTTAATGGATCTGTTGAAATGGGGCGTAAGATTTGATAAAAATGTAAAAGGTGGTATAGACCTGCATCTGGAGGGAGGACACACTGCAAGGAGGATTTTACACCATTGTGACAGGACCGGATTTGAAATTGAATCAAAGCTGCTAGAGAGGGTTGCAGAGAACAAACAAATTAAAATAGAGAGTGGTTTGTTTGCGCAAGAACTTATAATAGAAAACGCGTCTGATGAAGTCAACAGAACTTATTGCAGCGGAGCTTATGTGTTTGATGCTGCAAACAGAATCAGTATGCCATATACAGCCAGGGTTGTGATGCTGGCGGGTGGCGGCTGTGGCAGTGTATTCAGCA
>CAZRKA010000216.1:0-4578 GCA_964600345.1 uncultured Chitinophaga sp. | reverse complement strand
AAAAGGGTGTCCTTCCTATCGGATGCTGGGCACACGCACGCCGTTATCAATACTTGCAAATAATCAAAAGCTGTCTTTTTTTACCATTGATAATAAGTTTGTTATCATCGATACTTTGTAAAACAGCTTTTGATAATACTTATGCCAAACCTTTTAAAAAGGACTTGAGCTGCTTGTCTTTTTCCCAGGGTAGAACCCTGATTTCTTTATCAAAGATGTCTCGGGATGCTTTTTCCAAAGATTCTCTTTTCAGTCTGGAATCAGCCCTGGCATAAATTTCCGTAGTCTGTACGGAGACATGGCCCAGTATGTCACGGATGTACACTAAGTTCACTCCTGCCTGCAAAAGATGCATGGCTTTAGAGTGCCTTAGTATATGCGGGCTGATTTGTTTCGGAATGAGCTCAGGATGAACAGCCCTGGCCACAGCCGCATATGTTTTTAATATGTAAGCGATTCCCGAACAGGTAAGTTTGGCACCGCTACTGTTGAAGAATAAAGGACGGTCACTTTGTGAAGGAGTGTTCAAACGATTTTCTTCCAAATAAGTAGTAAGGATATCAACCTGTTGTTCCCTCAGTGGAACCACCCGTATCTTATTCCCTTTCCCATGCAAACGAACCAAAGCAGGCTTGTCCAGCCTCAAACAAGATGGTGTAAGGTCTGCCAGCTCCTGAACACGGGCTCCGCTTTCATAAAGGAGCGAAAGCAAAGTAAGGTTCCGTCTGCTATGCCTGTCTTTGGTCGGAACTTGCTCCAGTAAGCACTTAATGCCGTCTACAGTAAGGTAATTTACCGCAGGCACCGGAGCCTTCTTTGATTTGATTGAACGGATAGATTGCCATGTCGCCAGTCTGGTCGGGTCCTTTCGTTCCAGGAACTCAAAAAAAGAGCGTATAGCCGCATAGCGCTGGTTACGTGTGGACACACTGTTATTTCTGTTGTCTTGCAGCCAGTTCAGAAACAACAGTATCACTTCGCGGCTGAAGTTTTTCATCGAGAGTTTATCGACTGATATGTTTTGGACATCACTCATATAATCAATCAGAAGTATAAATGTGTCCCTGTAAGAACGGACCGTATGTTTGCTGGCTCCCTGTTCCGCACCCAGATAATCGGTAAAAAACGATTCCAGGTATTCGGCAAAATCAGTCACATCTGTTTTCATAATCCTGTTTGAGTTTAGAGATGATAAATGAATAGATTTGATCTGTAACTTCGGCGTTCATTTTCAGAACCTCCGGGTACATTTCCTGTGTCAGCCTGACATAGGTTTCCGTATCCAATACTTTCCTGTGTCCCATAAATGTTGCCAATAAAGGGAGAGAACAATAAAGATCTACTCCATCCTGTGTCAGTTTGACAAGAGAGTGTACGGCTGCGCTATGACGGATTTCGTGAATCATAGGCCCCCGCTGGTCACAGCGTCGCGAGATTCCGCATTCTTCCAAAATACGATGGAAGTGAGTCAGAACAGTCCGACGGGAACAAGGTTTTCCTGTCGCGGAAACAAACAAATGGGAGTCTGGATTTGCGACACCTGGTGCGGGTATCCTGTTACGATAACTGATGTATTGCCTGAAAACCTGTCCCAGTGGTTCATTAACAGGAGCCAATCTCTGGCAACGGTTTTTGGTATTATTCAGTACAATGACTCTCCGGTTAAAATCCACATCTTTATTCAGGATGGAAAGAGCCTCGCTGATTCTTATTCCGGTACTGTAAAGTACCCGTATCAGCGCGGGCATAATAATCATGATGCTCTGGGCGTGATGCTCCTTCATGACCAGGTCGTCGCAAGCATGGAAAATAGCCCTCATCTGTTCATGCGTAAAGATAGTGGGGGTATAATTGGCAATGCATTTTTTCGGCCGCCTGGGAATATAGCATTCATAGCCCAACAGACACATATAACGGCAGAACTCCGCCATGGCACAATACTTTTGATAAAGGGTGCTGGATTTATCGCAGGTTCGGGTGGCCGCCCAGTTCTTCACATCCCCGGAACTGATAAAAAGTTCCTTTTTGGAAGCTTGCGTGAAGAATTTATCGAACTCCAGCAACATCCACTTAAGTTGGGTTGCCTTATAGCCCTGTAGCTCTTTTCCGTGTATAAAATCAACAATGAATGGGGCAAAAATGCTGGTATATTCAAATATTTTATTCATAAAACCAACCTCCTTTCTGCATGTAAAAGTTATCGGGAACAGGCGGGACCTCCAGTGAACAACGCAAGAGTCCGTTTACATCGATACCCAGATAAATCATGGTCGTCTGGCTGCTGCTGTGGCCTAATGTTTCTGAGATTACAGGCAGTGTAGTGCCCTGGTCGAGCAGTTGGGTTGCCAGGCTGTGACGAAAACAATGCGCCCCGTGATGCCTGCCTTTAGTCTCGATTCCGGCTTTGTAAATAATGCCGGATATTATACTGGACAATCCGGGAACTGATAGGGGGGTGTATGGTGCATTGGCAGTAAGGAAAATCGTTTTACTGTCAGATTTGGGACGCCCGTTCTGAATATAGTCGATAATGGCTTCTCCAATGACGGCTAAAAGCGGTAGGTTGATTTCTTTCTTCGTTTTGTACTGCACGAGATTTATAACATTATTGTCCCAATCCAAATTACGGAACTGCAACTGGCAAATGTCGCTTGCCCTCAATCCCAGCCGGGATGCAAGCAGGAACATGGCATAGTCACGTTTTCCGGTTCTGCCCGTCTTTTCGATTGATACATCCATCTTGCGGATTTCTTCGGTACTGTAGAGAGAAGGCAGTTTCTCTGCTCGATGACTTTTGATATAAAACAAAGGAATACTTAAATCCGTTTTCGTCAAATGCACTTTAAAGAGATAATGCAGGAAACGTCGTACCGGTCCGCAAACGCGTAATTGGGTATTCTGAAGCGAAGAAACAAACCGGCTGACAGCAATGTTATCCAGATTCTCCGGACCGATACCATCCTGTTGCATACGGACTGCAAAATGGCTCAATGCTGTCATATACATGTGCAGTGTTTGTCTGGCAGGGCGACATTCAATTTTAAATTGTTCCCAAAAAAGCTGAATAGGCTTGCCAAATTCCCCGGGGAATGGAAAGGCTTTGGGACGGACACGTTTTTTTCGTACCGGAACCTGATTGAGTATATCGTTTATAAGGTTTATGGAATGTTTGGTTTCATTCAGCCGGCATTCCCTGGTGTTTCCTTTTTGTAAGATGTCAAGCAGGTACTTTTCCCCGACACTTTCGTCGTACGAGTTTTGCCCCTCCGACTTCATGTAATCCTTCAAATTAAAAAGGCTTCGCCGATGACGTTTAATCACACTTTCTTTAAAATCCAATTGTTTGAGCATTGTCAAACAGTTTTGGATCAGTTCATCAATAAATGTATGGTTCATAATGTAAATGATTTATGGCTGCAACATTGCAACCATAATCAAATTACATTAAATATTATCAGCAGATAGTTATCAATAGCCAATACTGAATATCAAATGGTTAGATAAAAAATAATAGAAGGACTTGTGATAATCTATAAGTATTGATAACGGCGTGCGTGTGCCCAGCATCCGATAGGAAGGACACCCTTTTTGTTTTCGTAAATGTCGTAAACAGCGTAACCATCGGTTTGTATTACCCCCTGGTAATTTTTAAATAATTGCAGCGCCACTTTTTGTGCACGGGAACCATAATCGTAATGAAAGAAAACCAGTTCTTCGGTTACTGCCCGGATCATCCAGATGTACCCGTTTATCGTTTTGTGTTTTTCGTTGTTGATAACCGGAATGGTGGTTTCATCGCTCTGGATATAGCCCGAACGCAAAACCAGTTCCTTTAACCTGTAATAAGCAGGCCGCATCAGGTCGGCCACACCACCAAACCAGCCATTGATGGTTGCCGGTGCGATAGATATGCCCTGCTGTTTGAACATCTGTATCTGACGATAAAAAGGAAGATGGTTTACATATTTATCGATAACGATATCGGCCAGTAAAGTTGCCCCTGCGTAGCTTTTTGCAATTGGGAGTACGGGCATCGGAGCAGTGATGATTTGCTTTTCCGTATCCTGAACCAGGCTTTTGTCCTTCAATACATATTTGTGACGGATAATGCGGCGCACATACCAGCGGGCGGGGTCGCGTTCCAATACTTCAGTGATTTCCGGCTCCAATTCTGTCCAGTTCCCGGTATTGATATTGTCAGCATTTACATTTTGGGGGTAAATATGGGTGTCTTCCCGGGGTAGCCCTTCGGGCAGCGGTTTGCGCACCGGATGGCTTTTGTCTTCTGCTTTTACACGGATGGTGTTGTACTTTTCTATTTCCTGGGTGGCGCTGGTGGCCAGCTCTTTTTCTTCGGGCAGAAGGTCGAGCCCCTCAAAATCGAGTCTGCGTTGCTGCGGGTCTTCGGGAATGTATTTTTCGCTGGATTTGCCCCATATCTTCCGCTGAAGCATCTCAATTTGTTGTTTGAGCTTAATGATGGTCTGCTTATTTTCCTCAAGTTGCTGTTGATAAGAGGCCCTTTCTGATTCGAAGTTTTGATAACCGGAGAGCTGGCTTTTCAGTCTGGATGTTTCC
>CAZRKA010000215.1:0-4664 GCA_964600345.1 uncultured Chitinophaga sp. | reverse complement strand
AAAACTTCGTGACAAGGCATCAATTCATAACCGTTATTGGCGATATGAATATATAGCGCACTGTCCCATCTCACAAAATCAGCAGTTTTGAATATTGAATATTGAATATCAAGAGTCGAAATGTACAGTATCAGCTCGTGCAACATTAATGCTGCTATTGCCGGCAGAAACAATTTCAGTAAGACATCTTTGAAACTGAATGTATATTTAGTCGGATACTTTTTATTCCCTGTAGAAATATTAGGCATTTGCTTTTGCAGACAAAGATATATGATGTTGTATTGAATAAAAAAGAAGAAATAATATAGTGCCTGATTCAGCAACAAATTATATCGATTTAAGAATACGACCTGCAGAATTTTAATCCGACTTGTATTACCTTCGCACAACTGTTATGAAATATAAAAGTATAGACCAAAAGCTGTTTGTAGAAAACCGGAAGAAATTTACTGCCCAGATGAAACCAGGCAGTATTGCTATATTCAGAAGTAATTACGAATTCACACGCAATGGAGATGCGAATCTTGATTTTAAGCAGAACGCAGATTTTTTCTGGTTATGTGGCATAGATCAGGAGGACAGTTTTCTTGTACTTTTTCCGGATTGTCCGGATGAAGCCTACCGTGAATGTCTTTTTCTGAAACAGACCAACGATTCAATCGCTATCTGGGAAGGTCATAAATATACCAAAGATGAAGCAAAAGCCAGCTCGGGAATTCAGAATATTTACTGGAATGATACCTTCAACGGAAGTATTCGTTCCAAGATTAATTATGCTGAAAATATTTATATGACCCTTAATGAGAACGACCGTTATGTATATAAATCGCCATACAGCGATCTTGATTTTGCACACGAAATAAAGCGCGATTTCCCTCTTCACAATTATTACAGGGCAGCGCCAATTTTGCAGCGCCTCCGAAGCATTAAATCAGATATTGAAATGCAGCTTACCAGACAGGCTATAGGTATTTCAAAAAAAGGATTTGAGAGGATTCTTGCTTTTACACGTCCCGGTGTAATGGAATATGAGGTTGAAGCCGAGCTCATACATGCGTATATCAGTAACGCCGCAACCGGTCATTCATTTCATCCGATAGTAGCCAGCGGCGCCAGTGCCTGCGTGCTGCATTACACAGAAAATAATAAAGCAACCCGCGATGGCGAACTGATGCTTGTTGACTGCGGTGTTGACTACGCCAATTATTCAAGTGATATGACCAGAGTTATACCTGTTAACGGGAAATTCACAAAACGTCAGAAAGATGTATATGATGCAGTGCTAAGGGTAATGAGGGCTGCAACAAAGCTATTGGTACCAGGCACACTTCTGATGGAATATCATAAGGTTGTAGGTAAAGAACTCATGGAAAAGGAACTGGTGGATCTTGGTCTGATCAGTATGGACGATATTAAAAATGAAGATGCATCCTGGCCTGCTTATAAAAAATATTTCATGCATGGTACCAGTCATTTCCTCGGTATTGATGTGCACGACGTAGGTATGCGTTACGAACCAATGAAATCTGGCATGCTGTTTACCTGCGAACCGGGTATATATATTCCGGAAGAAGGTATTGGAATCCGTATTGAAAACAATATTCTCATAAGTGATAATGGACCAATCGATCTGATGGATGAAATTAATATGCCTGTTGAAACCGACGATATAGAACAAATAATGGCTGCGGGACGTTCCTGATAAATATTTTTCAGACGGATGTCACGCCCTCAGAACCCAAATCTGAATTTTCATAACCTGATTGTACTGATTTCAAAACTCAGGCGCAAGCTGGATGCTCAGATCGAGGCCGAGGTGCATTACCGGGGTCATAAATGGTTTAAGTCATCCTATCTTCCTGTTTTTTTATTGCTTTATAAAGAAGGAAGTACCACTGTCAGTATTGCAGAGATGTGCGGGGTAACCAAACAGGCCAGCAGTAAAATTTTACAGGAAATGATGGCTTTGGGTCTTTTAAAATCTCATATTAATAAGGAAGACCGGCGTTCAAGTATCATTTTACTCTCGGCTAAGGGTAAAAGGATGGCCACCGAGGTAAGAAAATGTCTGCATAAACTAAGTGAAAACTATAAGTCTTTGATGGGTAAATCTAAGTACGACAGCATGTTAGAGTTGCTGGAGGTATTGTGGATACTTCATGAGTAACTTGTGGATACTTAAGTTTAGCATTTCGAACTCGTAATTTTAATTTTTTATAATTTCGTCTGAAAATTTACCGGTTTATGGACAGTGTTGGTAATCAGGATATCATTGAAGAGCAGCATTACCCTTCCATCATGAACAGGATTCAGGCATTGTTTCTGGATGTCTGGCTAATTCTTGGCCTTTTAATGTATATTTCTTCAACATTTTTCAGCCATTACCAGGATCGTTACGTAGGGGTTAAAATTATTCTTTTCTTTGTTGTGCTGCTTATCTACGAGCCAATCGGCAATGTAACCGGTGGGACCTTAGGATACAGAACAATGGGGATGAAGATCAGGTGCTACGGCAATCTTGAAAAGAAGGTCCGCTTCTCTCAGGCTTTGATGCGATCTTGCATTAAACTTTCACTCGGTTGGATTTCCTTCCTTACAATTAGTTTAGATCCTCACCGACGTGCTATGCATGACAAAGCATCCGGTACTGTTGTGATAAATTCTAAAACTGATTTGAATTAACTTTTCCAAAGTTAGATACTTTTCCAAAGTCCCCTGATCATGATTCTGAACCAGCGTTGATGCGCCTTTCGCGAAAAGGAAAGATTCTTGGAAGTGGTAAAACTCGGTTGATTTTTTGAAAAAGACTTTTCCAAAGTTAGATACTTTTCCAAAGTCCCATGATCATGATTCTGAACCAGCGTTGATGCACCTTTCGCGAAAAGGAAAGAATTTTGGAGGGGTTAATTTTAGCTGATTTTTGAAAAAGACTTTTCCAAAGTTAGATACTTTTCCAAAGTCCCTTGATTAAGATTCCAAACCAGCGTTGATACGCCTTTCGCGAAAAGGAAAGAATTTTGGAGGGGTAAAACTCGGTTGATTTTTAAAAAGGACTTTTCCAAAGTTAGATACTTTTCCAAAGTCCCCTGATCTTGATTCTGGACTAGCACTAATGTGCCTTTCGCGAAAAGGTAAGATTCTTGGAAGGGGTAAAACTCGGTTGATCTTTGAAAAAGACTTTTCCAAAGTTAACTCAATACAAACTCATCATCAGCTCAAGATCCTTGTATTTCATACCGAATCTTTTGGCGAGCGACTCATTGACAAGGTTACCTTTGTATATATAAACACCGTGTCTGAAGCCTTTGGCAATTTTTATCAGTTCATGGAATCCCCCGTAATTGGACATGTCGTTAAGCAACGGAGTAAATATATTGCTGAGTGCATAACTGGCTGAACGGGATACTCTGGCAGTTATGTTGGGTACACAGTAATGAATTACATCATGTTTTTTAAATATCGGGTTTTTGTGATTGGTTATTTCTGAAGTTTCGAAAACTCCGCCCTGGTCTATACTGACATCAATAATGATACTGTTTGGTTTCATCTGCATAACCATTTTATCAGTGACGACAACGGGGCTTCTGCCCGATTCGCCTCTTAGAGCACCTATTGCAACGTCGCAGGTGCGAAGCGCTTCTGCCAGTATATTAGGTTGTATGGTTGAAGTAAATATTTTGCCACCGAGATTTTCCTGCAGGCGGCGCAGTCTGTATAATTCGTTGTCAAATACCTTTACATTTGCGCCAAGACCAAGTGCGGCACGACAGGCATATTCTCCTACAGCTCCGGCACCTATCACAACTATCTGAGTGGGGGGGATACCGGTAAATCCACCCAACAATTCACCCTTGCCAATATTGGCATTGTTGAGGTATTCCGAAGCCAGTAAAATGGAGGCATGTCCTGCCATTTCACTCATGGCTCTTATAATCGGATATGAACCACTGTCGTCTTGCAGGAATTCGTATGACACGGCATTTACCCTTTTGAGTAATAGTCTGTTAAGTGATACAGGGTTAATCTGATCGAGCTGAAGAGCCGAAAAAAGGATTTGTTCAGGACGCATCAGTTCAATTTCAGCATCCGTTGGAGGTTCAATTTTCAGAATTACATCAGCTTTGAATATTTCTTCATGACTGTGCACTATTCTTGCGCCGGCCTCACTAAATCGTTCGTCGCTGAAATTACTGGCAGCTCCGGCTTTCGATTCTATTACGATTTCGTGCCCGTTGTGGACCAGAAACTCAATGGAAGAAGGAGATAATGGAACCCTGTTTTCCTGAGAAGTAATCTCCCGTGGAATTCCAATATAAAGACTCGTATTGTTTTTTTTAAGAGGGGCCGCCATTTCCAGCGGGTGCATGGCGAATGCTTCCTTAGCCAGTTCATTGAACGTTACAAGTCCTTTTTTGCTGTCTGACATATTGAAATGTATTGTTTACTGCTCAGTTTGAACAAAATTAAGGCTAAATTGGCATAATTCAAACCTTTGTTGATAATAAAAACGTTGGTAATCCCGTTATTCAGGATTAGTTTTGCCCTGATTTTAGTACACCTGCGCCATGAAAATGAAATGTTTCCTGCTATTAGGAATTATAAGCTTCCTCGATACATCTGCACAGGATAATTCTATTGCCCGAATCGACAGCCTGACTCATGTT
>CAZRKA010000214.1:0-4670 GCA_964600345.1 uncultured Chitinophaga sp. | reverse complement strand
CCAGGTCTTCCGGAAGCGAGTCAATTTCAATTCTCAGTTTTGAGGCCGCTTCGTCCAGAAGGTCTATGGCCTTGTCGGGAAGGAAGCGGTCGCTGATATATCTGCTCGACAATTCTACAGCATTGATAATGGCTTCGTCTTTAATCCTTACTTTATGGTGTACCTCGTATCGTTCTTTCAGTCCCCGAAGTATTGAAATGGCGTCCTGAATATCCGGTTCTTCAACCATCACTTTCTGAAAACGTCTTTCGAGCGCTTTATCATTCTCAATATATTTCTGATATTCAGTCAAAGTGGTGGCACCAATGGCTTTAAGTTCACCGCGTGCCAGTGCAGGCTTAAGAATATTGGCCGCATCCATGGCGCCTTCGCTCTTGCCGGCACCTACCAGCGTATGTATTTCATCAATAAAGAGAACAATCTCTCCGTTACTTTTAATAACTTCGTTGACAACCGCTTTGAGTCTTTCTTCAAATTCTCCCTTGTATTTTGCGCCTGCAATCAAAGCTCCCATATCCAGTGAGAATATAGTTTTAGATTTTAAGTTTTCAGGTACATCACCCTGGACTATTCTGCGGGCAAGTCCTTCGGCAATCGCTGTTTTTCCAACTCCGGGTTCACCGATCAAAACGGGATTATTCTTGGTTCGACGGCTTAAAATCTGAAGTACCCGTCTTATTTCTTCATCCCGACCGATAACAGGGTCAAGTTTGCCCGAAGCCGCCATCTGATTCAGGTTGAGGGCGTATTTCTTCAAGGCATTGTATTGTTCGCCACCGGATTGTGAACTTACGGTACTACCGCCTTTGAGCTCTTTAATTGCTTTTTTAGCATCGGCAATTTTGATTCCGGCGTCTTTCATCAGATGTCCGACCTGGTCGTTGTTGCTGATTAATGCAAGTATAAGATGCTCTACAGATACATATTCATCTCCGAGTTCTTTCATCAGTTTTTCGGCCTGCATTAAAGTAGTATTGGCCTGAGAAGACAGAGCCTGACTCGGACTGCCGGAAGTAATTTTAGGCAGTGAGTTTATAATCGCATCGTTAGCCGACCTGACTCTTTGCAGATTTGCGCCGACTTTGCTGAAAACAAAAGTGATTATTTCCTCATCATTTTCAAGTATTCCCTTTAGGATATGGGCATTGTCAATACTTGGATTCTGATTTTCGAAGGCTATTTGCTGAGCGCTTTGTATGCATTCCTGCGCTTTAATTGTGAATTTATTAATGTTCATGTTGTTTCTTCCCTTATGTCGGAATCAAATAAACAACCAATCAACGGAATCGGAAATTTCGGCATAACATGTGGCAAAATGACCGCTTTTGTTTTCCCTGATATCATATTCCTGCAATTATTTCAGTATATCTGCTATATAATTAAATAAATAATTTTTTTATGAGTGTAATCAGATTCAAATTCATGGCAATTTATTAAAAAATAGTAAAATCACACAGAGAAAACAGGTCATTTTAGTCTGTTTTGTAAAAAAGTTTCAATTTAGATTTAAGTTTAAATGTCTGATAATCAGTATTTGTTCGTTTTAGTTTAGTATATTTACTTAGATTTTTCTTGCATAATTCAGTCGGATGGATATATTTGATTATAAACTATTGATAATCATAAGATTAATTACTCAGTGAGTAATAAAGCTTAATGAAAGTCGCCAAACTCTGAAAACGCTATATGTTGATTAACAGTAAATTATGCGTTTTAATATCAAATACCTACTGACAGCGTTTTCAATTTTGGCGCTTCTAAACATTTCGGCACAATCCACTTCATGGATAGGTGCAAGCAGTACCAATTGGAGTACTGCCTCAAACTGGACATCGGGAGTGCCTACAGCTTCGGTTGATGCAATTATTGGCGATGCAAGTTTTACCGGATCCAACCAACCGGTTCTGACATCCACATCCTCTTGTAAAAATCTTACAATTGGAAACGGGACTAAAGCTTCAAGTCTCAATATTGCACGTAACATCACTGTAAACGGCAGTTTGCTTATTGGTTCCAATGGCACAATACTGGCGGGAACTAATAACCGTACCATTACGATTAAGGGCAACTGGACAAATTCGGGCACCTATAGTGCAACATCATCTTCGGCTGGTGTAACACTGTCAGGTGGTGTTGTTCAGACTTATACAGGTGCAACAACTTTTCGCAGATTAACAGTAAATTCTGGTTCAACCCTTTTACTGGCAAATTCAATTACTGTTAACAATTCTTTATCTGTAAGCGGTACAGTTAACCCAACGGCCTCATACAGTATTGGTGGCAGCGGAAGTTTGACTGTAAATTCTACCGGAATAATCTTAGTGTATGCCTCAACATTTGCCGGAAATTATGCAATGTCAGGAAGCGTGAGCCTTAACAGAACAAGTACGGTTAATTATGCATCTGCTTCTCTGGCTCAAACGGTAAGTAGTTCGTATACATACGGTACATTAAGAATAAGCGGAGCTTCTACTAAATCTCTTGCCGCTAACCTACCGGGTTTAAGTTCGTCGAATTCAAGTTCGGGGCGTATCTTTATAGATGCCGGTATTTTTGACCTTAAGACATTTACTGCCAACCGCAGTTCTTCGGGAGGAGGTTCGATTACCATTTCGGCAGGTGCCAAATTGATGATTGGCGGAACCAACAGTTTTCCTTCAAATTATCTCACCCATACCATTGCCTCAACATCTACAGTCGAGTATTACGGCAACAATCAGACGGTGAGTGCCACCACTTACGGTCATTTAGTGCTTAAAGCCAGCTCCGGTTCGGTTACTAAAACCATGCCTTCAGCAGCACTCATTATTGCCGGCGATTTTACTATGGATATCGGAACAGGTACTGCGGTATCTGCTACAGCTGCACAAAATATTACATTTAACGGCAATGTCAATATCGGAAGCGGAGCAACTTTCTCTGCGTCTTCATATTCTCATACTTTTAAATCCAATCTGGTAAATAATGGAATCCTGAATGGAGGAACTTCAACTTCAACCTTCAGTGGAATCTCTTCATCAATTAGTGGGAGCGGTACCAGCAACTTCCATAATATGAGCTTTACCGCCTATGGAATAACCGGTAGCGGAAGTACCGACATCAATGTTTCCGGTAACCTGTCTACTACAACGCCGGGTTTATTTACCCATTTGAGCGGAGGTACATTGAGTCTTACCGGTACATCAAAAACTCTAAGCGGTAACGGATTTACATTTAACAATTTACTGATAAGCGGTTCTATAAGTTCGACGGCAAATTTTTATGTAACAAATAATTTTACAAATAACGGAACTTACACTTCAAGTTCAGGTACCTTAAGCATGAGTGGTGTATCAGCATCAATCGGCGGTAGTGCTGCCCCGGTTTTTTACGGACTGAATATTGAAGGAAATATTAGTACCGCAGTTAACCTGAGTATTTTGTCAAATCTTTCTGTTTCATCAAGCGGTAGTTTTACAGCCACAGCCGGTACAATTACCTTCAATGGAACCAGCACACTCAACGGAACCGCGAATCTGAACAACATTACAATAAATGCTACCAGAACCCTTGTACTGGGAAGTAGTTCTGTGCTTGGTATTAAGGGGAGTTTCAGCAACAGCGGCACTTTCAATGTAAGTACCTACGTGCCAAATACTGTGAACTATAACAATAGCGGTGCACAGACAATAACAGCTACAACATACAATAACCTAATTCTATCCGGAAGCGGTACTAAAACACCGGCAGGTGCAATTACCGTAAACAACGATTTTACAATTTCGAATGGTGTAACCTTTAATGCTTCGTCGTTTGTGTTTTCACTGTACAGACACTGGAATAATGATGGTACATTCACAGCCTCGACCTCCGATGTTCAGTTAAGGGGTAGCAACGCAGCAACCATTACCGGTGCCAGCACATTCAATACCTTTACTGTAAACAAAACATCCTCACAGGTAAAAGTAACACTCGCTGATAACGTCATTGCCTCAGCAATTGTAATGAGCAGTGGAAATATAAATACTGGAAACAACAGCATTACAACAACCGGTACAAGAACCGGTAGCGGTATTATCATAGGTACTGTTATTCACAATCACACTTTCGCAAATGCCACACCTTATGCTTTTGAGGGACCAAATAATCTGATTACATTCAACAATCCTTCAGGTATCAGTTCGGTTACTGTCACAAGCAGAATAGGAGAGATTGCAGATTTTAATCCGGCCATAGAATCCGTAATAAGAGAATATGAAGTTAGCATTGCATCGGGTACTTATACTTCTGCAACACTGCGCTATCACTACGAAAATAATGAACTGAATGCGTTTGCGGAACCTTTCCTCTCAATTTATAAACACAACAACGGTGTAACATGGGATAGTTTAGGTTTTACCTCGAGAGATACTTCGGCAAATTATGTTGAATTAAGCGGGATTAATTCAATAGAAGGTCGTTTTTCGGCTTCCGGTATCAGAAATATAGTCAGGTGGAATGGCTCAGTCAGCACAGACTGGAGCGATTCGATGAACTGGACAACCATTTCGGGATCTAATATGAGCAGAAGGGTACCAACCGGTACCGATGCAGCTCAGCTTGGCGAAGGAAGTTTTACATATCAGCCAAGTATTTCATTTTCGCTTTCGGTTAGCGTTTTGCTTTTTGGAAGTGCGCAGTCTTGCACACTC
>CAZRKA010000213.1:0-4672 GCA_964600345.1 uncultured Chitinophaga sp. | reverse complement strand
ATGTCGTTTCAAATCAACTGGTATTTGAGAACTATATTGATCTTAGCAGTTTTTATTCCGGAATTTATTTCATTGAAATCAAAAGTGATGATATCTCAATCTATAAGAAGTTTATTATTGCAAAATAATCAAATGCAATAAACAATTCCTTTTAACCTTTGCTTGTGATGTCAAAGCTTCAAATGCCTATTAGAAAGTACGTCGGTCTATTTCTTCTGGCAGCTCCAATTCTGTTTGCTGCTTTCTATTTCCGAGATCATATCCGCCTTTTTATTGACGCACCTGAACAGGGCAGTCCGGTCGACAGCCTGAACGGTGTTTATGTGTATTATAACGGAGCCATTTCCAATGTGCAGGGAAGAAATCTAAGTCCCGATAATTATAACCTCGGACTTAAGTATCAGTGTGTGGAGTTTGTCAAACGCTATTATTATCAGCATTACAGGCACAAAATGCCCGACTCATACGGACATGCCGTAAGTTTTTATGATGTTGCTCTTAAAGACAGCAGCTACAACCGTAAACGGGACTTATTACAATTGAGCAATCCAAGCAAAGTGAAACCACAAATCGGTGACATTCTGATATATAGCGGAACAGAAGGCAATCCTTACGGCCATGTTTCCATCATTTCGGATACCAAAGATGATGAAATTGAAATTATTCAGCAAAACCCGGGCATCGGTGCTCACAGCCGTGTTAGATTTAAACTATTGAATGATAATGGCTTATACAAGATAGATAACCCTCGTATACTCGGCCGTTTGTGTAAGCGATAAGCGGCAAAGGAAAGTTTTTTCGCATTTTCTTTGTTATTCAATTCCCCAGCACTTATTTTTGCTATCCACATTATATCAACATTTGATCAGAGTTTTCTCATTTTGAAAGTGCTTTCTCAAATTTTCTGATTTAATTCATTGATAATAATGGCTTTACATATTGGATGTAAAATTGTAACCCAATAAGATAAATCAACTAAACGGATTTAAATATATGCACAAATACTTACTTATCACCAAAACGATTCAATTGCTTAAACCTGAAAACAGATTTAAACAGGCGAATTATCATTTTGAAGACTTCATGAACTGAGCTGAGGTTAAAATTTTCCAAGGCAAAAAATCAATCGGGTATTAAACTCGTCATGAAGAATCTGAAATTCAAGCATTTGCTCTTTTGCATGTCATTACTTTACATGCATGCAGGGGATATTGCCGCTTGTCAGATAACACCCACCTTTTCTTACTCAAGTACCCATACCTGCGGACTGCCTACCATAGTTAGAGCAATCAACACTTCAAGCGGAAACAAGTCTTCCATTGCTAAATACTGGTGGAAAGTCAACGGTGTAAAATACACTGATACCATTATCGGCAAAGACACGGTTATCATCTTCCTCAAACAGACCGGCAGTAACTCTGTCAGATTGCTGGTCAAAGATTCGGCCGGTTGCATAGACTCTGTCAACGTCAGCATCAATGTCAGCTCGAATGCCAAAACCATACTCGATCAGAACTATACCTATTCGCATTCACCCTCATGGATGAACTGCCTGCAGTTTATTTCCGATCCGGATAGTTTCCGCATTAATTTCGAATCGGCTGATACGCTTAAAAGCCTCAGAATTTTCTGGGGCGACGGAAGTTCGGATACCGGCCTTGGCAATGTGAATCCGAATACTGTGCAAACACATCTTTACAACAGTCTCGGCATATTCCACCTCAAAATTGTCACTACCAACGGCTCCTGTATTGACACTGTTTATGGAACCGTTTACAACCAGAGACAGCCAACTGCAGGTATCATCGGTCCTACCTCAGGAAGCAACCGCGGATGTGCACCTCATACGCTGCGCATCATCAACAATTCGTATAATATTTCGAATAACACTAATTTTCTGATAGAATGGGGAAACGGCGAAACCATCACCGAACCTTATACAGCCTATAAAGATACTTTTTTCCATACCTATAAGAAAGGTGTTTGTGCAGGAATAATCAAGATTACAGCTACCAATGTCTGTGGCAGTTCCTTTTCAACCTGGAATCCGATTGATATCAGCGAAAAAGACAAGGCTAAATGGGATGTTACCACAACCTGTAATTCTGCTTTCAACCATGTATTCCTTAATCAGTCCGCCGATCGCTATTGTCTGACACCGGATATTAAAGAATATTTCTGGGACTTTGGCGATGGCACTACCATAGGTTGGATCAACAGCAAAGCCTCTCAGACACACAAATACAAAATCGAAGGAAATTACAATGTCATGCTGATTGCCAAAACAGCCTGCGGCAATGATACCTTCATCGATCAGGTTAAGGTACAATACAATCCTATAGCTGAATTCAAATACAGCAGCGACCGCTCATGCAAACCACTGGCAGTTGTTATGACAGATACCACTGCGGTCGGCCGTGGATATACAAGATTATGGACCATACGCGAAGGCAGTGTCGTTAAAACTTCTACCGACTCCATCATCAGTCACACATTTACCACGCCCGGTTCTCACAGCATAACTCTTGCAGTCAGCAATGCCTGCGGCTCCTCTTCAAAAACAAAGACGTTTATAGTAAACGACAAACCCAAGGCTCAGTTCGGAAATATAAGCAGTGCATGTATCCCTGTTACCGTTAATTTCAGCAACGGCAGCACCTCGTATTTCAGCAATGCCAAATACACCTGGAACTTTGGAGACAGCAGCACATCAAACCTTAAAAATCCTGCTGCAAAAATTTACGATAAGCCCGGCACTTACACTGTAAAATTAATTGTAAGCGACTCATGCGGTAACGATACCTTCAGCAGAACTTTCACTGCTTACGGCCTGCCTGTGGCAGTATTTAATACCGACAGCAGTGCCTGTACATTCGACTCCATTCCGTTTGCCAACAAGTCGCTTAACTCTTCGTCTTTCTTCTGGAATTTCGGTGACAACAGCTCTCAGAATACTTCAAACACAGACACCATTAAACACCTCTACGCTACCACAGGAACTTTCAATGTCAGATTGATAGCGGCTTCTGTAGCGGGTTGCAGGGATACCACAAGCGGTAATATTATCATTAAACCGGGGGCAAAGGCTTTGTTCGATTTAAATAAAGTATATGCCTGCACACCGGCCAGATTCACATTCACCAATAATTCGGTTTATGGTAAAAATTATTTCTGGTATGCGAATGGAAATCTCATCTCAACCGCAAGTACACCTGACGATACAGTTCTGTATACCGATTCGAGTATTGTCAGATTGAAATTAATCTGCACCAGTGCTTCATCCTGTCAGGATGATTCCATTGAAAAAGTATTTTTCACACCCAAAAACCCTGTCGCCGATGTTGATTATCCCGATTCGGGTTGCGGCATATTGAAAGTAAACTACATCAATAATTCGCTTTACGCCAATTCATATAACTGGAATCTCGGCAACGGCTTAAGCTCAGATTTAGTAAACCCTGTAAGCCATTACCCGTATTCCATGTATCGCGACACCGTTTATACCCCTGTTTTGATTGTTTCCAACTGGGCGGGTTGTAAGGATACGGCAAATCTATCCATCAAAATTTTCCCGCCTCCGCTTGCCGAATTCACAACAGATAAGGACAAAGGTTGCGGACCTCTGCAGATTCAGTTCAGCAATCTTTCCAAAAGCAGAAATCATTACAAAGATTCCACCCTGAAATACCTCTGGAAATTCGGTGATTTTGAAACAGCAAATTGCAAAGACACCGGTTTTACGTTTAATCCTTCACTTATCAGCGACAGTATCATACGGGTCACACTGAATGTCAGCACTGTCAATGGATGCAGGTCGTCGGATACTGCATTCATCCGGGTTTACCCGCTGCCTTTCACAGATTTTGTTCCCGATAAAACAGATGGTTGTGCATTATTGCCTGTTAGTTTTAATAACATCTCCGATCCGCGCGATACCGGCAGTATCAATATCATGCGTTTCGAATGGTACTCAGGTAATGGCAAAACAGGTACAACAAAGAATTTCAATGCAGTTTATCCGGCTTCATTAAACGGTGACACAATTTATAATGTCCAACTCAAGGCTTTTACTGAACACGGATGTGCAGACAGCACAAATATTGATGTTACTGTTCATCCACAACCTATCGCCTCGTATACAACCGATACCATTAACGGCTGCTCTCCGTTGAAAATAAAAACCTTTAACAACTCGGAATCAAGAGATGGCCATGCGCTTAAACACGACTGGGTTTTTGGAAATTCGTTCCGATCAATTGCCGAAAATGATTCTACCACTTACTTCAACACTTCAGATTCAGACCTTAATTTCACAATACGATATACCGCGATTAGTTTTTATGGTTGCCGCGATACAGCCTATAGTCAAATAACAGTGCGCCCACAGCCAAGAGCCTTTTTCAAAATACCGGTTTCATCACTTTGCGCCCCTGCAATCGTTTTACTTAAAGATTCATCGATCAATGCCTACGGTTACGAATGGGGTACAGACAATGATTTTACAAGCGGAAACAGTTACGATACCATTATACTCCCGGGCACCAAACTATTTGATACCACTTATATCGTTTCTCACAGAATAAGGTCGGTTTATGGATGCCTGAGCGATCCGGTTTATAAATCCGTAAGGGTCTTTGGCAGACCTGAATCAGATTTTATTATCAGTCACGAT
>CAZRKA010000212.1:0-4769 GCA_964600345.1 uncultured Chitinophaga sp. | reverse complement strand
GACTCCATTTGCAATGGTATAACAGATTCTCACGCTCCACGGTATATGGTTTTTTTCGCAAAAGAGCCAGATCGGCATAATAGCCTTCGCGGATATACCCCCTGTCTTTAACCCTGAATAATATTGCAGGATTATGACACATTTTTTCTATGATTTGTTCGCGGCTGATTCTTCCCTGTTCATATAAATCGAACATGGCTTGTATACTGTGCTGCACTAAAGGTCCTCCTGATGGCGCATTGACATAGGGCAATTGTTTTTCTTCAAGACTGTGAGGAGCATGATCGGTTGCAATGACGTCTATTCGACCGTCCAGAACAGCCTTCCAGATGCCTTCGCGGTCATCGGCAGTCTTAATAGCCGGATTCCATTTGATAAAATTGCCTTTATCAGCATAATCCGCATCACTGAACCAGAGGTGATGTATGCATGCCTCGGCTGTAATTTTTTTCATATGCAGTGGAACATTTTCAAAAAGTGATGTTTCCTTTGCTGTCGAAATATGAAGAATGTGAAGCCTTGTGCCGTGTTTTTTGGCAAGATCTACCGCAAAACTGCTGCTCAGATAACAGGCATCGACACTTCTGATTAAAGGATGATGCGAAGCATTTAACGAATCGCCGTACTTTCTGATAAATGCTTCAAGATTACCTTTAACTGTTGCTTCGTCTTCACAATGAGTGGCAATTATAGATTCGGAATTTGCAAATATATGTTCAAGTGTGTCAGGATTGTCGACCAGCATATTGCCGGTGCTGCTGCCCATGAAAATTTTGACGCCGCAAATATTATTGTTGTCAATGCGCATAATCTCGTCGTAATTATCATTGGTGGTCCCCATAAAAAATGAATAATTGGCAAGAGAAGTTCTTGCAGCAATTTCATATTTTTCTTCAAGCAATTCCCTGCTTGTAGCAGGAGGTTTGGTGTTGGGCATTTCGAAAAAGCTTGTCACACCGCCTGCAACTGCAGCTCGGCTCTCAGAATGGATATTGCCTTTATGTGTAAGACCCGGTTCGCGAAAATGTACCTGATCGTCTATAGCGCCCGGCATCAAATATGCACCGGCGGCGTCGATTATTGTGGAATGCGGATCTGAAATGTCATTGTCTATCCGCTCTATTCTTTCGCCCTTTATCAGTATATCGGAGGTCATTATCCGGCCTTCATTGATGATTTGCGCCTGTTTGATCAAGGTCGTATTCATATGGCAAATTTAAGACTTAAATACTTTTCCAAAGTCTTAAGCTTTTCCAAAGTTCAATTTTACATCAAACAAACTTGATGAAGAACAGCATCTGCAGCCAAAAGCCGCTTATCTGAACATTTTTGGCAGAATTGAGAATTTGAACAAAATGCTCCGGTTTACCGAAAACACTTTTCCAAAGTCTAAAGCTTTGGAAAAGTCCTTTCTACTCTATAATTTACATTGAATTCATTCGCACTCCCCATGAAAAGGACGCTTGACAATGATTTTATTGATGTTAAATGAAAAAGAGAACATAAGGATTTTTGTCAGACACTTTTCTAAAGTCTTAAGCTTTTCCAAAGTTCAATTTCATATCAAACAAACTGAGCGAAGAACAGCATCTGCAGCCAAAAGCCGCTTATCCGAACATTTTTAGCAGAATCGGGAATTTGAAGAAAATGTTCCGTTTTTTCGAAAACACTTTTCCAAAGTCTTAAGCTTTGGAAAAGTTTAGCTGACATTGGTCAATTTTTAAGTTCAAATTTCTGATGAACTTTGCATTTAGTTAAATCAGTTTATGCAAATTCAAAAATACTTTAAGCCGTTCTTTATTACTTTGACACTTTTTGTTTCGGCAACGCTTTCCGCACAAATACCAAATCCGGATTTTGAGTTGTGGGATTCTGTTACACTGAACCGACCTATAGGTTACAGGGTATATGGTCAAACATTTAAGGTGTCGGGGTACCTGAGCAATTATGCAGTCAGAATTCAGAAAAATCATGCCTTAAGCGAAGGTCCTGGCGCTATTATTTACGGTAATCCTGATCAGGGTTTTACGGGAGGTATACCGGCATCTGCCAGACCTGATTCGGCAGTTGTCTTCCTGAAGTACCACCTTGTTCCGGGTGATTCAGCCTGGTATCTGGTACATTTTAAACGAAACGGTGAATTTATCAGTCGGGATATTTTTAAAATAGGTGGTACAGACAGTACGGCCTTCAAACGCTATGCTTTTAAAATCAATTATTTGGATACCGGAATCGCCGATTCACTTGTGGTTGGACTTGCCTCTTCAGACCCTAACGGTGATTTTGAGGGCAGTTTTTTGGTTGCAGACAGCATTCATTTTACCGGTGGTACCGGAATAGTAACGGTGCCAAATGCAAATATGGAACAATGGAATACCATTGGGTTCAACAACCTGAGAGGCTGGCTTACCACTAACAGTCAGGTAGTTTCAGGCAATACATTACCCGTTAGCAAAACATCAGATCGTGCATTTACTTTTACCGCATGTAAGATTCAGAATGTCGATTTGGGAAACGGGCAATTTGCAATGGGTTACATCATGGCAGGACGTCAGGGCAACGACGGCCCTAAACCCGGATTTGCCGTTCAGGGAAGAGATTCATTACTATACTGTTCATACAAGTGTTTTCCTGATGGAGATACTATCAATATTGTCATAATGATGTTCAGAAATGATACCATGATGGGAATGGGCAGATTTACACAGTCTTATACCATCAATTCATGGTCGCAGATAGTTATACCTATAGATTACTGGCATCCCACTCTGGTTCCTGATAGTGCAGTTATTTATTGTTCTGCTTTTCAGGGTGGAAGCAGTCCTCATGGCAATACAGTTCTTTATGTTGATGGACTTAATCTGAATACGCCAAGGGTTGGACTTAACAATAAATGGGTATTACCGCTCAGGATGTATCCGAATCCGTCAACTGGCAAAGTAGTTATTTCACAGGGTAAAGTTTTTGAGAATATACAATCTGTTTATCTTCTTAATTCTTCGGGACAGCGGATTTGTATAGATTATATGCTTTCTCAGGACTTCAAATCCATTGAAGTAAATATTTCCGGATTGGAAAAAGGTATATGGTTTATAGAAATCAATACATCAAACGGACGGCAAATCGGAAGAATTTTTATTAACTGATAGAGATTCTGTTCAGGCAATCTTAAGATACTAAATTATAAGGCAGACATTTATAAGCACAAATGTCTGCTCAGTAATCTATATTCTATCTCTTCATCCTTTACCTATTTTTTCCCTAATTTCGCAGCCTTATTATGAAACAGGAAGAATTGTTTAAGAACATAATCTCGCACAGTAAGGAATATGGATTTATCTTCCAGTCGAGCGAGATTTACGATGGTTTGAGTGCAGTGTACGATTACGGTCAGATGGGCGCAGAACTGAAAAAAAATCTGCGTGAATACTGGTGGAAAAGCATGGTGCAGATGCATCAGAACATAGTTGGAATTGATTCAGCGATTTTTATGCATCCAACTACATGGAAGGCCAGCGGGCACGTGGATGCCTTTAACGATCCTTTGATAGACAATAAAGACAGTAAAAAGCGATACAGGGCTGATGTACTGATAGAAGAACATATCAGCAAGGTAAGGGCTAAAGCGGATAAAGAAGTTGAAAAAGCAGCTAAGCGTTTTGCCGAAAATTTTGATGAAACTCTTTTCAGACAAACCAATCCAAGAGTTCTCGAATATTCAAACAAAGCTGATGAAATGGAATTGCGCTTTAAAAATGCGCTAGAGGAAGGAAGGCTTGAAGAAGTACGACAGATTATCATTGATGCTGAAATTGTTTGCCCGGTTTCAGGCAGCCGTAACTGGACAGAAGTCAGACAATTCAATCTGATGTTTTCTACCCAGATGGGTTCATTGTCGGATGATGCAAGTACTATTTACCTGCGCCCTGAAACAGCTCAGGGCATATTTGTCAATTTCCTGAATGTTCAGAAAACCGGTCGTATGAAGATTCCTTTTGGAATAGCACAGACAGGGAAGGCTTTCAGAAATGAAATTGTCGCCCGTCAGTTTATATTCAGGATGCGCGAATTTGAACAGATGGAAATGCAGTTTTTCGTAAGACCCGGAACTGAAATGACCTGGTATGATTACTGGAAAAATACGCGAATGAAATGGCACAGGTCTCTTGGATTTCCGGATTCAAAATACAAATTTCACGATCATTTAAAACTGGCGCATTATGCGAACGCAGCAGCGGATATAGAATTCGAATTTCCTTTCGGGTTTAAAGAACTTGAAGGCATACACAGCCGTACCGATTTTGACCTTAAAAAACACGAGGAATTCAGCGGTAAAAAACTGCAGTATTTTGATCCTGAGTTAAACGAATCCTATGTCCCTTATGTAGTAGAAACCTCTGTAGGACTTGATCGTCTTTTTCTCGCTGTGCTTTCTGAGGCTTATAAAGAAGAAACACTTCCGGATGGCAGTAGCAGGGTGGTATTAAGCCTGCCTTTTGCCCTCGCGCCTGTCAAAGCAGCCATTCTGCCTTTGGTTAATAAAGATGGCCTGCCTGAAAAAGCAGACGAAATTATAAACTTGTTAAAATTCGATTACAATGTCACAGGCGAGGCTAAAGATGCCATCGGAAAACGCTACAGAAGGAATGATGCCATCGGAACACCTTACTGCATCACTGTCGATTACGAAACACTCGAGAATAATACTGTAACACTTCGCAACCGCGACAGCATGGAACAGGAGCGTATCAGCGTTGACGACCTGAAAC
>CAZRKA010000211.1:0-4793 GCA_964600345.1 uncultured Chitinophaga sp. | reverse complement strand
CGCCTTTTTCTGCTATCAAGTCCAATTGCTGTAAAGCCGTTTTCTCGGTAAGTACCTGTTGCCGAAGTAACGCAATAACCAATATCAGTCCCGGCGATTTTTATCTGGATGCTATGATCGATCTTTGCGCAACAACGGTTAAAGGCAATAATAGCGCGGTTTTCAGAAATAAACCTGCCAGAAATGTTTGTTGCAATCAGCCATTCATATTTAACAATTTGGGCATTGAGGATACAGATAATGACAGCTTATCATTCGAACTGGATGCGCCAATGAAATCACTTAGCAGTCAGGAAACCTATAAAGGTAGTTTTGATAAAAACATACCAATGACACCTTATTGTCCGCCTAATCCCGGTGTCATTAATTGCACGCCATTACCAAATGCCAAACCTCCAAGGGGATTCTATTTTGACAAAACTAATGGAGAAATTATTTTTACCCCTATCAAATGTGATGAGGTGGCCGTTATTGTTTTTAAAATTGGAGAATGGCGGAAGGACAGCACCGGTAAAATGCAACTGATTGCTTATGTCAAGCGCGAATCGACAATTGTAGTTAATCAGTGCAGCAATAACAATCCACCGTATTTTACGGGTACCACATCATATTCAGTTTGCGAAGGCAATAAACTGTGCTTTAATATAGTAGCTAAAGACGAACAGCTATTGCCAAATCAGACTTCCGCCGATACGGTCAGTTTGAGCTGGGATACCGGTATTTTAAATGGTAACATCGTGGTAGTTGATCCAAGTGCCAGAGAAAAAACCGCTCAGTATTGCTGGACACCGGAAATTGGTAAGGCAAGGATTAATCCATATACATTCAGTATTACAGCCAGCGACAATAATTGTGGACAGACACTGCAGTCAGTCAGGACATTTACAATAAATGTAAAACCAAAATCAATAGACAGCCGGATTTACACGCCTAAATTCAGGGGTTTAATGGTTTTCCGGGCTATTCCTTCAGGTTCCGGGAATTTTACATATACCTTTACGTTGCGAGATAGCACTAACAATGGTACACCGCTCTATTTCAGCAACAATCAGCAAGACTCATTTACTTTTACAACTGCCGGTACTTACATCATGGAACACATGGTAAATAATCCGCCTTATAATTGCCCCGCAATTTATATTGATACCCTTAAAATCACTAACCAGCATTTGATGAAAACAGACCCGCTTCATATATTTGACATCAATATCTATCCGAATCCGGGTAATAGTGAGATAAACATCAGTTCGGGCAGTATTGATCTTAATAGCGCTGTCATTACGGTTTATTCAATAGATGGTAAGTCGATGGGAGTATTTACCCTAAGCGATGGCAAACTAGATCTGGCCTTTTTAAGTAAAGGAATTTACCTGCTTGAGATAAAAACAGCGGACATTAGTATCAGCAGGAAACTGGTCATTGAATAAATCTTTGGAGTTTAGGATGCTAAACGCCGTCTCTACCTTCGGGAGAGCTCAGCGTATCAGTTGAGGTACTGCCCATGTCGCGCCAGAGGTATCCCTTGTCAATGCGGGTATAAGGAATGAAATTATTGGTATAAAGCTGACCTGTCCCAAGGCCCGAATGTAAAGGATTTTGAAATCCGGCCGCATATTGAGCTATTGCATTTAAACCGATATTGCTTTCAAGTGCGGATGTAATCCACCAGCCTGTTTTATATTTCTGGGCATTTTTAATCCACAGATCAGACTGCACAAATCCGCCCAGGAGATTTGGTTTAAGTACAATGTATTGGGGTTTGATTTTTTGCAGTAATATCTGCATGTCGTCTTCGCTATGTATACCAATCAGTTCTTCGTCGAGTGCTACTGGTACCGGACTTTTAATACATAGCTCCGCCATCAGTTCGGCCTGTCCTTTTTTAACCGGTTGCTCAATGCTGTGAAGATTGAAACGCTTTAATTCATTGAGCTTGTGCAATGCCTCGTCAGATTTAAAAGCCCCATTGGCATCAACCCTCAGTATTAATTTTTCACCACCTCTTTGTTCGCGAATGAAGGCAAGCAATTCAAGTTCTTTGTCGAATCGCAAGGCCCCTATTTTAATTTTCAGACATTCGAAACCCCTGTTTATTTTTTCCAATACCTCTTCTTTCATCGAATCCAGATCGTCCATCCAAACCAATCCGTTTATCGGTATTCCCTGCCGTCCTATGGCATAGAAATTCTGAAATATAATTCGCCTGCCGCCGTTCTTAAGATCGAGCAAGGCTGTCTCCAATCCAAATTTGATGGAAGGAAACTCATCGAAAGGGAAGTCGTCTGCTTTGTTCTGATTAATTTGTTTGACAAGCAATTTTAGTTTTGCCTCATAATCTGTACGGTCGTCTAAACTCAATCCCGTCAGAGGCGCACATTCGCCAATGCCGTTTATTTCCGGATTAATTGAATTGTGAATCGCAAGCAAATAAATTTGTCGGTCGGTATAGATGCCCCGGCTGGTAGTTGCCGGTCTCTTGAAATGCAATATATGCTTTGTTATGGATGCTACTAGTCCCAAATTGGTTTAAACAAAATTTCTGATAAGCAAAAGTAAAGCATCATACCCAGTATTAACAATGATAAAAATTTTAATTGTTTGTTAAATTCCTCACGGGTTCTGCATTTTTTAAGTGCTTCATAATGCATGTAAATAAGCAGTGAAAAAATCAGATAATTGGATACGAGAATGATGCCAAGGTTGATGCTGAAAATACTGTATACGGTTAAAAGGAAAACTGCCGTATACAGCAATATCAACTGGTAATAGAGTGCTTTGCGGTAACCGAGCTTAACCGCGATTGTTATTTTATTTCGCTCAAGATCGGGTACAATATCTCTGATGTTATTGACATTAAGAACGCCGACACTCAAGAGTCCGATTGCCGCTCCAACCCACCATATATGAGATTCGACACTTCCTGTTTGCAAAAAATAAGTACCGACCACCGAAAGGAAACCAAAAAACAGGAATACAGACAAATCGCCTAGTCCGGCATAACCGTATGGCTTTTTTCCGGCAGTGTAATAATAGGCTGCCGCTATGCCAAGTATCCCCAAATTAAATAATATCCAGAATGAAAGGTTGAGTTCTTTGACTCCTATCAGCAACATGCATATTCCGCTCACCAATGTGGCAGCTATCAGTATCCTGATTGCATTAATCATCGACTTTTCACTTATCAGTCCCGAAGCAAGTACTCTGTCATTGCGTTCTGATTTATCAGCTCCGTTTTTAAAGTCACCAAGGTCGTTGGCAAAGTTGCTCAGTATTTGTAATAAAACAGCCGTCAGCATACTGAGGATAAAAACCTCAAAACTGAGACTTCCGGTTTCGGAATAGGCAAGTAAATTACCGGTGACTGTACCGGCTATAGCCAGTGGCAATGTTCTTAACCTGGCGGCTTTTATGTAGATTTTCAGAGACAAGGCGTGCGCCCCCCGTCAACTACAATGTTGGTGCCGGTTATGTAGGCGGCAAAGTCTGAAGCCAGAAATGCTGCAGCAAATGCCGGTTCTTCCGGACGTCCAAAACGTTTCATCGGAATTTCAGCCAGCATCTCAGCTTCTACTGTTTTTCTGTCTGTATTTAGTTTGTCAGACTTGTTGTCGATAATACTGCTGAGTCTTTCTGTTTCAGTTGCACCTGGTAATATATTATTTACAGTGATGCCGAATGGGGCCAGTTCACCTGCTATCGTTTTGGACCAGTTTCCAACTGCACCTCTCACGGTGTTGCTTACCCCAAGATTCTGAAGCGGCACCTTGACAGAAGTAGAAATGATATTGATGATTCTCCCGAAATGTCTTTCTTTCATTCCTCCGGCAACAGCTGAAGTCAGTTGCTGGTTATTGATCAGGTGAGCGCTGAATGCTTTTAAAAATTCTTCAGGAGTAGCATCAATAGCCTTTCCGGCCGGTGGGCCGCCGGTATTGTTAACCAATATGTCAATCTGAAGTGATTTTATTTTTTCGCAGGCTGAAGCAACAGAATTGATGTCAGAGAAATCTGCTGTAAGACTGAAATGCTTTTGATCTTCGCGGCAGCTGAGTTCAGATAAAACGGAATGCATTTTTTCACTGTTTCGCGCAAGTAGTATGATATCGGCACCGCTTTTAGCGAGCTGAATGGCAATTGCCTTGCCGATACCCTGAGTACTTCCGCATACCAGGGCTGTTTTTCCTTTGAGATCAATAAACACAGAGCAAAGGTAATGCTAATTCAGCTATGCCGCAAAATATGGCTGATGACCTGAAATGAATTTTCGGTTCTGTTTTTGTATGTTTGCATAACATGAGGATTTCCCGAACGCAAATCAGCAGGCATACATCAATAGCCCTGTTATTTTTCCTTCTTCAGATACATTTTCAACTGATGGCAGAGAAGCCCAGGCAGATTAAAGATCTGGCTATGGGTAACAAAAGTTCAATGCCTGCCGATCTTGTGGTAGCAGGTAATACCGCATTTTTTACAGCCGACGACGGCATACACGGTCGGGAACTATGGAAAAGCGACGGCACTGAAGCCGGTACGGTTCTCGTTAAGGATCTATGCGAAGGTCTTTGCGGTTCATCACCTAAAAACCTTTGTGTGGTAAACGGACTGCTTTTTTTTACTGCCTACGAAAGCGATAAGGGTACTGAATTGTGGCGAAGTGACGGTACAATTAAAGGTACTTACCGCGTTAAGGATATCAATAACGGCCGCAGCAATTACAGTCCGAGATTTCTTACCAATGTCAGCGGCTTGCTCTTTTTTACAGCGCACGACGGGAGAAGCGGAGCAGAACTATG
>CAZRKA010000210.1:0-4869 GCA_964600345.1 uncultured Chitinophaga sp. | reverse complement strand
CACACTTGGTAATCAGGCTAAAAATGCATTATTTCGCAGCACTTTTTTAAAAAAAGATATGAAAAAAATATACGCTTTATTTACACTGGCAATGCTATTCTTCAGCAACATTGCCAAAGCCGACGAAGGCATGTGGTTGCTGAACCTGCTCGAAAAACTGAATTATCAGGACATGCAGGCCAAAGGATTAAGACTGACACCCGAACAGTTATACAGTGTCAACCATTCGAGTCTGAAAGATGCCTGTATCTGGTTTAACGGCGGATGCACCGGAGAAATAATTTCGTCTGAAGGTCTTATTCTGACCAATCACCATTGCGGATATGATGCTATTGCAGAATTAAGTACTACTCAGGACAATATCCTCGATAACGGTTTCTGGGCCAAAACTCGTGCAGAAGAGCGCAAACCTGTCAATCCAATGTCTATTACCCGTGTGGTAAGAGTTGATGATATTACCAATGATGTAATCGGAAAACTGGCAGGTGTTGAAGAAAAAGACCGCGCCGCTAAGATTCGCGAAATATACAAGGAACTCGAAAAGAAAGCTACCGAAGGAACTCATTACGAAGCAACATGTCGCGAAATGTTTAAAGGCAATGCCTATTACCTTTTCGTGATGGAAAAATTCAACGACATCAGACTGGTAGGTACCCCTCCTCAAAACGTAGGTAAATTCGGCGGAGATACCGACAACTGGATGTGGCCAAGACATACCGGCGATTTCAGTATGTTCAGGGTGTATGTCAACAAGGAAAACAAACCCGCTCATTACAGCACAGAAAACGTGCCTTACAAACCACTGCATCACCTGCCGGTTTCTATTAAAGGCGTTAAAGAAGGCGATTTTGCCATGATCATAGGATTTCCGGGCAGAACCAACCGCTACGAGTTTTCGCAAGGTGTAGCGCTTGCAACAGACCTGGTCAACCCAAACATTGTTAAGCTCAGAGACATCAAACTCAAAGCCTGGAAAGAAGTTATGGTTCAGGATGATGCTACCCGTCTGTTGCTTTCAAGCGATTACGCTTCTATTGCCAACTACTGGAAATATTTTGACGGTGAAGCAGAACAGCTTAAACGCAATAAAGTATACGATAAAAAAACAGCCGAAGAAAAATCGTTCTCAGCATGGGCAGCAGGCAAAGAAGAATACAAAACCTTGCTTCACGATATCGATCAGGTTTATACGATTTATAAGCCTTACGCACTACAGAGGACCTATATCAACGAATGTATTTTTTCGCCAATGGTTATTCAGCTTGCCTCATTCGGCAGCAGCCTCGACATGATGTATACCAAACTCAAAACATTAAAGGCAGATAAAACCAAAGCACCGGCAGATAAAGACAAAGAAATCAAAGAACTCGAAGCCAAAATAAAAAAGACGGCAGATGACCTCATCAAATCTCTTGAATCTGTTAATTACACGGACAGAATAAAATCTGCCGATAAGAAAATCCTCGCCGGCATGATGATGATGTACTATAAAAACATCCCTTCTGATCAGTGGCCTGAATTGTTTACTAAAATTGCCTCTAAAATCAAAGGCGGTAATGCCGAACAGGTATTCTCCAAATACGCCGATATGATATTTGCGAAAAGCATATTTGCTTCTAAAGAAAAACTTACCGAGTTCCTCAAAGAACCTAATCACAAGAAAATACTTGGCGATCCTGCATTTATTTACCTGAAGTCTCATCTGGATAATTACAACAAGAATTTCAAATCAAAAGTCGATGAGTTTACGGCTCAGTCTCTTGCTCTTGGACGTAAATACATCAAAGGTTTGATGGAAATGTACCCAAACAGAATTTTCTATCCGGATGCCAATTCAAGTCAGAGACTTACCTACGGTACAGTTAAATCTTACGACCCTAAAGACGCCGTGCATTTCGATTTCATTACTACCCTTGATGGTGTAATTGAGAAATACATTGCAGGTGATTACGAATTTGATCTTCCGGCAAAACTGATAGATCTGTATAAAGCAAAAGACTTTGGAAGATATGCAATGGCCAACGGCAAATTACCTGTTGCATTCCTTACCGACAATGACATAACCGGCGGTAACAGCGGAAGTCCTGTTATGGATGGCAGTGGCAATATTATCGGACTGGCATTCGACGGTAACTGGGAAGCCATGAGCGGTAACATTCACTTCGACGAAAAATACAAGCGCACCATCAATGTCGACATCCGCTACGTGTTGTGGCTGATCGAAAAACTGGGCGGAGCAGGGCACATTGTCAACGAGATGACCATAGTAGAATAAAGTCACTAACAGATAAATTTTTTAAAACCCGGAAAGTCCGGGTTTTTTTTTGCTTTTTGTTTTTAAGCAATTCAGACTAAAGCATTAAGCATAAATTAAATTCTGAACGCGATGAATCAATTGGCACATAAATCGGAAACTTATCAATAAATTCGCAGCTCTCATGAATGAAATAGTAGAAATAGGACTTTGGGTCATTTTATCGGGCGTAAAATATCTTTTTGCCGTTTTGCCTCTGCTTGCCAATTCGAAGAGAGCATGGTATTTCGATATGCTGATTGTCAGCAGCGGAGGTACACTTGGTGTATTTATCTTTACTTATCTGGGCGCATTTATATCCAACTACTTTTCGCGTTTTCATTTCTTCAGGATAAAATATCCCAAACTGAAAAAACTGATGAAAATTAAAAACAGTTACGGACTGATTGGCCTTGCCATATTGAGTCCTGTTTTTTTAAGCATACCTGTTGGTTGTATTATCAGCACTGCATTTGAACACGATAAAATGAAAATCATCCGTTATCAGCTATTCGGAGTGATATTCTGGAGCGTGCTCTTATTCGGTTTAAAGGGATTATTCGGCATTAACCTGAGCAAGCAGATAGATGAAATCAGACCCTAAATTAATACTGGTACCAACACCTGTCGGAAATTTAAAGGACATCACACTGCGGGCTCTCGAATGCCTGAACGCCTGTGATATCATATTGGCTGAGGACACCAGAACAAGCGGCATTTTGCTTAAGCATTACAATATAGACAAACCTCTGCAAAGCTATCACGCACACAACGAACACGAAAAATACAGGGATGTCATATACCAGATGAATGAAGGCAAACAATTCTGCCTGATTACAGATGCCGGCACTCCCGGTATAAGCGATCCGGGATTTCTTCTGGTAAGGGAATGTATAAGGGCAGGAATGAAAATCGAATGTCTTCCGGGTGCCACTGCTTTTGTGCCTGCACTGGTAAAAAGCGGATTGCCCTGTGATAAGTTTGTTTTTGAAGGTTTTTTACCGGTTAAGAAAGGACGTAAAACCAGACTTGAAAAACTAAAGGAAGAAGACAGAACCATTGTCTTTTACGAATCGCCATATAAGTTGCTCAGCACTCTCGAAGACTTATCTGAAACCATGGGTGGCTTGCGCCAGGCTTCTGTAAGTCGCGAAATAAGCAAACTATATGAGGAAACAATTAACGGCACCCTCGATGAATTGCTTCAGCATTTTAAAACCAAAGCTCCCAAAGGCGAATTTGTTATCATATTAGAAGGTAAAACCAATGCTTAAATTAAAACCCATACTGCTTTCACTTTTTTCGGCGGTTTTGCTTGTTGCCGGATGGCCGCCACTGCCAACTGCCATATTACTTTTCGGTGGTATAGCGCCCTTGTTCATTATACATCATCAGTTGAAAGACAGCAAGCGCAGGCATCTGAAATTCTGGGGATATACCTGCATCACTATTTTTCTGTTCAACACAGGCTCAACCTGGTGGGTTTGTAATGCCAGCATCAGTGGTTGTCTGATGATGTTGTTTGCCAATACTCTCATTATGAGTACGCCGTTTATTTTGTTTTCACTGACCGAAAAAGTACTGCCGCGAATTGCCTTCCCCGCTTTTATAGTATATTATCTCAGCATTGAATATTTTCATTTCAACTGGAACGCTGCCTGGCCATGGATGACGCTGGGCAAAGGACTTGCTTCAGTTCCGTTTTACATACAATGGTATGAATACACAGGCGAACTGGGTGGCACTATGTTAATACTACTGGTAAATATCATGGTGTTTAAAGCCTTGCTCAGCAACAAGATTAAAAACCTCTGGAAGCCTGCCGGCGTAATCGTTTTATTCGGCGCTATTTCATTTCTGTGCAGTCTGAAAAACTTTGAACTCAACAAAGGTCTCGACAATATTGAATGTATAATCACACAACCCAATATCGACCCTTATGAAGAAAAGTTTGAAGGTGGTAAAAACTATATAGATCCCGATATACAGATTGAATACGCCTTAGATCCAGCCCGACCTCTGCTCACCAAAAACACTAAAATTGTGTTGCTGCCTGAAACTGCCATTGTCGGATTTAATGATGTCAATCAACTCAATAAACTCAACCGGCTCGAGCCCATACGGAAATTTACAGATAGCAATGACATATGTATTATAGCGGGTGCCGAAACTTATCAGGTCTATGAAGGCAAAGAAAGGCCGACATTGACAGCCAGACTTGACGGATTTGATTCGGTCTGGTTCGACAATTATAACACGGCCATCAGTGTGAAAAAGAATCAGGTCTCCGAAATTTACCACAAAGCCAAACTGGTTGCCGGCGTCGAAAAAATGCCTTTTGCATTTCTCGAAAAACTCAGCATTAACCTGGGCGGCACTTCAGGCAGTTTAGGCTCCAGCGATAAAGCCACAAATTTTACTTTAAACAACGGGATTAAAATTGCACCTCTGATCTGCTACGAATCTATTTTCGGTGATTACACCTGCGACTTTGTAAACGACGGCGCCCAGATTCTCGCAGTCATCACCAACGACGGATGGTGGGGAAACAGTCCCGGCTTTACGCAGCATCTTCA
>CAZRKA010000209.1:2401-4922 GCA_964600345.1 uncultured Chitinophaga sp. | reverse complement strand
TCTTTAAAATAAATGGTAAGTCCATCCGGTGAAGGATAAATGTGATTTTCGAACCACAAATTATAAGGCGGATAATACTCCTCTAGGTAAATATAAGTCTGTTCATCCAACGCCTTATGGTAAGCCAAATAAAATGGCTGACCAATACCTTCCGGAAATTCGGTCCATATATGTTTTCCAATCATTTCTGCCGGATCGCGTGCAAAAATTTCACCTGCCTTTCGGTTCATATATGTGTAGCACCAGTTTCTGTCGAGTGCGACAAAAGCATCACTAACGCGCTCTATGACTGCAGATGCTAAGCGCGTCAGATTTTCATTGCTTTGTTTACTGCCCAGAACAGTTTTTTCAGCAAAAACAGCATCCGAGGCCAAATCAGGTCCCGACTTTTGTGTATGATTTACTATAAAAATCAGGGCATCAGGGAATTCAGAAGATTTCGAAACCTCAAATATTTTTAAATCGAGATTCAATTCCAATCCACTTTTATTTGAGACTGAAACCGGGCTTTGCCAGTATCCTTTTGTTTGAATGACTTCGTAAAATTCTTTGGCAAAATTCGCATCCGTGAGTGTATTCCCTAAAAGAGATTGCTGTTGTCCAATCAATTCACCGGACGAATATTCTGAAATGTTACAGAAAAGTTGATTGGCAAACAAGACATTGCCTTGTCTGTCGCAAATGATATAAGCCGTACTCAGGTCGAGGATTTCCCTGAAATATCTGTCTTTATTCAGGTCAGGGTGTAAATCCTTTCCTTGAGAATCTGTTTTTTTCATCATGTTTCATAGTGTTAAGTTTTGTGAAAGTTGAAATATTAATATTCAGTTTGTCTTTCAAAATTATTATTTCGAAATGTCAATTGCAATTTTTTCCGATAAAAGTATGATTTGAATCATTATCTCGCGGCAAACAGGTATATATTTAACTCAATTATAACAGGGGTTAACATTCTATTTTCTTTATATTTGCAGCTTTAATTTCAAGATGCGTAAACTACTCGAAAAATTCGAAAATAAACAGCCGGAGATAGTCTTTGAATGGAAAGACAGTGAGACCGAGGCTGAAGGCTGGGTTGTCATCAATTCGCTGCGCAACGGCGCTGCCGGAGGAGGAACCAGAATGAGAAAAGGACTCGACAAACGCGAGGTGGAAAGTCTGGCCAAAACAATGGAGGTTAAATTCTCAGTTTGCGGTCCGCCAATTGGTGGTGCCAAATCAGGCATTAACTTCGACCCGGCTGATCCACGGAAACAGGGCGTACTCGAACGCTGGTACAAAGCTGTTTTTCCTCTGCTCAAGAATTACTACGGCACCGGCGGCGACCTGAACGTGGATGAAATACACGAAGTTATTCCGATTACTGCTGCCAACGGTCTTTTGCACCCGCAGGAGGGCATCGTTAACGGGCACCTGAACTACAGCGCTGAAGAGAAACTCAAAAGTATCACCCGTCTTCAGCAGGGTGTACTGCTTCCTATAACAGATGAACGCTTTACGCCTTCGGTCGAAAAAAATTATACCATTGCAGATATGATTACCGGCTGGGGCGTAGCAGAAGCCGTCAGACATTACTATGAAATCTGGGGCGGAACCATGAACGGCAAATTTGCAGTCATTCAGGGTTGGGGCAATGTGGCCGCAGCAGCAGCATTCTATCTGGCTAAAAACGGTGTTTTGATAAACGGCATCATAGACCGCGACGGAGGACTAATAAACGAAAGAGGATTTACCTACGAAGAAATAAAATCTCTTTTCCTCAAAAGAAAGGGCAATGCACTTTCACATCCGGATATGCTGAGTTTTAATGAAATAAATTCCAGAATCTGGGATCTCCCGATGGAAATCTTTATACCCGGTGCAGCTTCAAGGCTGATTACAAAAGATCAGGCCGACCGCATGATTAATGCCGGTGTGGAAGTTATCAGTTGTGGTGCCAATGTGCCGTTTGCCGATAAGGAAATATTCATGGGACCTATTTCAGAATACATGGACAACAACACCGCTGTTATTCCCGATTTCATAGCCAATTGCGGTATGGCACGTGTGTTTGCCTATCTGATGAGACAGGGTTCGGAGGTTAATGATATCGCCATACTGAAAGATGTATCTGATATCATACGTCAGGCTATGTTGCGCGTGCATCAGTTTAACCCAAAAACCAGCGGTTTGAGCGCCAAAGGTCTCGAACTAAGCTTAACCGATCTGGTCAGTACGGCTGCAGTTGCCCGTTAATAAATTCATTCAATAAAAAAACCCGGCTCTTTGAGTCGGGTTTTTTATTTTGTCGGAGTGGCGGGATTTGAACCCACGACCTCCAGCACCCCATGCTGGCGCGATACCAGGCTACGCTACACCCCGAATTTATAATTAAGAACTTCAGCCGCTTAATAATGATTTATATTATTGCTGGCCCGATCCGCCTCAGGCGGACGCTACACCCCGAATTTATAATTAAGAACTTCAGCCGCTTAATAATGATTTATATTATTGCTGGCCCGATCCGCCTCAGGCGGACGCT
>CAZRKA010000209.1:0-2301 GCA_964600345.1 uncultured Chitinophaga sp. | reverse complement strand
CGAATTTATAATTAAGAACTTCAGCCGCTTAATAATGATTTATATTATTGCTGGCTCGATCCGCCTTAGGCGGACGCTACACCCCGAATTTATAATTAAGAACTTCAGCCACTTAATAATGATTTATATTATTGCCGGCCCGATCCGCCTCAGGCGGACGCTACACCCCGAATTTATATTTAAGAACTTCTGCCGCTTAATAATGATTTATATTATTGCTGGCCCGATCCGCCTCAGGCGGACGCTACACCCCGAATTTATAATTAAGAACTTCAGCCGCTTAATAATGATTTATATTATTGCTGGCTCGATCCGCCTTAGGCGGACGCTACACCCCGAATTTATAATTAAGAACTTCAGCCACTTAATAATGATTTATATTATTGCCGGCCCGATCCGCCTCAGGCGGACGCTACACCCCGAATTTATATTTAAGAACTTCTGCCGCTTAATAATGATTTATATTATTGCTGGCCCGATCCGCCTCAGGCGGACGCTACACCCCGAAATAAACCGGACTGCAAAAATGGCTAATATTTCTGAATTTTCACAGATAGTTTTTCTGTTTTAATTTTGATAACAGTTCGCTCAGCCAGGCTCTTATCTGATAAAAATACAAACCGCACCCGAATGAAAGTGTTAGTAAAATGTACGCTTTAGCAAAATCGCATCTGATCTGCTGTTTTAAAGAAAAACTGAATTCCTGAATCGAAAACTTAAGAGATTAATAACATTGACAGAACGAATACGCATTTTTAAGTATAATTTTGCCTCATGTTCTGGCAAGATCATCCGCGCACATATCCATTACTAATCCTGATTATAGGCCTCTATGGTCTAAAATTCTTTACCCTGCTGGTGTATAGAAGACGAAACCAGATAAAAGGCAAGGACAATTTTATCATCGGCATCAATACAATCTACTACGTATTTTTCTCAATACTGATGGTGATTCTTATAATGGTTTTACTAAGAGTTAATATCAAAGAGTTCTTTACCTCAATTTCCATCATTGCTGCAGCCATTGCCATAGTCTCCAAAGATTATATTTCCAATGCCATCAACGGCATGATACTAATGTTTAACAACCAGATTTCGATAGGCGATTACATTCAGATCGGAGGACATAAGGGCAAAATTACACATATCAGTTTGCTCAACCTTCAGCTTGTAAACGAAGAAGATGACCTGATATATATTCCCAATACCACTGTGCTAAGTCAGGAGATTATCAACTTCACCAAGGGCGAAAGTCACAAAGCAAGTATGGAGTTTTATGTAAGTGCCGATGTCATGCCTTCAATCGAAGCGCTGGAAACTTATTTTAAAGGAATACTTGAACAAAATCCCAATCTCGAAAAAGGAAGTTTCAAACTGAAGATACTGAAACTGAAGTTCGACCGCCTTCAACTCAGAGCGGAGGTCAACCTGATACAGCGCGACCGCAAATCTGAAAGACAGTTTAAACGTCAACTTGTCAATGCCTGGTTTAAATACCTCCAGGATAATAAGAATAAATAAAGTTGATAATGTAAAAGCTGTTAAAGCACCCCAGCGGATTATTGCTTTTCTGCTTTTACTTAATCCTGATTTTGAAATCGGCTTTGATTATTTTTTTCGGCCGATGAATCTTATGACAGAGCCGGTTCCGTTGTGGAAATCACCTTCATTCAATTCTATCACTCTTTCTTCAAGCATGTAGATTTCAAAATCCGGAAAATCGTTTTTCAGTTCATCTACAGAAAATAACATGGCGAGTTCTCTTGGTCCACCCACTTTCTCGTTTCTTTTGATGAATTCAAGATGATTTTTGCTGAAAGCTTCAAAAATAATGACGGCGCCTCTGCGCAATAATTTGTTAAGGGATTTATGTAAATCCGATTTTATATCAGCAGGAAAGTGCGCATAGATCAATGCTAAGGCGTCGAATGAATTTTCACTGAATCCCAGAGTATTTAATTCACCAAGCCTGTAATCCAATTCTACTTTGTTTTTATCAGCCAGAATCAGGGCTTTCTTTTTCCCTTCTTCGCTGATATCAAAGGCCGAGACATCCCAGCCGAGCTTTGCCGCGTAAACCGCATTGCGACCCTCACCTTCTGCCGCAAAAAGTATTTTACCGGGTTTTAGTTTTAGCAATTCTTCTTTTAAAAAGTCATTTGGTTCTGTGCCATACGCGAATTCTTCATTCCGGTATCGCTCATTCCATCTTTCGGTCCATGTATCTGTCATTCGTATTATTTGATCTGGTCTCAAAAATAACCTTTTAGTCAATCGTATTTAATTTTATTTATAACATAA
>CAZRKA010000208.1:0-4922 GCA_964600345.1 uncultured Chitinophaga sp. | reverse complement strand
TGATAATATTTTAAAAATATTCTTTAAGGAAACAGGTGATATAAATATTGAATCGATTTGGGACATTAATATTTCATTTAGTGAGAAATTTAAAAGAAGTGTAATTGATTCATACTTAAGCTCAAACGAAAAGTTAATTTTGGTCAAGAGTAGTTTGCCAAAATATATATGGATTGCAACTTGTAAAATTAATTCTGAGGAAGTAATTAAAATTATTTTTGATGCAACAAACGTTAGTAATGGAATGATTTGTATTCAATTTCTCTGTCATTTTCCAGACAGAATTAAACAATATTTTCTTCAGTTTTTAAAAGATAATTTCGATATACTTAAAAGTAGTATTCAGCATAGATCAAATTCACATTATCTTCAATTTATTATTGATAGGCTAGAGGACCAATAAACAAAAAAAGTTTTATACTTGATTTAAAACCGCCCCCCAAACTGTTCCCATTAAATAAAAAACCCTTGTAATCATTTGATTTACAAGGGACTTCTTACATTTGTTGCGGTGTGGACGGGACTCGAACCCGCGACCCCTGCCGTGACAGGGCAGTATTCTAACCAGCTGAACTACCACACCGGCTTTAGTTTTGGGGAGTGCAAAGATATAAGAATTCGAATTAAAACAAAAAATTTATATCAAAATCTTTTCTGTCTCAATATCAAGCGATTTGTTCATCAGTCCTGCCAATGGTTTTAGCTGTTTCACAAGGCTGTCGAACTGATCGAAATACAATGACTGTTCGCCGTCTGAAAGGGCTTCCTCAGGCTGATTGTGTACCTCTACCATTATTCCATCGGCACCGGCTGTAATTGCAGCCATGCTCATTGGTTTTACAAGCTCGCGTACACCGGTACCCTGACTTGGATCTACTATAACCGGCAAATGACTGATGGATTTTAATAATGGTACAATGCCGAGATCAAGCGTATTGCGCGTAGCGGTTTCGAAAGTGCGTATACCTCTTTCACACATGATTACTTTATCGTTGCCACCGGACAGGATATATTCAGCCGCCAGCAGCCATTCCTCGAGGGTACTGCTCATACCCCGCTTTAACATCACAGGTTTATCCGTTTTACTGAGTGCTCTCAGTAACTGGTAATTCTGCATGTTGCGGGTACCTACCTGCAGAATATCCGCATACTGGTATACTTCATCCAGAAGATTGGTATCCATTACCTCGGTGATGACACTCATGCCGTATTTGTCTGCGGCATTACGCATCATAATCAGGCCGTCTTTTTTCAGTCCCTGAAATGAATATGGTGAAGTGCGGGGTTTATAAGCTCCGCCTCTCAGAATCTTAACATTCTGCTTGCTGAGAAATTCGCTGATGGTAAAAATCTGATCTTCGTTTTCAACGGCACAGGGACCGGCAATCAGTGTGATATTCCCTTTGCCTATACTGGTGTTTTTAAGATGGATGACGGTGTCTTCTTTCTTCCATTCGCGCGAAACCAGCTGGTAGGGTTTTCTTTTGTTTTCCATTTCTTATATTAAAAACAATAATAGTCGCTTAAAGTTCTGTATAAATAAGTTTAAATTCTATACCGGTATTTGCAAGGCCTTTTCTGGTATCGAGCAGTAAACGCGAAGGAGCAATTGGAAAATCGCTTGGTGTCAATAAAAACAGTCCGCGGTTATTGTCTTTGCCTCTGAGCTGGTAGTCAGAAAAAATACCCTGAATGTGACGGGTAATATTGAACCTGTATTCATTGCTTACTGCGTTGTATGAACCACCGTAAAAAGGCTCCAGCAAATCGATGACACCAGCGTTCAGATTATTGTCGGGGTGTGGCTGGAGTAAAAGTAAACGGCTTGGCAGTGTAAAAGGTGAAGTATATGATCCCTGAACAGGCCTGAAAATAATCTCGGCTTTGCCAATAGAAATTTTCTTGTCTTTGTTTTTAATCAGGCTGTATAGATAGGGAAGGCGGATATGTGTTTTTCCTCCTCCCATTGCCTGAATAAAACAGGTATCATAATCGCCTTTCGGAAATGATTTCTGTTTGATAAATTCAGGATTCTGAGAACTGAACTTATAGCCTGTAAACCTCCTGGTTTCATCCAGAACAACAAAATCGCTTTGCTGATTTCCGTTGTAATAAATCCTCAGTTTTGATGCAGAGCCTTTCATATTAAAGGCCGCAATGATTCCGCTGCCGGGATTAGGATTGGAGGTAGGGACAATTACCAGACCTTTAAAAAACTGAATAAAGTTTGAAGTAGAACTTAGGTTTGAATTGTCGGCATTGAAAATTTTCCGGGCAAATGACGTATCTAGTGTGATGGATATACCGGGTGCAACTTTTACCTTATTGCCCAGTTCTGTCATGTTAAGACTGTCGCTCAGGTAGAGTTTACCGTTAAATGTGCCAAGGGGTTTGCTGACATCGTAGGCATACGTCTGGTTGGAATAGGCTACGCCGGCGTTCATAGACTCGCCCAGTTCATATACCGTAAATGAGCTTATCGAATTCAGATCTCCGTAGTAGGCTGTTTTTGAAGTAAACTGCATGAACAGCACCATAGAATCCATGGTTTCTGTCTTAATGACATTGTTGAGCTGAGGTAAACCGAACTGAAAACATGAGAAAGCTTCATAGCGCCCGAACAAAGGGTCGTTGACGACACCAATGAGGTTGTGGCTAAGGCTGTCTGTTTTAAGTGAATCCTCGCGGATACTCGAAGTAAAAAGCGTCAGTGAATCTGTAAAACTATAGCCGTCAAAGCCAAGTGTGCCCTCATTGCTCAGAAATACATTGTCGCTCTGCTTTTTACAGGAAACAATAAAAACAACACATAAAAGGAAGAATAAAACAGGTCTGAAATTCACGAATGCAAAATAACCGATTATTTTGCAGAAGTCATTACCTCTTCGTAGAAAGCAACATATTTTTCGCCTAAATTATCGCTGTCGTGCGTCATGTGAGGCTTTGCTTTTATCATTTTAGCATACTCAGGGTCAAGTTTTGAAGTGCAGTCAACTACTGCATCTGCATTCTTGATACCACCCATGTGCAGGCTTTTGTTATCGCCTTTTGCATAGGTTTCGAGGTGTTTGTCTTCTATTTCGTTGAGCGATGCTTTGCGGGCAAAATCTTTTCCGAGATTTTCGTTGAATTCATTTTCGAATACAGAGTATACTATTTTTGAATTCTTGAATACGGGTTCGTCTTTATAAAGGGTTTTCAGATATACCGGAATCAAACTTGTCATCCAGCCCTGGCAATGAATGATATCAGGAGCCCAGCCTAGTTTTTTAACTGTTTCCAGTACACCTTTGCAAAAGAAAATTACACGCTCGTCGTTGTCGTCAAAGAATTTGTTTTTCTCGTCGGTATATACAAACTTGCGGTGAAAGTAATCTTCGTTGTCGAGGAAGTATACCTGCATCCTTGCTTCAGATATGGAAGCCACCTTAATCATAAGCGGATTATCCTTATCGTCGATGGAAATGTTGATACCCGAAAGCCTTACCACTTCATGGAGACGGTTTCTCCTTTCGTTTATCACTCCGAATCTCGGCACCAGCACACGGATCTCGTGATCTTTTTCCTGAATGGCCTGAGGCAGGAATCTGGAAACTGTGGCGACTGGTGACTCGTTAAGGAATGGTGTCATTTCCGATGACACGAATAATACTCTTTTTTTTAAGTTGCTCATATTCGTTGTTGATTAGGAATTTTTCAATTACAAAGATAATACAATTTTTCCTGAAATTATGAAATATAGCGCAAGATTTTTTAAGATAATGTTTGTAAACACTTGTAAATACTATATAAATTGTAAATATGTAATAAAGCAAGTTATACCCCTACACGGGCGTTTTAGTGTTAAAAATAAAACTTGCTTTTTCAGTTTTAATTATGTATAGCAGAAGTCAGAGGCTTAATTTTTACCCTTTAAATTTCATTCAATTCTGAATATTCAGATTGTCATCTTTTAACATGGCTGCATTTTCTTGATTTTCAAGACTAATCAGGCCTGTGCAGGCTCCTACAACGCCGTTAACAGCAGCCAGCATAGTGCCTATATATGGAATCATATCAAAAAGAGAATACATGACTCCGTTGCCACAAACAAAATACCTTCGTTTCCTGATATAGGCATTACCGGCAGATATACTCATCTTGCGCCTCTCACATACATAATCCATCATACTGAATCCGTAGTAATAGGCACCAATTAACCAAAGCAGGGGTGCTACGAGTATGGCCAATGGGCCTGCAAAAATTCCCGCTATGGAAAAAAGGGCAATCAGCAGAAGTTCGAGTATGAGGTTGCGGATAGCGATAAAGGTACCCCTGAGTATGTCTTTAAGGAACTGCATAAGATTAAAAGGGTATTCCTTGCCTGTCAGAGAAGTTTCAGCTTTCTCACTCAACAAGGAGAAAACAGGTGCCAGTAGTATTAGAATGATGTATTTGCTGAATTTGGCTGAGACCATAAATATAACTATCCCGACCACTATGCTGACAAGTCCGTTCAGCGAAAATTTTCCCAATGCGTTAAGGAAACTAAAGAAACCCTTGTATTCAGGAAGTTTTTCGGGTAGGTAAGAACCCAGCATTAGTTCTGTCAGATCGCGCGCAAATACAATTACCACCGAAGCAAGAAAAATAAAGTACAGAATTCCGATAATCAGCGGATACAGATAATAGTGGAGCAATTTGTGTTTAGACAGAAAAGCGCTTGCCGACCAGAAATGACTGATACCGGTTGAAAATTCTTTAAACATGGCTTAATACGTTTTTCAAAAATATGGATTATGCAGGATTATTGTCCGATTATCGGATGAATAAATACCACAACTGGTCTCAAAAATAACCTTTTAGTCAAACTTGACTTTTATAATTAAATATTAGCGGCGTCTTTTGCATTCATACACCAGTATTAGTTAAGTCTTCGGAAG
>CAZRKA010000207.1:0-4924 GCA_964600345.1 uncultured Chitinophaga sp. | reverse complement strand
GAATCTCGGTCACACTTTATGCCGATAAAAAACCGAGCGAATCCAATGACAGGATAGCGGTTATAACCTGCAGCAACGGCGAATACAATCTTGAATTTGCACAAATAAGGGATAGCATCACAAAGCCGATTGATTTCTATCTCTTCAGCGGTTCAACTCATTTCAACTTTATTGATTACCTGATTGAAAACAAGACCATCGATTTATCGAAATACAATAGGGTAATTTTATACCTTCCATATATCGTTTACGAAGAAAGTTCTACCTTTCAGCACAGATGGGGTTTTTATGAGTGCACAGCTTCAAAAGATTATATCTCATATTTATTGCGCAAAAGCCCGCAGTTGTTGCTGAGTGAAACCTGGTTTTATAACTATCTGGACTATAAAAAAACCATCAAAGACTTTAAGATCAATACCGGTCCTCAGAAGACCCTAAGCTATAATACCAAAGACAGAACAGATGTTGTAGATTCTCTGATTGAGGTAAAAAGTTCTTTTTTCATGAGTAATCAACCTTTTAATCACCAGCGTTTCATCAATAAAAACGAACCCGATCTGATTAATAAAGTTAAACTTGCCGAAGGCGTTAAGTGGTATGTCTTTCTGCCGCCTATGCCCAATATTGAAGAAAACCTGAAATTCAGTTTCAACAACACCGCGGGTGTTAATGTGATCAATGAATACAAGAACAGTATCAAAGACAGCACCTTATTCTACGACCAGTGGTGGCATCTCAATTACAAAGGCAGAGCGGTTGAAACAGCCGAATTTATTGAATCTCTGAAGAGCGGTAAATTCAGATAAATTCCTTTTTCATACGGATAAAGATTTAAATCAGGTAAATCTTTCAGGAATACATTTCAGACCCTGCATCGCAATTTGAAAACAAAAATCTACCTTTGCAGGTTACTCAAAATACGTGGCTAAATATCCAAACATCATTATCAGGGGGGCTAGAGTCCATAATCTAAAGAATATAGAGGTCGAAATCCCATCAGGGAGTTTTACAGTTGTGACGGGTGTATCGGGTAGCGGGAAAAGCAGTCTGGTTTTTGATACGCTTTTTGCCGAAGGACAACGCCGCTATGTAGAGAGTCTGAGCAGTTATGCACGCCAGTTTCTGGGAAGGATGAACAAACCTGAAGTTGATTTTATCGAAGGCCTGGCTCCGGCGATTGCAATCGAACAAAAGGTTAATACAAGAAATCCACGAAGTACTGTAGCTACAAGCACAGAAATATACGATTATCTTAAACTCCTGTTTTCGAGAACCGGGAGAACAATTTCACCGGTCAGCGGCAAAGAAGTTATGCGACACACAACAGATGATGTCGTTAATTATATCAATGGTCTGGAAGACGGACTGACTGTGCTCATTCTAAGTGAAATCGGATTCAAAAAGGGAAAGGAAAAAGAAATTCTCAACACTTATATACAGCAGGGATTTGTAAGAATTCTGACCGATGCCGGTATACTGAAAATTGCGGAACTGGATCCTAAAACAGATCTTAAATCCAAAAAAAATTATCTTGTAATAGACCGTTTAATACTTCAGAAAGATGACGAAGATATGAGAAACAGGGCTGCAGACTCGATCGAAAGCGCTTTCTGGGAAGGCCATGGCACCTGCTTTCTGAAAATCGGGGATGAACTTGTCGAATTTTCAAATAAGTTTGAAGCCGATGGAATCAGTTTTGAGATTCCAAGTAAGGATTTTCTGAGTTTCAACAATCCGCTCGGCGCTTGTCGCACCTGCGAAGGCTATGGTCAGGTAATCGGTATAGACGAAGATCTTGTAGTTCCTGACAAAAACCTGAGTGTATACGAATCATGTGTTCAACCATGGAAAGGTGAGACGATGAGCGAATGGAAAGACGAATTCGTAAGAATGGCCATAGAATATGATTTCCCTGTTCACAGATCTTACCACGATTTAAATGAAATGGAAAAGGATCTTTTATGGCAGGGGAATGATAAGATAGCGGGCATTAACGGATTCTTTAAGTACCTGGAAGAAAAATCGTATAAGATTCAGTACAGGGTGATGTTAAGCCGCTACAGAGGCAAAACTACCTGCCCCGACTGCAAGGGAACCAGGTTGCGAAAGGATGCATCTTATGTCAAGCTCATAGCACTGAATAAAGATAAAGAGATTCCCCGACAGATAAGCATTCAGGAAGTTATGCTGATGTCAGTTGATCAGGCGCGCAATTATTTCAACAAAGTTGAACTTGCCGAAAAAGACATGAAAATAGGCGGCAGAATTTTTACCGAAATTAAAAACAGACTGAATTTTCTGAGTGATGTCGGTCTCGGTTATCTCGGTTTGAACAGGCTGAGTAATACTTTAAGCGGTGGAGAATCGCAGAGAATCAATCTGGCCACTTCACTTGGCAGCAGTTTAACGGGTAGTATGTATATACTCGACGAGCCCAGTATAGGCCTTCACCCGCGCGATACGCTGCGATTGATAGAAGTACTGAAAAGTCTTCAAAAATTAGGCAACACGGTAATAGTCGTTGAACACGAAGAAGAGATGATGAAGGCTGCCGAAAGAATTATAGATATTGGACCTGAGGCAGGAACATTCGGTGGCAAACTGGTTTACAGCGGGAATTTTACCGACATACTGAAGGATGAAAATAGTCTGACCGGTAAATATCTCAGCGGTCGCATGTCAATAGAAACGCCTTCCAGCCGTAAAAAATGGAAGAATTTCATTGAAATTCACGGTGCCAGGGAAAACAACCTCAAGAATATAGAAGTAAAAATACCTCTGCAGGTAATGACCTGTGTAACCGGTGTCAGCGGAAGCGGAAAAACAACACTTATTAAATCCATTTTTTACCCCGGGCTCAACAAGGTAATCGGCAATTACACCGGAACCCGAACCGGCAAACACGACCGCATCAGCGGAGACCTGCACCTTGTGAAACAGGTTGAACTGGTAGATCAGAATCCGATAGGAAAATCGAGCAGAAGTAACCCGGTAACCTATATCAAAGCTTATGACAGCATACGCGACCTGTATTCAGAATTGCCTGCTGCAAAAGCGCGAAAACTAAAACCCTCACATTTTTCATTTAACGTAGACGGGGGGCGCTGCGACCATTGCAAAGGAGAAGGTGAACTGACCATAGAAATGCAGTTTATGGCCGACCTGATTCTGCCCTGCGAATATTGCAAAGGAAAACGGTTTAAAGATGAAGTACTTGAAATTACATATAACGGCAAGAGTATAGCAGATGTCCTGGAAATGACCGTCGACGAAGCAATGGAATTTTTCAAGGACAAACAGGCCATCAGCAGCAGAATTGCGCCCTTGCAGAATGTCGGACTCGGATATGTTGCCCTGGGACAATCGAGCAATACATTAAGCGGCGGTGAAGCACAGCGTATCAAACTGGCTACCTTTCTTGGAAAGGGAAATTCGAAGGAGATGCACACTGTTTTTATCTTCGACGAACCAACCACAGGTCTGCATTTCAACGACATCAACAAACTGCTGTATTGTTTCAATGCATTGATTGAAAAAGGTCATACAGTGCTCATCATTGAGCACAATGTAGATGTTATAAAAAGCGCTGACTGGCTTATAGATTTAGGTCCTGAAGGCGGCGATGCGGGAGGTAATCTTGTTTTTGAAGGAGTGCCTGAGGACATCATCAAAGTCAAAGATTCTTATACGGGTATGTACCTGAAAGAAAAAGTAGCCGTCAAATCTGCAGGTTCAAAAAGTAAATAGCCGGAAACTGTTTCGTAAAAATCTATAAATAAAAATGGCCGGAAATTAAATTCATATCCGACCATTATATATTATATTGTATTATAATTATTTACTGCATATTATATAAACTTTTGAATTATATAAATCTCAATTGAAATACTTTAAAAAGGTATTTTGAGTAGACCAGCAATTTATTGCTGTAGATGCCATGAATTTTCAGAATCCTGAGAATTTCCTTGTTAAGCAGGGTTTTGCTTTTCCATCCCGAAGAACTGAGTCCGCCATCCAGCATATTAACACTTACTTTATCCGTATATTTTACTTTTAATTTGTGAATGCGTATTGCCCTCAGCAACCATTCAAAGTCGCCGCTGATTTTGTATTGTGTCCTGTAATACCCTACTTTTTCGAAGGCTGTTCTTGTAATGAAGAAGCCCGGATGCGGTGGTTGAATCCCTATTCTGAATTGCCATTCTCTGAACTTTGAAGCGTTATAAACACGGTATGGTTTTATCAAATCCCCGGGTTTAAATATATTGACAGAACTGGCCAGTGCATCGGGTGCATTTTCGGTGCCGAATTGTGCGGCTACAAAACCAAGGACATTGTTGTCGGCAAACCTGTCGTCGGCGTGCAGTATGGCTAAAATATCGCCTTTGGATAAGTGCAGACCCTTGTTGATGGCGTCGTATAAACCTTCGTCCTTCTCGCTGAAAAATCTGATTCTTTCATCCTGAAAAGACGCAACAATTTCGGCTGTATTATCTGATGATGCACCATCAACTATGATATATTCGAGATTGACATAGGACTGAGACAGAACCGATTTTATAGTTTCGGAAATGGTGGACGCAGCGTTATAGCAGACCGTAATGACGGAAATTTTCAGGTTATTCAATGATTCTCTCTTTTATCGCTTCGGCCGGATTGCCTTTATAAATTGTATATGCCTGAAGGTCTTTTGTGGCCACACTCAACACACTAAGTACACTGTGACTGTGACAAATCACATCGGGACCAACAATACTTTTAGCACCAATCCACACTCCATCCTCAAGAATAATTTTACCGGTCATCAGATCAAATCCTTCCCTGGAATAATTGTGATTTCCGCACAACAAAAATGCACCCTGAGAGAGACAGACGTTATTGCCAATCTGAACAGTGCTTAAATTATCAATCCATACATATTCCC
>CAZRKA010000206.1:0-4944 GCA_964600345.1 uncultured Chitinophaga sp. | reverse complement strand
CGGCATCTAGACGGAATAGTCATTAAGATGTATACCGACAGCCAGTATGTCTGCAATGCCATCGAAAAGAAATGGGTTTTCAACTGGCAAAAGACAGGCTGGAAGAATAAAAAGAATGTCGACTTATGGAAACGGTTTCTCCCGCTTTATAAACTGCACGATGTCAAATTTCACTGGGTGAAAGGTCATGCCGGAAATGTAGAAAATGAAGTTTGCGATGTGCTTGCTACCACAGCGGCAAAGAACGGTCCTTGGTTGATAGACCACGCCTACGAGGAAGCCGAAAAAAATGAAAAGCTTTTATAAGCCGGTGATTTAATTTTTCCTTAAGATTTAATAGATTTGCGCTTAATGTCCAGAGAGCAATGGCTGTTACTAATCTCCTTACCGGTTTATCTTGTATTCATCGCTTCGGAGATCCGTATCGGGAAAAAAAGAAAAATTGACAATTACGGTCTTAAAGATAGTCTGATCAGTATCTGGCTGGGAGTTGCCGGCGCAATTCTCGACTACAGTCTCAAATACATCACCCTGGGTGTGCTCGACTTTTGCAACCGGCACGCCGTTTTAAAACCCGATCTGCTCACACATTATCCTGTGGCTGCCTGGCTACTGGTCTTTATCGGACAGGATTTCTGTTTCTACTGGCTGCACCGCTCCGAGCATTACAGCAGGGTATTCTGGGCGGTACACAGCAATCACCACAGCAGTGAAAAATATAATTTCACCGTAGCACTGCGATCATCTGTTCTGCAGCCTTTTTACCGCTTCATTTTCTATATACCTGTTGCTTTTCTCGGCTTCGACGGACTGAGCATCATGTTCATGTACGCTGTTAACCAATTCTATCAGTTTTTCCTGCACACCGAACTCATAGGCAAATTACCCGCCTGGTACGAAGCGGTTTTTGTGACACCCTCTCACCACCGCGTACATCACGCCAGCAATGTGAAATACCTCGACAAGAACATGGGTCAGGTGCTGATTATCTGGGACAAGCTGTTCGGTACCTTTCAGAAGGAAGACGAAAAGCCAAAGTACGGACTCACCAGCAACCTGGGCACCTACCATCCCCTGAAAGTCATATTCCACGAATGGAGTAAAATTGTACGCGACATTAAGAAACCGGGTCCCCTCAAACAAAAACTGGCTTACATCTTCAATGCCCCGGGCTGGAGTCACGACGGCAGCAGCAAAACCAGCAGTGAATTACGCCGCGAACACAAGTCCTGAATAAGCAGAGATTTTATCGTGAATACAAGCAGGCGCAAGCGTTTTATCTGAGATTCTGCAGTACAGAAAATAATGCTGTCTTTTCTCTGTCCGACTTGAAACAAACTGCATTTGTATAGAGTCATGTCGGAACAGAAATCAAACTTTTGCATTTAGAACTAATATTATCCTTATATCGACTATCATTTACGATATAAGCAGGTATTTCAAGCTAAAAATGAAATTTCCGTTTGCAGATACGGTTTTATTTTATACATTTGAATTAAAATCAACTAAACATGCTTACATTTCAATTAAAAGAACTGCTTGAACGAAAGGGCTATAAGCCTAACGCTCAGGTCTTAAGAAATCTCGGGTTTTCTTACACCACTGCTTACAAACTGCTGCACGGCGATGTTTCTTCCGTCAACTTCAAACACCTGGAAGAACTCTGCGTTTTCCTGAACTGCACACCTAACGATTTATACAGGTTTGTTCCGGATAACCCCATGCAGGTTCCTAAAAATCACGCCTTGTGGCAAATCCGCCAGACTGAGGAAATTATCGAAAACCCTGCTGAACTGGTAAAAAGAATGAATCCGGAGCAACTCGAAAAAGCGAACCGGATATTAAGAGAGCTGGTTGCCGCAACTGCCTAAGGGAATTTCGGAAACTTTTTGAAATCGGGTTTGCGTTTCTCCATGAACGCATTCCTGCCTTCCTGCGCCTCTTCAGTAAAGTAATACAGCAGGGTTGCACTGCCTGCAAGTTCCTGTATGCCGGCCTGACCGTCGAGTTCGGCGTTCATACCGTATTTAATCATACGAAGGGCAATAGGACTCATCATCATCATTTCCCTGCACCACTGCACTACTTCGTCTTCCAGCTGCTCTGCAGGAACTACTTTATTTACTAGTCCCATATCATAAGCTTCCTGAGCACTGTACTGCCTGCAGAGGAACCATATTTCCCTGGCTTTTTTCTGTCCTACAATACGGGCGAGGTAACTGCTGCCGAAGCCGCCGTCGAAGCTGCCCACCTTTGGACCCGTTTGACCGAATATTGCGGTTTCACTGGCAATGCTCAGGTCGCACACCACGTGAAGCACATGACCGCCGCCAATGGCAAATCCGTTGACCATGGCCACAACAGGTTTAGGCAGCGAGCGGATGCGTTTCTGCAAATCGAGCACGTTCAGGCGCGGTACGCCGTTTTCGTCGCGGTAACCGCCTATGGTTTTGATGTTCTGGTCGCCTCCGCTGCAGAATGCCTCAGTGCCTGCTCCCGTTAGAACAACCACCTGGATATCCGGATGCTCGCGGGCATAATCCATGGCGTCTATCATCTCCATGTTGGTGAGGGGGGTAAATGCGTTGTGATAGCGGGGTCTGTTAATGGTGATTTTAGCAATGCCTTCGAAGTATTCGAAAAAAATCTCTTTGTAGGTTTTAATGGTTTGCCATTCTCTCTGACTCATATTTGTAAATTTTTATATTGATTAAAGATTGATGTATTAATGTAGGGGTCGGTAAACACTTCCAGCAGACAGCAGCCCTTGTATTCTAAAAAACCGCTGATGGCCTCTCGCAGAGATGCCTCATCGCCGGCCTTGAAATACCCGAGTCTGAAGTGTTCTGCTATCTTAGAAGTATTCAGCTGGTGTGGGGTGTATAGATAAGGGTCGGCTTCGGCCATTTGCGGCGCACCGTCTATATTGCGGAATATGCCTCCCCCGCTGTTGTTCAGTATCACGACCTTTAAATTCCCGGGAATCTCGCGGCAAAGGAATGCATTGACGTCGTAGAAAAAGGCCAGGTCGCCGCTGATCAGCACATGGAGCGATGTATCAGTCAGTGCAGCACCCAAAGCTGTGGAAGTGCAGCCGTCAATACCGCTTACTCCCCTGTTGGCACTGATGCGCCACTGAGGGGATACGGCATCGGCGCAATAGGACGCCAGTCTCACACTCATGCTGTTGGCAAGGTGCAGATGCAGACCGCTGCCGGGTAACGCCGAAATTATAGTACGGCAGGCAAGCAATTCGTTGAAGGCAGTTTCTGTCACACTTTCGACTCTTGCTTTCTGATTAAGAGATAAGTGTTGCCAGCTCCGGTAATATTCACTCTCGCCTGCGGCTTCCTTTATCTTGTTAAACGCCTTGAAAAACAGGGCTGCCCTGTATGGAATGATAACAGGATTGGTATCAAACGGATCTGCCGTGTAGCCGTTTTCCGAAACATGCAGGTGATGCTTTGGTTTATTCGCTTTCAGGAAGTTTCTCAGGTGTTTGTTGAGTATCATTTTGCCTGTGGTGATCAGTACTTCGGGTTTCAAAGCCTGCTTTTGTGCATCCGAAGCATTCATCCAGACAGTTTCCCAGTTGGCAAACGAAGAAGTACTGTGCTGAGCTGAGATAATGTCAGACAAAACAACGCAGTGGCCCGACTGGGCGAGTTGAGTCAGTTCGGCATTTAGTTCCTTATCGGGATCGCCTGCACCGTTCAATACCATTATTTTGTCGCTTGCCTGCAGCTCATGCAAACCGGCAATGTCAATCTTTTCTGTAAATGAAACGAAGGATGGCGGTGCATCGGGAAATTCGGGGTAGGTAAATTCTGAAGACGCCGCTTCGTACAAAGGCTCTCTTAAAGGTACATTGATGTGCACCGGTCCTTTGACACCTGAAACAGCCATTTCCCAGGCTTGCATAGCGGTATCGGTGAATGCCTGAAGATTGTCTTCGGAATATTGATCAGGTAAATTGAATGAAGCCTTGACATGCGGGCCGTAAACGCCGGGCTGGTGTATGGCTTGTCCGTCCCAGCGATCTATCAGTTCGGGCGGACGGTCTGCTGTAATAACGATCAAAGGGCGTTGCATGTAAAACGCTTCGGCAACGGCAGGATACAGATTTAATGCGGCCGAACCGCTGGTGCAGACAACTGCGGCGGGATTACCCGTGCTGATGGTCATTCCGAGGGCCATGAATGCCGCTGAGCGCTCGTCTATCGCCGAATAACAATTCATACCGGGCATTCGCGCGAAGCCCATGATCAATGGAGCATTTCTGCTACCCGGACAAATGACTGCATGTTTTAAACCTTTATTGCTTAAAGCAGCAAGCATTGCATTGATATTACGCTGAAGGGGGCTCAATTTTTAAGATTGCAAAAGTAAACTTTAATGTGATAAGATAATAATTGATAAAAGCTATACAATGTATGAGTGTTTAGGCGGGGATATTTTGGTGGATAAATCCGCGGCATGGTACCATCACACGAAGAAATTAAATTGTGTTCTTCGTGTGGTTCTTCCTTTGTGGTCTTTGCGTTAATGGCTTCATACAATATCACTCGGGATGCCTGAAGGCATTTAAAACCGGAAAGCCAATAACACTAAGAACACAAGGAATGCGCAAGGATCACAAGGGTGGTTTGCGGTGAAAGTTTGCAGCAGAATTTTAAAACCACAAAAAAGAAATTAAATTGTGTTCTTTGTGTGGTTCTTCCTTTGTGCACCTTGTGTTAATGACTCCATGCAATAATAATTAGATGCCTGGCGGCATTTAGAGAACCGCGGAACCAATTGCACGAAGAACACAAAGAATGCGCAAGGATCACAAGGGTTGATGTTTGTATTTGTACGCGGCAGAAATTAAACCACAAAGGCACGGAGGACCTTTAGACTTGCAGTATTATTTTTACAGTAATAATTCCAAAGAACCAGAAGAGG
>CAZRKA010000205.1:0-4950 GCA_964600345.1 uncultured Chitinophaga sp. | reverse complement strand
TGGCAACCTGCCTTTGTTCTCAAGAAAAAAAGTCTGTGCTACTGTAACGGAACTCAGACCAAAAATGAATCCGGATAAGATTAATATTCTGAAAACACACCGATATTTATTAAAAACGTACAATCCTGACCCTATCTCTTTATTACAAAGATACGAAATTTACTGTTTTAGTTGCCCGAATTACATAGAAAAGTCCCCATTGAAGAGTATTTTTGCAATCTTATTTTTTAAAGTCATTCATGTCAGAATTAAACGAATTACAACTGCAGCGCAGACATAAACTGGAGCAAATCAAAGCGCTTGGTATAGAAGCTTATCCTGCCGAATTATGGGAAATCAATTCACATTCTGAAGAGATACTCAGCGGTTTTAACGCCGAGCTTAACAATTTCCAGGATGTGAGCATGGCAGGAAGAATCATGAGCATACAACCAAAGGGCAAGGTGTGTTTCATGAAGATACAGGACGCTCAGGGCCGCCTGCAGCTTTATGTCGGAAGGGATAATATTTGTCCGGGAGATGATAAGACTTTGTTTGATTCACTGGTTTTGCATTTACTGGATATCGGAGACATCATTGGGGTTAAAGGTGAAGTTTTCGTGACTAAAACCGGCGAAACCACCCTCAGAGTCAAGGAAATAAAACTTCTGTCCAAATCGCTGAATCCGCTGCCTGTAGTAAAGGAAAAGGACGGCGTGCTGTTTGATGCTTTCAGTGATCCTGAACTCAGATACAGAATGCGCTATGTGGATCTGATTGTGAACACCCATGTCAGAGAAACTTTTATCAAGAGGAGCGGGGTCGTGCAATCATTGCGCAATACATTTAACAAAAGCGGATATCTCGAAGTTGAAACACCGATTTTACAGAGCATTCACGGCGGAGCCGCAGCCCGCCCTTTCGTTACCCACCACAACGCACTCGATATGCAATTGTATCTCAGAATTGCAAACGAATTGTATTTGAAAAGACTGATAGTCGGTGGCTTTGAAGGTGTATACGAATTTGCCAAAAACTTCAGAAACGAAGGCATAGACAGAACCCATAACCCCGAGTTTACAGGTCTTGAGATTTATGTGGCTTACAAAGACTATAACTGGATGATGGATTACACCGAAATTATGATTGAAAATGTCGCAATGGATGTCAATGGAACAACCGACGTTCAGGTAGGCGAGAATGTCATTAGTTTTTCACGTCCGTTTAAGCGTATCAGCATGTTTGATGCCATCAAGGAACACACCGGAATAGATGTTTCGGAAATGGATGAAGACGCTCTGAGAAATGTTTGCCGTCAGTTTGGAATCCACACAGAAAACAGCATGGGTAAAGGTAAACTGATTGATGAGATTTTTGGCGAGAAATGCGAGAAACACTGCATACAACCGACCTTTATCACTGACTATCCCCTTGAGATGAGTCCTCTGACCAAAAAACACAGAAGCAAACCGGGACTGGTAGAAAGGTTTGAACTCTATATCAACGGTAAAGAAATTGCAAATGCTTATACCGAATTGAATGATCCGATCGATCAGAGAGAACGCTTTGAAGAACAGCTTAAACTGGCAGGAAGAGGCGACGATGAAGCCATGCCGCTGGATGAAGATTTTTTGAGAGCACTGGAATACGGTATGCCGCCAACGGCAGGACTGGGAGTGGGAATAGACAGGCTGGCTATGCTAATGACCAATCAGGCCAGTATACAGGAAGTTTTGTTTTTCCCTCAGATGAGACCCGAAAAACAACAACAGCAGGCTTAGATAAAGGTTGATTTAAAAAACCTGAATATACAGCTTATCAATCGGTTTCGTATTCAAGCTTTACTGTTATAGTAGCTGTTTTTCGCTTGGAAGAGATATTGAATGAGCCACCCCAGGAATATTCTTCTGACGAATTTTGAGCCACTATCTGAAACACTCCCATACTTGCATTCTTTAACTTTCCAAGACTGCTGCCTGCATTTGCAGCGATTTTTTCAGCTCTGGTATTGGCGTCTTTTGTGGCTGCTGCTATCATTTCAACTTTCAGTTCCGCCAGTTTGGTATAATAGTATTGCGGACTTTCAGAATAAAATTCCACACCGGAGTTAATCAGTTCGCTTACCTGACGCGAAATGCTTTCAATATTGTCTACTGCAAAAGATTCAATGGTAACATTCTGGGTGAGATTGTAGCCCGAAAAGACAGAGGAGGTCATATTGCCGTAATTGTCGTATGATCTGCTGTATTCTTTGGAAATTGAAATTGAAGAGAATACCATTTCACTTAATTTGACACCCTTTGAGATAAGATATTTCTTGATGGTTTCGCGGTCAGCATCAAGCTCAGCGTAGGCATCTTTCAGAACGGAATTCCTCTTAGAAAAAGACCCGTTCCAGACTATGAGATTGGATGTAAAATCTTTTTCTCCGAGTCCGGTCACACTGATGCTTTGCTGGGTGCGGTTGCGGTTCATATAAGAAGATCCGAGCAGCCAGGCAGCAAGTACAACCGATATGGCGATAAGAGCGGTATTGATATGTTGTTTCATCTTAATTCCGGAACAATCTTAAACTAATCTGTCTGATTTTCCAAATCCTGATCAGTCGAAGCACTGTATAAACTGCATACCTAAATAAAAGGAATTCGATTCTACGTCTTTATATTTATCAGATCCCTGACTCACAGATTCGGAATGCGTGACAGAAGGCACAAATCCACCATAAAAATTAATGAACTGGTTTTTGGCCAGTGGAGCCCTGAAATCTGTATAGAAACCGGTAATACCTTCGTTGTTATAAATGATTAATCCAGATTTCAGGGAAAAACAATTCAGTTTGCCGAATCCGGTAGAAAAACCGAGATTATACATCCTGTAATCGAGAGTCAGCGGTCTTCCTCTGAAAATTTCTACACAGAAGTTTTCTTTCTTTCCTATTCTTAGTTCCGGTAAGTATTGTATGATACACATATGGGTTTCAGTACTGTCTGTATATAATTCGCGAAATACAGGTCCCTGATATTCATCGCTTGTAAATAAACTGTTGCCAACTGCAGCGCCAAAACCAATTCCCCATGTTGTCCTTTCATATTTCAGACTCAATGCGGCAGTTCCGACAAATCTGTTTGTTTTGCCGTCAAATAAATATCCGCTCTGAGTTTCCGCTCTATAGCCAATTTGCGAACGGCCTTTATGATCCAAAGTGCCACAATGTGTCACAACCGGCAAAATAAACGCATGTCTTTTGATTATTCTTTCATAAACTTTGACATAACGAGATATTTGAAAACCAAGGAAACTATAAGATTCATCATCAGTTCTCAGATATTTGTAGTATTGCTGTGAAAACTGACCTGTAACACTTCCAATGCCAAACTCAGAACGGAAATTCCATTTTTTAGTTTTAAGTGAATCTTTCTTTTTAATTTCTGTGTCCGGTTTTTGAGATGATTCAAATTGAAATGAACCTTTCGTGCAGTATCCGCGATGGATGGATATTGCCATTACCAGTATAATAAATGATATTTTGTGTGACATAATGCACGGGTTTTAAGATTAATCATTAAGCTCATAGCGGTCTTTGCCATTCCAGCCAAAGGATAAACCGAATCTGGCACCATTGGTTCCGGGGATGAAAAAGAAATTGAGCGGGATATTCATTTTTCCGCTTTTGAAAGTTTTACCAAAAGCAAACAGGAAACCGGCTGTGATATTCAAATTTCCTCTGCTGTCAGGTCTTCTTAATATTTCAAATTCACGGTCAGCGAATTTGCTTTTTTCGGAACTTAAATACCATTCACTGTTCGTGTCGCCGTCGCTGTCGAAGTAAAATCCACTGGCCATTCTGACAACATTGAATGTTGGTCCGAATGCAAACTCCCAGCCGTTCCTGTTATTACGCAAGCCATTAAGAAAGGTAAAACTTGGAATCAGTCTGCCCTGATCCATACCACTGATATTAGGGATTAATTCTACCAAAGCCTGAAAATTGCCCTCATTCAGATATTGTTTCTCAAACTGATACCCGAATTGAAACATAAAGGGGTAAGCGGCATATCCTCCTTTGTTTGCCGGATTTCTCATCACCTCCGAACTAAGTCCCGAGAATCCGACAATACCCATACGCGGACCATCTGCCCTCAATACGAGTTTGTATGGATTATTAACTGTATTGTCGTATTCAGCTTTAATAGTTAGTTTCTTGACAAGCTCTTCATCTGTCGGGAGCGAAAACATCTCATTGATGCTCACTCTTATCATCATAAGCTCGTTGCCCGGAATATTGAGAAACTCTTTTACCAGGGTCTTTTCGAAAGTGGCTGTTTTAACATCCAGCAAACGCAGTGTAATATTTACTCTCTCACCAAGTAATTGCATGCTGCCTGTAAATATTTTTTCTATGTTGAGGTGTTTGCCGAATTCGGAAAGACAGACCTTTGAGAAGCAACCGGCTGCCACAAGATTGTCTTTTTTGGCTACATAATCTACTTCATACTGATCCATAACTTCATACCTGCCAATACGTATCAACTCATTGATTACAAATTGTATGGCTTGTTGCTGATTGAAATTATAACCTCTGGTATCAAAGTCAATGATGGTAATACCTTGTTTTCTGGCACTGCTGTCGCTTGCTGTTTGAGCTTTAATATCAGCCTGAAAAAAGGCAATTAGTAAAAGCAAAATAAATCTGATGCCTGATATTTTAAAATTTTTCATAACGATGGGTTTTTATTGGTTCAAAACTAGGCATAGGGCGTAGCCTGAGAAAACGGAGCGGGAAGGCACTGAATCAGATATTATGCAAAAAATGTAAACTGAAATCCTGATTGGTTTTTATTTTTCTGACAAATTGCGTAAAAACATAATAATAATTAGGCGGGAATTATAAAATACATATATTTGTCAGGAAGATTACGGAATTCTGCAAATAATTAGAATTATGCAAACTGAAAAAAAACACGAAGCTTA
>CAZRKA010000204.1:0-4990 GCA_964600345.1 uncultured Chitinophaga sp. | reverse complement strand
ATGCCTTTTACAGCCTCTTCAATCAAAGCAATTGGTCTTTTGTTCACCAAATCAGAAGCAATGATTCTTTTTTGACCTCCTGGGAAGCCAGAATAGGTGATGTACTCTTTGCTGTTTAATTTGCTGCCTGACAATTTTACTTTTCCTGCATTTAATACAATGACACAATCGCCATTGTCTGAATGAGGTGTGTAATCAGCTTTGTTTTTGCCAATTAAAGCTGAGGCAATTTGTGATGACAATCTGCCTAGTACTTTTTCGCTTGCATCTACCACATACCATTTCTTTGCAATGGTAGATTTTTTAGCGTAAACGGTTTTATAACTTATTGAATCCACGTCTTTGGGTGTTGATAAAAATTTGGGACGGCAAAATTAGCTAATCATATTCGAAATACCAAACACTGTTTTATTTTTTCTTCGGTTTAAGTCAGAAGCTGCTCGTAAACCTTTGTCAGTATTGGGATCTGGCTTTTCCATTCATATTTTTCGCGGACCGTTTTTTTTCCGTTTTCGGCCATCAGTTCACTTTTTTTGACATCACTGTGGATTGACAGTATCGCTTTTTTGATTTCTGCTGGCTTCAGAGGGTCGGCACAAATGCCGCATCCGTTGCTCTCAACCGTCTGCCTGTAAAGTTCAAAATCGGAGGTTATTATTGGCAATCCGCAGGCCATGTATTCGAAGAGTTTGGTGGGGTAACTTTCCCTCGAATTCATCATGGGCCATATCATGCACATGCCTATATCCATCTGAGCAGCAAGGGCATAACCTTTTTCGAGACTGAGCCTTCCGTAAAAATGAAGCTGATCTGCAATTTCATTATAATAAGGCAGATGTTTCAGTTTTCGCTCCAAATCCGAGTATAGTTCGCCAACGCAATGAAAATGAGCTGTATAACCCTTGTCTTTTAAAAGTTTAATGGTTTCGGCAATTTGCAGAATACCGCGGTTTTCGAGTACGATGCCTATGTAAAAAAGATTGAGGGTATTGGCATACCGGGTTTTGACATAAGGCCGGAAGAATTCCGTTTCACAGAAATTCTGCACCACGGCATAACGGGAGTTCAGATGTTTATAGCGTTTTTCGTACGAACGCTCGGCCAGCAGAATAAAGAAATAGCGGCAGGCCAGCTTCTCGAAAAAATGGAACAGGGCATAGGCTCGTTGTTGATGTCGTATCCAGGGTTTGTCGAAAATATCTTCGGCTATGTTTTCGTGAATGTCAAATACCACTTTCCTGCCCATTAAGCGGAGCAGCAATCCGCAGGGGATCAACTCGGGATCGTGCAGGTGGTAAAGCGCTGCATTTACCCGCAAGGCTTTGAAAAACATGAATATCCAGGCAAATGCCACACGAAATTTGCGCTTGTGCCAGCGTTTGAAGGGTATGATGTCGACCCCGTCTATGATTTCTTTCCGCGGATGTACAGCGATGAGACTAACGCGGTAATTTGCGGAAAGACTCCGGCACATGCGGTAGAATATGCGGGTATCGAGCGCAAAGTGCACCGAGCTGAGGTGGCAGATATGGATTTTTTCGGGGCGGGACAGAGCTGCAAATATAGGATTTTAGGGTATTGGAAAAGGCAGACAGATGGAAGTTGGTCCGGGGGGATTTAAAATTCCGCCCTGCACTTAATCGGATTTCTCAAAAATCATTTGCTTTTCATTGATAATTTTTTTTAATTGCTGTGCGAAAGCTAAGGAAAGCACTGTAAACCAGGGGAAACACTGTGTGATATCGGAAATAAAGAAGCAGGCGAAAACAATGAGTCCATTTGCCTTATTCCATTAAAATATACAAGCATTGTATTTTACCTCAGGATTAAGCAGCAGCGGAGTTTAGTTGTCGAACTTGGGCACACGCTTATGTGACTGAGGGGGCAGCGCATTGGAGAAATTTATGGAAAGATGTTAAATTTAAATGATAAAGTTAAGGTAAAAATATATGAACTCCACTGTCAACATCATGAAACAATTAAAAACAGGTTTACTGATATTTATTGTCTTTATGCTTTCGGCATCATTTACAACAAATGATACCGGCGACCCGGGATTGCGGTCAACATTAATCGAAACGATAAAAATTAAAAAGTATTTGCTGACTTTTAACTATTTCACGATTGAAAATAATTTCGCTACAGAGACTTCATCGGATACTGCCAATATGGAAGCTTACATGACTTTTGCCAGAAATGCGCCATCATATCAATTCGTACTTACCAAACAATCAGACACCCTGTGCACAATTACCTATTTGCAGAAAAATGAGGGCGAAAAATCAAACTTTCACTATGAAATCACAGATTTCAAGGATAAGCAAAGGACACTTATACAAAGCAGGGTTTGGGGAGAAATAACGGAAAAAAGAGTAGACGAGATGATATTTAAAAAGTATGACCCCTCTGCCAGAAAAGGCGCTTTAGTTGGCACTAATCCCAGACAATTCCAGTTTAACGGCATAATTTACGGTTATCAGGATTACGAAAAAGTAAAGGAAGAGATAACGGAGTTAGTTAAGAAGAAATATTAGGAAATTCCAACACAGTTTGGGTATTTAATGGGATGTATAAGTTTAAATTGAAAATAAATAATTCAGTTAAGAATGTTTTCGTTTTCATTTTTGCTTCTTTCATTATGGCAGATCATGTCAATGGACAGGCATCAATTTTAAGCAGGGCGGAAGAACTGCAAATTTTCAATGACAGTGTAAAGAACAAATTTGGAATTGAATTCAACATCTTCAGAGTTTATACCTATGCAGACACAGAAGGAAAGTTTTATATTGCCTTGACAGAGAAAACAGATAGCATTACAAAAGAAGATGACAGCCTGCATTCCAAAATTAGAGCAATAAAGTTTATAAGCGGCCGGAATGGACTTGAAAAACAATGGGAAATAAATGATTTTATACTGGAAGAAAACCATGAGTTTTCGATTTGGTTCTGGACAAAGTACTGCCAGTTTAATGACATTGACAGTGATGGAATTATCGATCCGGTTCTGGTCTACGGCAGTATCGGTTTAAATGATTTTTCTGACGGAAGGATAAAGATTTTGTTGTTTTACAAAGGGCAGAAAGTTGCCATCAGGCACCAGAACAGTGATATGGATTTTGGTAGAAGCACAGAAATTGATTCGTTGTTTTATACCTTGGACGCAAGTATTCAAAAGCAAATCATAGCAATCATTCAGCAATTAATAGACAATCATCTCGCTATATTTCCCTATGGCTGGCAGTATGCAATGAAAAAACAAAAATTAAAATTTGATGAAAGACGCTAATTATACCGGATGGCGCTTAGTACGTTTTTGTTATGCAGTGATAAATCAAAGAAAGAGAGTTATAAAATCTTTTTATTTATGTTTCTGTTTAAACTCCGCTTTTATTCAAATATACAGGCTGCATGATATATGAAATTGATGAACAATAGGTCGCATACAATTTTCAAAAATCAAGAATCCGTTTGAAGACCTTTGAAAAAAAAATGTACATAGAAAATTTTCAATACATACTCCAAGCCATACGGATTTTGTAGTTTTGAGGAAGTTTTGTGGCACATATAAGTAAGTTATAGGCTATGTTAGACGAGCACACAAACCGATAGGTTAACATATAAATGAAAGGACTGCGTAAATACTATCTTTTTCCAATTCTGTACATCATTGGAGTTATATTGTCGGAGCTATATCCGAATATTCTATTGGCTGGAGTTTGGTTTGGCTCTGCGTTAATTTGCTTAATATCAATTTTTCGAATTCCATTTAAGAATATAGAACATAAAACAAAAGCCATTCTGATTGTACTTCTTTGTATTCCAATAATTGACATGACTTTTGGCATTACCATCAAATTAAAAAACCAGATAAAAGGTGAAATAGTTTTTAGTGCGATTGACAAAAGCTTTGCGACAACTAGTTCAATAATTATTAGAGAAAAGAAAGGCAAACTTATTGGAGAGTATGAATACTCCGCAGCAGGGTTCGGAGAGCCTGAAAAAGCAATTGTGCAAATTGAAAATGATTCTGTACTTATTGTCAATTTGATTGAAAGGGTACACTCAGAATGGTTGACTTACCGCAAGACAGACAACACCATCAGAAATCAAGCAAATAATGTCACATACAGAATTCTGGAAAATAAGCTTTTAAAATAAACAGATTACTCAAAAACGTATATATTTAGTCAATGAACTTTCATGAGCGACAAAAAAGAAACACAGCCTATAACAGCACCTACCCAAAAGGCGGTCTTTTGTATTCAAAAGAACATGATGGTAAACTACACAGTAAACTGCTACCAATAAACCTAGTGGTTACCGCCCTTCGGGTAGCTGCGGAACGTTATAAGCAATATTGAATGAGACCTCTACTATATATAATGCTAATTGCAGTTACAACGTTCTCTTGTGGACAATCAACTATGAAGACAAATGAAATAGAATTTTACGACAATAATCAAGACCAGTTTACTTTTTTGGTTTTTGACAAATCTAAGGTTGACGCATTTATGTCAAAATATGAGCCTTTGAAGTTTTCAAATCCTGTAATTAAACAAGACATAATTAATCTGACAGAAGTTAAATTTAATGATAACACAAAAACCAACTTTCCTTCTTTTATTAATAACTCAAAAACGCCAGACACGTCAGACTTTCATTTGGCAATAAATGTTATAGAAGCAACTTATGACAATGACGGTGAAAAATATTTTGATGGTAGTCTTAACTATTTGTTTTTTTACAATTGTTTGCCAGATAGTTTGCAAGACAAATGGATACAAACGTGGTTGGGAGATTTTCGATTTAACACCACATTTTTCAGTATTCTACGAGATAAAAGTGAAATTATTGACAAATTAATATATGGCGAAATTGGTTTTAGAGACGAAAAATTGGTGCCGATTTTTGAAGAACATATCATCAACGAAATAACTTCAGACCAAGCGAAACAGATTAAACAATTAATTCTAAATGACAAAAGCTTTGC
>CAZRKA010000203.1:0-5010 GCA_964600345.1 uncultured Chitinophaga sp. | reverse complement strand
GAAACGAGGTTCGAACTCGCGACCTCAACCTTGGCAAGGTTGCGCTCTACCAACTGAGCTATTCTCGCTTAAATAAAAGAACTTTATTCCCTTTTGGGGCTGCAAATATAGAAAAAAAATTACTTTTGTTCTAAAATAATTTAAAAATATTTTATCCATGGCACATATGCTATCCTGGTGGGAAAAATCGGTACTCCTGAGGCCCTTTGATTTCGTGGTACTTGGCGCAGGGCTCATAGGCAAGCAAATTGCCATTAAAATCAAATTGCGTTACCCTTCTGCAAGAGTTGCGCTGATAGACCGTTCGCCGCTGTCTTATGGTGCATCTACGCGCAATGCGGGATTTGCCTGTTTCGGAAGTATCAGTGAAATTCTGGACGACCTGAACAGAAGCAGTTCCGATGATGTGATGAATCTCCTACATAAACGCTATCGCGGTATTATAAAACTGAGAGAGGAATTTGGTGAAGAAAATATCGGATTCAGGCCAACAGGGAGCTATGAAATATTTACCGAAAAAGCTTCAGCCGAACTCGCTCTTGAGGGCTGTGAAAAAATAAATAGCATGATAGAAAATGTCACAGGACTAAAACAGACATTTGGACTAAGAGAAAGTAAAACACTTGGCATGAATATCGAAGAAAAGTGTTTGTTCAACTCTCATGAAGGCATGCTGAATTCGGGTATGTTAAATGAAACCATTAGTGATAAGGCGCACAGACTTGGCATCATCCCGCTTTATGGTTTAAATATTACCGGTATTCAGAAATCAACAAATGCTTATTCACTTTATTCAGACGATGGATTAGGTATTGAATGCCATCAGTTGATCATCGCCAATAACGCATTTGCAAAACCTTTTTTACCCGAACTGGATATTGAACCAGCCAGAGGACAAATCATCATCACAAAACCTCTCGGAAATCTGCCTTTCGACGGCATATTTCACTCCGACAAAGGGTATATTTATTTCAGGAGTCTTGGCGACAGAATACTTATAGGCGGAGGACGCAATTTGTTTTACGAAGAAGAGAATACCTTTGATATGTCGGGTAGCGCGAAAGTAAGACAACACCTGGAAAATTACCTGAGAAATGTAGTTTTGCCGGGACGCAGTATAGAAACGGATATGCACTGGAGCGGCATCATGGCCATGGGAGCCGAAAAATTACCCTTGATAAGGCGGGTGGATGACAATCTGATTATCTGTGTCCGCATGAGCGGTATGGGTGTGGCACTTGGTCCGGTGCTGAGCGACGAACTGATGGAAATGATATAAGCGACATCTATAGACTTATTGTAACATAGGTTACGCCGAAATAGATAAAACTTGCGGTACTTTGCAGCTTTAAACAGCACAAAAAATGGAAATATACGGATATATAGCTTCGATACTGATAGGAGTTTCACTTGGACTGATAGGTAGCGGCGGAAGTATACTTACCGTGCCGGTACTGGTTTATCTTTTTGCTGTGGATCCGGTGGCTGCAACAGCATATTCTCTATTTATAGTGGGATTTACAGCCGCAGTCGGATCGGTAACATATTTCAGTAAAGGGCTGGTAAATATCAAAACGGCTATCGTATTTGGTATACCATCTATCATTGCGGTTTTCCTGACACGAGCCTGGATAGTTCCAGCCATACCATCTGAAGTATTTACCGTCGGAAGTTTTATAGTCACCAAGAGTATATTGATGATGGTTTTGTTTGCCATTCTAATGGTGGCTGCATCTTACAGCATGATAAAGAAAAGCAAAGCTACTGTAGAAACTGAAGCAAGAGAGCAAAAATTCAATTATCCTGTGATACTGATAGAAGGAGCAGTTGTAGGTATTATAACAGGACTGGTAGGAGCGGGCGGCGGATTTTTAATTATTCCGGCTCTTGTATTATTGTCAAAGCTACCAATGAAAGAAGCTGTGGGTACTTCGCTGGTTATAATAGCAGCTAAATCACTAATCGGATTTATGGGCGAAAGCAGTGAAACACCGATAGACTGGAATCTGATGCTGAGCGTAGCGGCATTTGCCACAGCGGGGATATTCGGGGGGATATACCTCTCAAAGAAAATAGACGGAGCAAAACTTAAACCTGTATTCGGATGGTTCGTCCTGATCATGGGTATTTATATCATTATAAAGGAAACCATCATCAAGTAAATCAGGTAACAAAAGTAACACATTGCAGAAAGTAGCAGGCTTTGTAATCAATGTTACCGATATTTGTAAAAAAGGGAAGTAATTTTGTATCATTAATAAGAAAAAAGAATTCAACATGAAAGTAGAACAAATTTATACCGGTTGTCTCGCACAGGGTGCGTATTACATCACATCCAACGGAGAAGCCGCCATTATCGATCCACTGAGAGAAGTTCAGTCTTATATCGAAAAGGCTAATCAGGACGGCGTAAAAATAAAATATGTGTTTGAAACGCATTTTCACGCCGATTTTGTTTCCGGTCACCTCGACCTCAGCAAAAAAACCGGTGCGCCTATTGTTTATGGTCCTACTGCAAATCCGGAGTTTGAAGCTTTGATAGCCGAAGACGGACAGATTTTCAAAATTGGCGATGTCAGTATCAAAGTTTTGCATACACCCGGACACACCATGGAAAGCACCTGTTACCTGCTTAGGGATGAAAACGGGAAGGACCATTCACTATTTAGTGGTGATACCCTTTTCCTCGGAGATGTTGGTCGCCCGGATCTTGCGCAGAAAGCTGCGTCTATGACTCAGGAGGAACTGGCCGGACTCTTATACGAATCACTCAATAACAAGATCATGCCTCTTTCTGATGATATTACGGTTTATCCCGCTCACGGAGCCGGCAGTGCCTGCGGAAAAAACATGATGAAAGAAACTGTCGATACCCTGGGCAATCAGAAAAAAATGAACTATGCCCTTAATCAGCCGGATAAAGCATCTTTTATAGCTGCAGTTACCGATGGATTACTGCCACCTCCGGGTTATTTCGGAATGAATGTGGCCATGAATAAAAAAGGTTACGACAGTTTTGAAAATGTACTTGAAAAAGGCATGAAACCTGTCAAAGTAAACGAACTGGAAGCTGTGCTTGAAGCCAGCGACGCAGTTTTGCTTGATGTCAGAGATGCTGCCGAATTCAGCAAAGGATTCATACCACGTTCTGTTAATATAGGATTGAAGGGTGATTTTGCACCCTGGGTAGGCGCATTGATAGTAGATGTTAAACAGCCTATAGTTCTTATATGCAAGGCAGGCGAAGAGGAAGAAACTGTTACCCGTCTGGCAAGAGTTGGTTTTGATAATGTGATCGGTTTTGTCGAGGGTGGCTTTGAAGCCTGGAAAAGCGCCGGCAAGGAGATTGATACTGTAAACAGAATCAATGCAGATCAGTTCAAGTCTGAATTGAAGATTGGAGAGTCGGTAGTAATAGATGTCAGGAAAGACTCGGAATATGCTGCCGAACATGTAGATGAAGCCTATAGCAGACCACTTGCTTCTATTAATTCATGGTTTGCATCTATAGACAGTGAAAAACCCTTTTTCCTGCATTGTCAGGGCGGATACCGCAGCATGATTGCGGCCAGTATCCTGAAATCAAGAGGTATTCATAATTTCAAGGAAATTGAGGGTGGGTTTAAAGCCATTGCAGAAGCCGGTGTGCCTAAAACAGATTATGTCTGTCAGAGTAAACTGGTTAAAGCATAAAAAAATGAAAATAATCAGAAATGTACTTTTGTCGGTACTTGCGCTTGCAGCACTGACTCAGTGTAATTCACAAAATACAAAAACAAATATGTCACAGAATAATGCAACAGATACCATCACAAAACAGATAATTGTTGATGTGAGGACAGTGGAAGAATGGAATTACGACGGACACGCACCTTGTTCGGTAAATATTCCGCTTGATCAGCTGGAAGGTAAAGTAGATTCGTTAAGGGCTTATGATAAAGTAGTGCTTGTTTGCCGAAGCGGTGGCAGAGCAAGTTCGGCCAAACGATTCCTCGAAGAATCCGGTTTTCGCAATGTAGAAAACCTGGGTGCATGGCAAAATATCGAATGCGCAAAATAGTGCAGATTAAATAGAAAGTTTCATAATATTAAAGTCAAATGTCCCGGGCAGAACACCCGGGATATTTTTTTGTAACAATTGTTACACCTTATGGGTGAAAGTAAAACGAACTTCGCAAAAGATTATGAAAAATATCATTACCTCATTATTTGCATTATTGTTCTTTCAGGTACTTTTTGCAGATATACCATTTAATTACCGGGTCAACTTAAAATCTTTCACAATTGATTCATTGCCCGGTTTACATTCGTATGCTTTTGCTCAATCGGATGGTAAATGGTTGATAGTTGGTGGCAGGACTGATGGCCTGCATGCGAGACAACCTTTTAACGCATTTGCTGAAGCCGGAAACAACAGTAATATTTATGTAGTAGATATCAAGAGCCGCAAGCGATGGGCTGTATCCTTAAATTCATTTCCACTTGCTGTAAAAGAACAGCTTCAGTCTACCAATATGAATTTTATTCAATCAGCAGATACATTGTACCTGATAGGTGGTTATGGCTATAGTCCAAGTTCAGGCGGACATATTACCTATCCATATCTCACCACAATTATCGTCAGTAAACTCATTTATGCGGTAATAAATGGATTACCGGTTCAAGGCTATTTTAAACAAATAAACGATCAGAAATTTGCTGTTACAGGCGGTCAAATGGGTAAAATCGGAGACATGTTTTATCTGATTGGAGGAAACAGATTTGACGGCCGTTACAATCCTATGGGCAATCCAACCTATACGCAAACCTATACTGACGGATTGCAAAAATTCAGAATCAATAATTCAGGTCAGACTGTTTCAATATCCGACTATTCGCTTGTCAGCGATCCGCAACATCTGCACAGAAGGGATTACAATTTGTTGCCTCAGATATTTCCGGACGGAGAATTTGGTTACATGGTATCTTCAGGTGTATTTCAGAAAAATGTAAATCTGCCTTTTCTGTATC
>CAZRKA010000202.1:0-5021 GCA_964600345.1 uncultured Chitinophaga sp. | reverse complement strand
AAGTATTGCAAAAAGGACACCACCAACGAGAAATTCCCTTTTGGCTTGCCGCGCAAGGCCCTTCTGCCGGTGCTGCCAAAAGTGAATTTCACACCGTTCGTGGACGTCAACGCGCACATTTCGTCATATAATTAAATCAATGATAGCGACGGATATTAAGCATGTAATGGAGTCTATATAACCTAGTCAACTAACATATATCCTTCAAATAAAGAACTTCTCCTCGCTACCCCATCTTTCATCTTCCTCGTCCACCGAAGCTTCAGCGAAGGAGGGTCTATCCCCTACTCTTCCCTACTCTCCTCTCAACTTCCTTAGCTTTTCCTCCGCATCTGCCTTCTTTTGCCTTTCCTTTTCAATTACTTCGGGTTTGGCATTGGCAACAAAGCGCTCGTTGCTCAGCTTGGCTTCAACCGATTTCAAAAAACCTTCGAGGTAAGCAATTTCAGAAGCATTTTTTTGTTTCTCAGCTTCTTCGTCAATAGCTTCCTCAAAAGGAATAAAAATTTCGTCTTTAACTGCCAGACTGCTGATACATTTTTCAGGTCGGGCTGCATTGTAAGTAATTGTACCTGTATTGGCCAGTTTGCGTATGATTAACTCCCAGCTTTGGTATTGCGCTTCATCTTCGGTGCAGATGATAAGATCGAGGCTCACTTTGGGCGACAGTCCCTTGCTGTTGCGGATATTCCTGATTTCTGAAATAAGCGCCAGTGCGTTTTCGCTTGCCATTTCCCCGACAATTCCTCTTGAAGGATAAGGCGAAACTATCAGTGGTTTTGCAGCTTTCCCTTCGTGCAGCGCCTGATAAAGTTCTTCGCTGATAAATGGCATAAACGGATGCAGGAGTTTGAGCACAGCTTCGAAATGCGCTTTAACATAATTCAGGGTGCTTTGCGATACAGGCTCTCCGAAAGCAGGTTTAACCATTTCGAGGTAGGAAGAACAGAAATCGTCCCATATCAGCTTGTACACTTTCATCAGTGCCTCGCTTAATTTATAAGAAGTGAAATCTTCGTGTATCTCGTTACAGACTGATTGAAAGCGGGCTGCAAACCACTGTCCTGCCAGTGCATCGCTGTTTCTGATTTCAGAAGTCACATCAGTATCCGCTACTGTTTTCCATCCTGCTAAAAGTCTGTAGGCATTCCATATTTTATTACAGAAATTCCTTCCCTGCTCTACCTGGTTTTCATCGTATAAAATATCATTACCGGCAGGCGAAGAGAGCAATAATCCCATGCGTGTGCCATCAGCGCCGTATTGGGCGATCAGATCGAGCGGGTCGGGACTGTTGCCCAGACTCTTACTCATTTTTCGTCTTTGTTTGTCGCGCACAATGCCTGTGAAATAAACATTGCTGAAAGGTTTTTTACCTTTAAAGGCATATCCCGCCATTACCATGCGAGCCACCCAGAAGAAAATGATATCAGGACCGGTAACCAGATCGTTGGTAGGATAGTAATAATTAAAATCTTTCTGATCGTCGTTTCTGAAACCGTCGAAAACAGATATCGGCCATAGCCAGGCGCTGAACCAGGTATCGAGTACATCATTATCCTGTTCAATGCTGTTGATGTCAGTTTCGATGCCAATTGCCTTGAAAGCTGCTACGGCTTCTCCGGCAGTTTCACAAACTACGAAGTTGCCCTTATTGTCGTACCAGGCAGGAATGCGGTGACCCCACCAGAGCTGACGACTGATGTTCCAGTCCTTGATATTATCGAGCCAGTGCCTGTAAGTGTTTTTAAACTTGGCAGGATGAAACTTAATTTTATCGTTCATCACCGAGCTGAGTACTTCGGGATGGCGCTTCATGAATTCCTGCATGTCGACAAACCACTGGGTAGAAATTTTCTTTTCAATTACCGCATCAGTACGTTCGCTGTGTCCGATGGTGTTCTTGATTTGTTCTGTTTTAAAGAGCAGACCCTGTTGGTCGAGGTCTTTCACTATCTGTTTACGGCAGGCAAAGCGGTCGAGTCCAATGTATACACCTGCGCGTTCGTGAATGCGGCCATCGTCTGTCAGCACATCGATGGCTTCCAGATTGTGTTTTTCACCAATGCGGTAATCGTTGTCGTCGTGAGCCGGAGTCACTTTCAGGCAGCCGGTACCAAACTCGCGGTCGATGTAATCGTCGGCAATAACCGGTACAACACGGTTTACCATAGGCACTATCACAGTTTTACCTACCAGGTGCTTATAACGTTCGTCTTCGGGATGCACGCAAATGGCCACATCGCCCATGATGGTTTCAGGACGTGTAGTAGCCACCATTAGTCCTTTGCCTTCGGGATTAACAGACTTAATGGTTTCGTCGGAAAAAGGGTATACCACATAAAACAGCTGGCCGTTGTTTTCCTTATAAATAACTTCCTCATCGCTCAGTGTAGTTTTCCCCGCAGGGTCCCAGTTTACCATGCGCGTTCCACGGTAAATCAGCTTGTCGCGGTACATGCTTACAAATACATGCGACACGGCCTTGCTCAATTCTTCTTCCATGGTAAAACGCGTACGTTTCCAGTCGCAGCTGGCGCCGAGCTTCTGCAACTGCTCCAGAATAATGCCGCCGTATTTGGTCTTCCACTCCCAGGCGTGAGCCAGGAATTCGTCGCGACTGATGTCTTTTTTCTGAATACCTTTCTCGGCAAGCATTTTAACCACCTTGGCTTCGGTAGCGATACTGGCGTGGTCGGTACCTGGTACCCAGCAGGCGTTTTTGCCCTCCATCCTGGCCTTGCGTATCAACACATCCTGAATGGTATTGTTGAGCATGTGCCCCATGTGCAGCACACCTGTTACATTCGGCGGGGGAATAACGATTGTATAGGGCTCGCGCTGGTCGGGTACCGAATCAAAATATCCGTTATCCATCCAGTATTTGTACCATTTTTCTTCAACTGCCGCCGGGTTGTAGTGCTTATCCAATTCCATGAACTGCAAAAATAGGGAGGAAAGATTAGAGATGAAAGATGAAAGATTAGAGATGGACTAAAGACTAGAGACTAAAGACTAGAGATGAAAGCCTGTTCAGCGGCGTGGCGACGAAGGCGGTTCTGACACGGGGACTAAAGATTCTCAACCTACGCTGAAGCTTCGGTGGACACGGAAAGCTTGCCCTGTAGCGTGCGACGAAGGAGCTCTGCTACAGGGATGAAAGATGGACTAGAGCTTGCCCCGTGTCGTGTTGACGAAGGAGGTTCTGCTTTAACGGGAAGATAGATAGAGGAGAAGATGAGTAGAAGATAGGCTATCGCAGACAGAGGAACCGGAGGGTGAGTATTCTGCCTTGGTTAATGTTGCAGTGAGCGGGGAATTTTTAAATCCTAAAACCTAAGCTTGCAGGATATTTTAATGAATAATCACTTTTCTCACAAGTTTGATATCCCCCGAAATGAAATAAAAATAATATATACCCGGAGGCAGGTTTACTTCTTTGACATTCTCAAAATCAGAAACTCTTTGTCCGATGTGGTTAAACACTGCCAACTTAAACTCAAACTGGCTGCTAATATTCACTTTCCGAACACCTGGATTCGGGTATATCTTAATCTGTTTATCCATAGCAGTTGAAGCATGGTAAATGCTAAGAAATGAATCTCTCAGAAGATTTACAATTTGTGGATTCATTAATTGAATGGATGTCGAAATAATGGTCTTATTACAGAGGGTATCATAGTTCTTTTGTATACCGGTCTTCTGGAAAGGGGATAAATTTTCATTATACTTATAACAAAAAATGTCCCAGTCATCTCCAGCTCTGTTGTAGTCGCCGATAGTAACTAATTTTGAATCGTGCGTATTAAACATACCTCTAGGACCTGAACTCCTGGTTCCGGGATTCTCATTGGCTGTACTGATCACATTTGCATTTGAATCTATGATATAATATTTTCCGTAATAAAGAAACGGATTCTTCAGATCCGGACTGTGATAAGAAGAAATCGCAAAGCGGTTTGAATTCAGTTTAATGATGGTTTTACCTGAAGTATAAAAGGATGTGTCATTGATAATCTTATACCAGTCGCTGTCGTTGAAGTTTTTTGTAATCATAACCGAACCATCTATATCTGAATTATTAGGATTCGGAAAACGGTGACTGCTTATAGTTAGAAAGTTATATTTTAAACTATCTGTGAAACACATCCCGAAAGAAAGATTGGGAAAACTTGTATCTTTTTCATGTAAATAATAACGGCTTCGAACATTGAGATTCGAGTCAAGTTTTATCATAAATCCTTTGTCTATTCCTTTCATTGGATCATTAAAAAGCCCGAACAATCCGGAACATCCGAGAACCATGATAGTTTCATTTCGGTCTATCAGTATATCGTCAGTAAATATTTCAGGAATGGTCTTTTTCCTGAGAAAATTACCAGCAGTGTCCATCAGAGCAAGAGTTATATAATTGAAGTTGAGATAGGCAAAACTCACAAGTAGTCTTCCTTGGTATTCAATGATATGATCGATCCGGTTGTATGATTCAGGTTCATTATATATTTTAAACCATTCAGGTTCAAAACACATATCTAATTTTAAAATAAAAGGATTCCCGGCTTCATCACCTGAATCAGGGGCATAAACACTACCCCAAAGCAGATAGCCTCCATTCGTCAATTCAAGCAATCCGCATGTTTCAAAGAAACTCTGATTTAACCCGTAAGTCCTTTTCCAGAGAACATCTCCGTTGACATCAAGTTTATAAAGATTGATGTCATAATATTGAATGAGGTCTGAATTAAAAACAGTAAACACAAGTCCATGATCATAGGTTTCAATAATATCCATTGGCACATTCCGTCCCGATCTTTGTTCGTAGAATTTCCATGTTTGTGCATTTAACTGGAATGTCAGAAGTATAATCAGAGAAGATAAAACTCTTAAACCATAGACCATAGATTGTTCAATTAATTTTTTCCTTCTCATATTAAAGGTATAAATTTAGTTACTTTTTTTTACATTTCTATAGGTAACACTTTGTGCAGTGTTATAATTAATATCTCGCATATTCAAATATC
>CAZRKA010000201.1:0-5042 GCA_964600345.1 uncultured Chitinophaga sp. | reverse complement strand
GAACTTAGCGCATATTATTAGCAGTAACATTTCGGATTGTTGGTGATAACACCAACAATATGATAGTTATAGGGGGAGCGAGACGTTCTATTGATTGTTATGCTAATCGAGTAGTAGAATATTTCTTTAAAGAACCTCCTCGTATCCCAAATGATAATGATGTTGGTGTTATCACCAACATCCCCCGAAATCCTCTACATCTTTACCAGCCTGTATATACCTATCAGTTGATTTTCCATGTTTAGAATCTGAATGAAATACACCCCCGGCGTCCAGCCGCTTACATCCAGTCCCGCTTCGTTCACAAGCAGTCCTGTGTATACCGGCACTCCTAAAGAATTGTATACCGACAGGGTATACTCGCCGGGATAATCTGACGCTATGTTCAGTTTGTCCTGCAGTGGTTGTGGGTAAAAACTGAATTTTGCAAAACTGATTGCATCCAGTCCCGTTTTGAAATCGTATGGCGCTGATCGTTTGCTGCAGCCTGCTGAATTCTCTACTTCCACTGTGTATTTCCCGTTGCTTAAGGGATGGTAACTGTTATTGTTTGCACCCGGTATCAGGGTGTCGTTCAGATACCATTGGTAAGAAATGAAACTGCCCGTTTGAAGGTTGTGGTTCACTTTGCTGATCACAGGCAGTGGCAACGGATTGACGGTGACATTGACAGAAGCTGTTGCCTGACAGCCATTGCTGTCTGTGGCCGTTAAGATATATGTTGCACTGTTTACAAGTTTAAGGCGCTGTGTTTGCATTTTGCTGCCAGTGCTCCAGCTGTACTTGAACTGTGTATTGCTTGTCAATATGATGGAATCACCGCTGCAGATAATCCCGTCTGAGTCGGCATTGCCTGATTGTTCTGTTACCGATATCATAGCCACAGGCAATGCTTTCACCATAACAGTTAGGGGCTGCGACCATTTGACACAGCCTCTGGCATTTTTTACTCTTACGGCATACACCGCGTCTGCAAGAGGTGTCTTTATCAACTGGGCGTTGACGGAAGAATCGCTCCACAGGTAAGAGACACCGCCCGATGCTGTCAAAGTAATGCCTGCGCCTTTGCACAATACTGCGTCGTTATTCAGAACGCCTGAACTTTCGCTGATGAGAACGGCGGGCAGGGGCAGAGTGTCTATGATGACCACGACCGAATCTTTGCCGATACATCCCTGATCGGTGATGCCTTCGAGCAGATATTTTCCTCCTGTAAATACCTTAAATGTTTTGCCGGTATCTGCATTGTTCCAGGTAAATGAAATGCCGTTGCCTACCGCAGTAAGCAAGCTGCTGTCGCCATTACAGAACCTTAAGTTGCCGTTTATTTTAACCGGTGCACTATGCACGGTGACTGAATCTGAAGCAATTCCTCTGCAGCCACTTATGGTGTCGATGCTGACGACGCTGTATTTTCCCGTTGTACTAACATTCAGTGTCCTTGAATTGCTGCCGTTGTTCCATGTCCAGTAATTGCCGGAGTCGGCGTAGAGCTTAAGTGTATCGCCGCTGCAGATCTCTCGAGGACCGCCGGCACTGATACCCGGAATCATAAGGCAGTATGGTCTTTCCAGAGCACCGATATCGGAACTTATCCCGGTTTTACGCTGTTTGCCGCTGAAGTCGAGGCTGTCGGTGCTGCTCAGAAAAGCATCATCGGCTTTGTCTATGGCTGCCGACCTGATGTTCAGTTCGTAGCTCAGTCCGCTATATATAAATGGGGCATTCAACTTGTTTCCCGGATTGGTGAACAGCGGGTTCAACAACATGGATTTTGTCGCATTCGAATAGGTTTTACTCAGTATGCAATTGGAGACAGTAAGGCCATTGCTGAAATCAACAGACGAGGTGTTGTTGTATATGATGCAATTCCGAACCACCCGGGTATTCAGTGTATTCGGAACGTAAATTGCCGGATAATTACCTTGCTTGATCTGATTGGAATCGGCGTGGTTATCTGCAATGGTGCAGTTAATCACTGAAAAATCGGAACCGGATGTTCCGCTGTTGCTGATGTATTTGGCCTCTCTGCAATAGTTACCAACGATGACCGTGTTGATGATTTTACATGTCTTTTTACTCGAAGTGCTGATGATACCCCATGATTTGGCGTGGTTGCCCGAAAACTCACATCTGTCTACCAGCAGGTCAAACTCACCCGAAACGAATAGTATGCCTGCCGATGCCGAAGGGTCTACCACATTGTTTCTGAACTGCGTATTGACGACGGAGATACTGCCACCGGTACCCTTGCAATAGATAGCAGCACCGGTATGGCTGCTGGCGACATTGTCGTTGATGCGGCAGTTGATTATTTCCAGACTGCCGTTGTACTGGTATATACCGCCGCCAAATCCGCTGGAGTTGTCGGTGATATGGGTGTTGCGGATGATGATCTTGCAATTGTCCAGGTACATGCCGGCGCCTTCGCTGCCGTAGCCATAGTTGCCACCCGTAATTCTGAACCCGTCTACAATCACCGTGCTGCTGATATTGCTGCCGTATACCACGTGATAGGTATTGTCTGAGGCTGAGCCGGCATTGCCGATATCTCCGCTTAAAATCGTCAGATTGGAATTGATGTTTCTGTTGTTGACAGAGGTTTCATTGCCGGCGAATCCACCGAATATACTGACGCCGTTCTTTAATCTGAAATAGATGGTGCGTGTCGTTCCTGAGGTAGGCTTATAAGTGCCTTTGGCCACCCAGATACTGTCTCCCGCAGTTGCAGAACTAAAGGCAGATTGCAGGTCGGTATAGGCATTGGCCCAGCTGCTTCCGTCGTTGCTCCCGCCGGCATTTAGGTTGACGTACCAAACAGCCGCAGAACTTGTTTTACACACGATGACAGCGCTGAGTAATAAGAGGAATTGTTTCATGAAGATGTCTTAAGAAATGGAGAGTCCGTAATGAACTTCTTAGCAAATATAGAGATTATTGGGAAAAAAGGTTTTTCCTCCTACGCTGAAGCTACGGAGGGTGAGAGAGGATAGAGGAGGAGATGAAAGAAGAGGAGGGGATAGAAGAGGAGATGATAGAGGAGGAGACCCTCCTTCGCTAAAGCTTCCCTCCTTCGCTAAAGCTACGGAGTTCGAAGCGGAGTTCGAAGCGGAGTTCAAAGCGGTGGGCGAAGAAGATGGGGTGGCGAGAGGCGGTACGTTTGTTAAAGGAATTGGCGTTAACTGTCACAACAAGTTATGATTCCTTAGATGTCGCTCCTCGCACCCCGTCATATTAATGATGTTGGTCTTATGACCAACATCCCCCGAAATGCTATTCCATGACGAAATATGCGCGTTGATTACCACGAACGGTGTGAAATTCACTTTTGGCAGCACCGGCAGCAGAGATATGCGCGGCAAGTCTTTTAACCTATTACAAAACTATGCTTCTTAAATATTTAAAAGTTCATTTTTCACCGTATTTTTTGATTATCCTTTCAGCATTCTTATTTTGCGGATCCAGTTCCAGAGATTTTTTATACGCTTCAATGCCATCTTTTTCTCTGCCTAATAGCAGCAAACATTCTCCGTAACTGTCCCAAACATTGCCAGAGTTGGGATACAATTCGGTATTGAGTATGAACACGAGCAATGCGTCATTTATCTTATTGTCTTCGAGAAGTTGATATCCTAAAACATTAATTGCATATTCGGAGACATTATATTCCGGGTCTGTTTTTTTAAATTCGGCAAGACAAAGGTCACATATTTCCTTGACAGTTTTGTTTGCCAAAAGAGTTGTCAGCGGTTTTTTCAATAACCATCTTGTTTCTTTCAATATACCCGCAGCACTTTCACTGGCGGGGTAATTTTTAAAGTTCAGTTCAGCAAAGGCGTGGGCTTTTTCGTTCATTTCCCTTCCAAGTAAATAGTTTATTATATCGTTTACATATTGCTCAGGGGGATGAACTTTGTAACCCATGTAAGCTGATACTTTGTCGAAATGCTTGCTTATTATTCCGATTGCGTCATTAACACTTGTAGCGGGTTCGAATATCTTTTTGTGTTCCTTGTTTTGATACCATCTGAAAATATAGGAAAGACCGTCGTACATGCCTGAAAAAGTAACACCGGCATGCGCTTCTTCCGGATAATATTTCCAGCCGAAATTTATACCTTTTACCCCGTAATCATTTATCCCATTGCAGAATCTCATGATGGCCCGCATGTGTCTGGCAGCACCTCCTGTATCGCGGTTAATAACTGCGGTGTCCATTCCGGGTGGCATTGTATGAGCCATTGCCACAAAACAGGATTTGTTGTCGAATGATTTCTGTTTCAATATACCGTCTGTTTTAAACGACCATTGGTTCATATCATGACCCATACTTGGATCTAAGGCAATGTAGGCATTAAAAAGTTGCTGATGATAAATCAAAGTGTTAGCAGTGCGCAATCCACCAAGCGAATGACCTGCCAATACACGATAGGGTTGAGTGGGGTAGTGTTTGTCTATATATGGTATAAGTTCTTTCTTCAGGAAATCTGTGAAATTGTCTTTCATATCCGGATTATCTTTGCTCACAACCGGTAGCAGGTCTTTCATACGGTTTGGATGTTGTATGCCAACAATTATCATCTTAGGGCATTTCTCACCACCATAAGCACTGCTGAGGTGATTCAATATACCGACGGTCTTTGTAAATAGTACGTCGCCGTCCAGCAAAAAAAGAACAGGGTAGGTTTCTGTGCTTATTTTTTGATCGGATGCATCAGGCACATGCACGATGAACTCTCTATCCCGTTGGTAAATTTCAGAATGCAATTTGTCGTATTTTCCAATACTGAAGGTTTTCTCAGCCTGACAATATACCTCCTGGCTGGGTAAAATTAATATTAATAAAATAGTGTATTTGCAGGTAAGACACTGTAAACTTTGACTGTAATTGCTTTTGTATTTGTCGAAAATGTTTGATTTAAATCGGAACATGGTTTTAACTTTAAATTTTGAGTTTTAAGTGCAATTTAGGAATAATCAGTTTTGGTTTCTATTTATTCAGGAAAAAATCGATGAAAACAAAACATGTCTTGTCTGCATCA
>CAZRKA010000200.1:0-5126 GCA_964600345.1 uncultured Chitinophaga sp. | reverse complement strand
AGAATTGAGAATTTGAAGAAAATGCTCCATTTTTTTGAAAACACTTTTCCAAAGTCTTAAGCTTTGGAAAAGTTTCTTTTATACCCACTTAGTTCAATAATCAATTATTCAATAATCATTCCCCCTAATTCCCGATTTAGTAGTAATATTGCCGTTCAAATTACAGTTAACAAATGAAAAATATTTCTGTCATCGGATGTGGTACAATGGGCAACGGCATTGCACACGTTTTTGCCCTCGGGGGATTCAAGGTAAATTTAATAGATATCAACGAAGCAGCTCTTCAGAAAGCCATTCAGAAAATTGCTTCAAACCTGGATCGTCAGGTAAGTAAGCAGGCTATCAGCGAAGAACAAAAAACACAGGCACTAGCCAATATAAGCACTACTACAGAACTGTCAAAAGGTGTTTCCAATGCTGACCTGGTCATCGAAGCTGCAACAGAAAATGTCGGAATCAAACTACAGATATTCAAAGATATTGACGAAGCTGCTCCTGCCCACTGCATACTTTCTTCCAATACCTCTTCCATCAGCATCACCAAAATTGCTGCAGTTACCAAACGCCCCGACAAAGTGATTGGCATGCATTTCATGAACCCGGTGCCGGTAATGAAACTTGTCGAAATCATCAACGGTTACAAAACATCTTCGGATGTAACAACCATCATTATGGAATTAAGTCGTACCATTGGCAAAGTGCCTACACTGGTAAACGACTACCCCGGTTTTGTTGCCAACAGAATACTAATGCCTATGATCAACGAAGCCATCATCACGCTTAACGAAGGTGTTGCAGGAGTAACAGAAATTGACACAGTTATGAAACTCGGCATGGCTCATCCCATGGGTCCTCTTCAGCTTGCCGACTTTATTGGTCTCGATGTATGTCTGGCCATCATGAATGTATTGCACGACGGTCTGGGAAATCCAAAATACGCCCCTAGCCCATTGCTCATCAATATGGTTACTTCAGGTGATCTGGGGATTAAATCAGGTCGGGGATTCTACGATTACAGCAGCGGTGGAAAAGAACTGATTGTTTCTCCGAATTTTCAGAAATAAGCGGACGGGGTTCAGGCATAATCTCAGCTTAGCATCATTTTTAACCATATAATTGTTTTTTATACAAAAGTTTAGCAAATTGCACCATCATGGCGAATAACGAATCGTGGGGCTCGAGAGTCGGGCTGATACTGGCAATGGCGGGTAATGCCGTCGGACTCGGAAACTTCCTCCGCTTTCCCGTACAGGCAATTCAAAACGGCGGCGGAGCCTTTATCATACCCTACCTCGTCTGTTTCCTTCTGATGGGCCTTCCGCTCTTATATGTGGAATGGGCCATTGGCAGATTTGGCGGCAAATCAAGCAATCACTCCACACCTTTCATACTCGACAGTATGGATAAAAAAAGGCTGTGGAAATACATCGGCGTATTCGGAATATTTACCAACGTGGCTGTAGCAGCCTATTACTGCTACCTCGAAAGCTGGACGCTCTCTTATGTATATCATTCTGTTGCCGGTTCGTTTCAGGGCATGGACCAGAACGGTGTGGCCTCTTTCTTCGGCAATTACATCGACATCAATACCAGCACTACCGGTATACCTTATGAATCAATCATCTTCTGGCTGCTTTGTCTCTTTATAAATACCTGGATTCTGAGCAAAGGCTTAAGCGGAGGTGTTGAAAAAACAGCTAAAATCGGCATGCCTCTTCTGATATTGTTTGGCCTCTTCCTCGCCTACAAGGGCATCACCCTGCAGGCAGGCGAACACAATGCCATCAACGACGGCACCGTCGGACTCAATTATCTGTGGACACCCGATTTCAGTACAATATGGAATGCCAAAGTATGGCTGGCTGCTGCAGGTCAGATATTCTTTACTTTATCTCTCGGAATGGGTTCCATTCACTGCTATGCTTCCTATGTTAAATCGAAGGATGACATTGCTCTGAACTCGCAATCGGCGGGCTGGATGAACGAATTTGTGGAAGTAGTCCTCGGCAGCTCCATACTCATCCCTATTGCCATTGGTTATCTGGGCGTAGACCAGGTGGTTGAAATGACTAAAACCGGAGGACTCGGACTGGGATTCAAAACACTTCCCTATTTATTTCAGCAATGGGGTTCAACAATGGCTATGATAGCCGGTGTCATGTGGTTTGGTTTGCTGTTCTTTGCCGGTATCACTTCTTCACTGGCAATGGGAACGCCATGGATTGGTTTTCTGGAAGACGAATTCGGATGGAAACGCCAGAAAGCCGCATGGACTTTCGGACTGGTGGTATTGGTTCTCGGACTCCCGACAGTATTATTTTTCAATGAAGGCGTGTTTGATGAATACGATTACTGGGCCGGAACAGTCTCACTTGTTGTGTTTGCACTGGTTGAAATCATACTCTTTTCGTGGATTTTCGGGATAAATAAAGGCTGGCGCGAAATCACCGAAGGAGCAGATATCAGGGTTCCTCTTTTTTATAAGTTCATCATCAAATACATCACTCCGCTGATACTCGGATTTGTATTCTTTGCCAGTTTACCCGATATCTGGAATACCATCCAGCATACAGGTACCAAAACTGAAATTGCCAATGCACAAAATCCGCAAATGCTGAAAGACGAATTATTTGAGATCAGAAATACCCAGCTTCAGGGTTTAAGCGATTCAGTGATTTATCACGGCGAAAATATTATGAACAACGCCGGTCTGAGCAAAGAACAGAAGACTTATATTTTCAGTGCACGCGAGAAAAAAGCACTGTACGAAAAATATACCGCAGAGACTTTCAGCGTCAACGAATTTGTGAGAGAAAAAGAAAGGGTGATGTGGTTTAAGAACATCAGCCGTCCATTTCTCCTGGTCGTCTTTGCACTCATAGCATACATGGTTCATCTGGCAAACAGAAAAAGAAAAGCCAAACACTCAAAATAAAAATAAAAAGGAAATGAATACAGGCGCATTGATCATGATGGTGGTGGCATTTACAGTAGTTATATTTATGATGCTGTACTACTTTATTAAAGTATTGAGAACTCCGCCCCGGGACCCTAAGCACGACAGTTATACCGAGACAAATTAAATGAAGGACAGCATTCAAAATACCGTCTCTGTCGAGAGTTTCAAAATCACGCTGATCATATCCGAAATCGTTATAACGGCACTGGTGCTTTATGGCTTTTACCGGATTTTCAGCAGTTTCAATAAGAAGAATCAGGAGTTTAAGAGGAAGAGTGGGGAGTAGAAGATGGAAGAGGAGAGGATAGATGAGGAGATGAGGAGAAGAGGAGAAGATAGAAGAGTGAACCCTCCTACGCTGAAGCTTCCCTCCTTCGCTAAAGCTGCGGAGTACGAAGCCGGAGGGTGAGAGAAGATATTAAGCTTGCCCATTGTTGTTCCGCTTAAGGCGGATATGCTAAAGGGATTTAGTTAATTCCCGGCCTTATTTAATTTCCTTACAAACCCTGCCCTAGCAGCACCTTGTAAACATCCTGTTTCTTATCTCTGCTGATTGGCAAAACAAATGTCTTAATATATACACTCAGTTTGTCGAGGGCTTCAACCTTACCCGTATTGATGATGTACGATTTATGCACCTGCATAAACTGATGAGGTAAAAGTTGTCGTATATAAGTCATGGTCATCTTGCAGACATGTCGCTTGCTTTCTGTCTGTATCACCACATAATTTTCCATGCCCTGTATAAATAAAATCTCGTCGGTACAAAACCTGTGGTATTTCCCTTCTGAGCGCAGAAAAAGACTGTCGTTAACCGTACTCAGTGAATTGCAAACCAGCCAGGCTCTTTCAATGGCCACCGAGAGTCTCTCATGTGAAATTGGTTTCATCAGGTAATCTATCACCCTCAACTCGTATCCGCGCAAGGCGTGCTGTCCGTATGCCGTTGTGATAATATACTGAACATTGTCATCAATACCTGCAATGATGTCGAGCGAGTTGCGGTCTCTCAGCATGATGTCAAGAAATACCAGATCGGGTTTATGTTCCTGCATCGCCTTTGTAAATGTTTCAGCACTGTAGGCTGTTCCGCAGTTTTCTATCAGAGGATAATTGTTCAGCATATTGATCAAACCGTGGCGTGAAACCGGTTCGTCGTCTACTACAATAGTGCGCAGTGTCTTCATATCGCTATTTCAAGATGACATTGGAATAAATTCTGATCGCGGCGGTCGTTCAGGTCGAGGGTAAAGCGACCCGGGTAAAGCAAACTCAAACGCCGCATGACATTGTCGAGTCCGAAACCGTTGCGCAACTGCCGGCTTCTGAAGTCCGGATCGTAGGTATTGATAAGATCCAGCTTTAATAATTTACTGCTAAACTCAAGTACAAAAGAGATATTGCCCTTGAGCTTTCCACCGGCACTGCAAAACTTAAAGGCATTCTCTACAAAAGGAAGAATAAGCAGCGGTTCTATTTCCGTTTCCGGATCCTCAACATTGAACTTTTGTTCGAGAGTCAGAAAATCGGAGCAGCGTTTGAACTGAAAGTTGATATACGACTGTAAGTACTGAAGTTCGATTCCAAAGTTCACTTTTTCGCACGACGCATACTGCAGGTGATATCGCATGATATCTGAAAACTGTTGCAAACTGGATCTTGCACCGGCATTCTGCAAATCAATTTCGTGATAAATGCCGTTGAGACCGTTGAAGATAAAATGAGGCTCTATCTTGGAGCGCAGGTAATTCAGTTCGGCTCTGTCTTTATCATAAGCAAGTTGCTTCAGTACTTCCTGCATGCGTTTTTTCTCTCCCGAGAAATTGTGCAGCATATAAACCAGTGCTCCTGTTATAATAATGGCAGCAGAATCAAGCAACTGGAAACACAGCGAATTAAACATCGGCTCGAATTCCGGACCGATAACCGAATAGGCATGACATACCCAATAGTGTATCTTGTACAGCGCAAACGAGAAAACCGCAATCAACAAAACTGAAAAGGGGAATATCCACCTGTGAATAAAGGCGTTGCGGGCATTCAGATAAAAAAGTAAACTCCCGCAGGCTACCGAAAATACCATATCGGCTATGGCATTCACAAAAGCATGCCAGCCATGAACGCTGATATCACCCCAGAAATGAACGCGATAGGCAAAAAAAGCCAG
>CAZRKA010000199.1:0-5132 GCA_964600345.1 uncultured Chitinophaga sp. | reverse complement strand
ACGAATCGCAGTTAAGTCATCCATGGTGGTATAATTTCAAATACCTGGCTGTTGGAGTGCTTTTCGGAATTTTGTTTGTCAAGGCCGAGATTATATCCTGGTTCAGGATTCAGGAGATGTTCCGACTCGAATCATTTCATATGTATGGCATCATCGGTTCGGCTATTGTGGTTGCCATGATCAGTATTCAGATTATCAAAAGATTTAATATCAAAACAATTTACGGCGAAACAGTCGAATTCCATCCCAAGACATTTAACAAAGGTCAGATTTACGGCGGATTGTTATTCGGTTTGGGCTGGGCTATGACAGGTGCATGTCCGGGACCCTTGTTTGCTCAGATAGGAACCGGTGCAACAGTTATTGCCATATCACTCCTGAGTGCAATCGCCGGAACATGGGTTTACGGCTTTTTCAGAGAAAAACTTCCACACTGATAATTTCAAAATGGACCTGCCACTCAATACCGAGAAAACACTTGCTTCTGTGATTACCAGATTACTTGGCCTGGTTATAGGTCTTGTAATAATCATTATAGGACTCACAGTTTCGTTTGTCGTCTATTCGGGAGGTACCGGGAATAAATCAGTTGAAAAAGATAACGCAACTCAACCGGAATTCTCTGCCATGAAAACTAGTGCACCTGAATACTGGCATGCTCCCGATGAATCCGAACTGGAAGGTAATCCCGATAAGTCTCTTATACTTTACGGCAAAGATTTGATCGTTCATACATCAGACTATTTTGGACCGGAGGGAAAAATAAACAGAAACTCAAGCAACGGATTGAATTGTCAGAATTGCCATCTTGAAGCAGGCACAAAAGTTTATGGCAATAATTACAGCGCTGTGGCTTCTACATATCCTAAATACAGGGCGAGATCAGGCAGGCAGGAAAATATATACAAGCGCGTTAATGATTGTTTTGAAAGGAGTCTGAATGGCGAGCCACTCGACACAACTTCAAAAGAAATGACTGCGATTGTGGCTTATATCAAATGGCTGGGAAAAGAAGTAGCTAAAGGAGAAAAACCGAAGGGGTCGGGTTTAAAAGAACTTAAGTATCCGGACCGGGCGGCAGATCCGGTAAATGGGAAACTTGTTTATCAACTGAAATGTCTGAACTGTCACCAGGCAGATGGCGCAGGTGTAAAGTCTGCAGATTCAAAAACTTTTACTTATCCGCCTTTATGGGGCAATAAAAGTTACAACAGTGGAGCGGGACTATACCGTATATCAAATTTCGCGAAATATATCAAATACAATATGCCGCTTGGGGCCAGCCATGATAACCCGCAATTAACAGATGAGGAAGCCTGGGACATTGCAGCATATGTTAATTCGCAGATCCGTCCGAAAGCGGATATATCAGGAGACTGGCCTAAAATAAGCGAGAAACCTTTCGATCATCCATTTGGTCCGTTTGCCGATAAATTCACAGAATCACAACATAAATTCGGTCCTTTTCTTCCAATTATTGAAACACAGAAATCTAAGAAATAAATTAAGATGTTACTTAAAAGACTGGCATTAATCATATCATTTGCATGGATTGCATTGCCGGCACAGGAGTCTGAAAGCGGACCCCGCAAAGATGATCACAACGACAGCACTTGTCTCAGAGAATGTATCAGCAAAGCGCATTGGACTGCTCATACCCGTACTTTTATGATGGGTACATTTAATGAAGGCTCGCTGAAAGACGACTACGCACTTGGAACCGGCGCAGGTATCAGCATGGAAACAAAACCTTTCAGGGGTTTTCAGGTGGGTGTCAGCGGTTTCTTCATTTACAATGTGTTCTCGTCAGAAATTCATAAACCGGACCCCCTGACAAATCAGAGCAACCGATATGAAATCGGTTTGTTTGACATACAGGATCACGAAAATGGAAACGACCTCGACAGGCTTGAAGAGCTCTATCTGAAATACAATTTTTCAAAAAGCCGGATAAGCATTGGCAAGCTGATAGTCAATACGCCGTTTATCAATCCGCAGGACGGCAGAATGAGACCAACCGTAACAGAAGGCATCTGGCTTGAACTGAAAGAAAGTAAGAATTTGGAATTAAATGGCGGATGGTTCCGTGCTGTTTCTCCGCGTTCGACAGTTAAATGGTTTTCTGTGTCCAATTCGATCGGTATTTATCCGATGGGAGTGAATACAAAAGGAGATAAATCGGACTACAGCGGCCATATTGAAGGGAACTCGGGTATCGGCATATTCAACCTCTTATACAAGCCTCAGAAAGGATATAAAATCAATATCTGGAATGCCTGGCTGGAAAATGTAATGAATACAGCTGTTCTCGAATTAAGCGGAGAACAAAAAAGAAACGGAAATACATTCTATCAGGATTTAATCCTGCTTCATCAGGATGCATTGAACAACGGTGGCAACAGGAATCAGCAACTGACTTATATGGACAGGGGTGCAGTTTCAAATGCCGTCAGCGTTCAGGCAGGAATTAAAAATAAAAAATACAACAGCAGTATAGCATACACACATATAAGCGGCGATGGCAGATACCTGATGCCTCGTGAATGGGGAAAGGAAATGTTTTACACCTTTATGCACCGCGAACGAATAGAAGGATTTGGCGATGTTCATGCAACAATGGGCAAACTGAGCAGAACCTTCAGTAAGCAATTTAATGTGGCTTTAGCATACGGATATGTCAAATTACCTGATGTGCGGAATTACAGGCTTAATAAATACGGCATGCCTTCCTATCATCAGTTGAATGCCTATGCCACTTATACCTTTTCAGGATTTCTGAACGGTATGGAAATGAAATTTCTCGCGGCATACAAAAAAGAAGCCGGCGAAACATACGGGAATTTAAAATACGTCTACAATAAAGTAAATATGCTAAATTTGAATCTGATTCTGGATTTTAAAATCTGAAACTATGGATAAACTAAGAGAGAAACTGACACCAATACTTGAAAAAACTTTAATTGATGAGATAATTGCAGATGCCGAAATTCTGACATGCAAAGAGGGAGATGTGCTGATGGATTACGGCAAGAATATCAACAGCATGCCACTGATACTTTCCGGAACAGTCAGGGTAATGAGAAGAGATGATGAGGACAGAGAAATTTTGTTGTATTATCTCAGTAGTAACGAAACCTGTGCCATGGCCTATTCCTGTTGCATGGAATCGCGCAAGAGCGAGGTTAAAGCCATAGCCGAGGATACAGTTGAATACATCAAGATACCTCATGAAAAACTGGATCAGTGGTTGAGTAAATACCCTAGCTGGAAAAGCTATGTATTTAACAGTTTTTCACACCGATTCAACGAACTCCTTAAGTCACTCGAAAGTGTGGCCTTTCACAAACTGGATCAGCGTCTGGTTAAGTATCTCAGAAATAAATCAAAGATTGCCGGCAAATCCTCCATACTTCTTTCTCACAATCAGATTGCCGAAGAACTGGGCACCAGCAGAGTGGTTATATCACGTTTGCTGAAACAACTGGAAAATGATAAAAAACTGATTTTGTACCGCAACGAAATTAAGTTGCTGACTGCCTTTAATGAGGCGTGAACCTGAACAACACCGCAATATGCATGATTAACTGATCTGCATCGGCACTTCCATCAGCAATATTTCACCTTCTGTTTCTGCACTGATTTCTATTTTGTCTGTATTCAGTATGCCAAAGCCATCTCTTGGAGACAATAACTCGCCATTGACTTCAAACCGTCCGCTTATGACAAAAATATAGACGCCATTTCCGCTTTTCTTCAGAATATAATCTGTTTTGATATCCTTGTCAAATTTTCCAAGGTGAAACCAGGCATCCTGGTGAATCCAAACTCCACTGTCGTTTTCATCCGGAGAGAGTATTTGCTGAAGTTTATTGCGGCGGTCTTCTTCTTTTAAACTTATCTGATCGTAGCGGGGTGTCACATTTTTCTTATTCGGAAATATCCATATCTGAAGAAACTTTACCGGCTTATCGGTGTTTTTATTGTATTCGCTGTGTCTGATACCTGTACCGGCGCTCATAATCTGAATATCACCCTTGCGAATCACAGTAGTATTACCCATACTGTCTTTGTGTTCCAGATCTCCTTCGAGAGGAATACTGATGATCTCCATGTTGTCGTGCGGGTGGGTGCCGAATCCCATGCCTGCAGCAACCGTGTCGTCGTTAAGCACCCTTAGTACTCCGAAATTCATGCATTCCGCATTGTAATAGCCTGCAAAACTGAATGTGTGATAGCTTTGGAGCCAGCCGTGATTGGCATTGCCCCTGCTGTCTGCCTTGTGAAGAATTGTATTTGACATACGGTTTAAATTTTCAATACAAAACTCGGTATTATTTACAGACCAAAACATTGAACTGGATTAAGAATGATTAAATGCCAATTTCAAGCGAATAAGTTTATGCTTAAATTCGCCTCATGCAAATGCCTGCGCTCAACGATATTAAAAAAACGCTACTGGCACTCGAACCCGGAGAACTAACTGCGTTATGCCTGCGGCTTGCGAAGTATAAAAAAGAAAATAAGGAATTGCTTTCTTATTTATTGTTTGAACAGCAGAACGAAGCCGGATTTATTGAGGATATAAAACAGGAGGTCGACGATTTATTTGATGAACTCAAATTTCTGGGTGCCTATAAATACACCAAACAGGTGAGAAAAATTCTCAGATATGTCAGCAAGCACATTAAATACAGTGGCAATCCGGCAACAGAAACAGAACTCCTGATCCATTTTGCAGGGAGACTTAAAAAAACTGTTTCAGGTAATCATCCAATAACGGCTTTGCAGAATCTGTACGAACGTCAGTTGATCAAAATTGAAAAGGCAATGAATAAATTGCATGAAGATATCAGGTATGATTTTATCAGGGATTATGAAGCTTTGCATCAAACCTGACAGGCAAACATCTTTTCAAACCATATCAAATTAGGCATACTTCTTCTTCCAATTCTCCACTTTCTTTGTACTTTTGCACCCATGAGCATTACAGAGTCAAATACTCAAAATATTATAAAGGCACCGACCGGAAATACACTCCATTGCAAGAACTGGGTTACCGAAGCGGCATATCGCATGCCGAACGATGTTGCTTTTCTGGATATTATTGAATCCTTGATTCTCATATACAGGTC
>CAZRKA010000198.1:0-5147 GCA_964600345.1 uncultured Chitinophaga sp. | reverse complement strand
TAACCGTCGCATACAATCACATCTGCTTTATCATTAAATAAATCGCGGCCTTCCACATTTCCGACAAAACTGATTCTGTCATTCATTTCAAGCAGCGGATATGCTGCCTGTATCAGCAGATTGCCTTTCTCTTTCTCCTCACCGATGCTCAGTAATGCAACTTTAGGGTCTTTTATTCCGTAAACATACTGGGCATACAATGAGCCGAGTATGGCAAACTGATTGAGCACTTCGGGTTTACAATCCGCATTGGCTCCAACGTCAAGAAGAACACCGAAACCGCCGTTTACTTTAGGTAAAAGTGAAACAATGGTCGGACGCTGAACACCATCTATAGCCTTAACAGAAAATATAGAACCGACAAGCATTGCTCCGGTGTTGCCGGCGCCAATAAATGCCTGAATCTGCTGTTCGGCAAGATACCTGTAGGCGATGTTTATACTTGAGTTCTTTTTATGGGCTATAGCCTTGGTGGCATGTTCGCCCATTTCTATCACTTCTGATGCGTGAACGATTTCGAGGGTATCTTCGGCAACACCCAGTTCGCGCATACATTCCTCAATCCGGTCTTTCTGACCAAATAAAACTGGAATGATATCCGGATTCTGCAGCCTTGCGGCAATAGCACCTTTAACAGCCTCGAGTGGAGCATAATCTCCCCCCATTGCGTCTAAACCGATACGCATTGTATTCAAAATTGATTAGTCGTTACGACCTTTCATCACCTTTACACCACGGTACATGCCTGTTTCCAGGTTAACACGGTGATACAAAGAAATGTCGCCGGTTGTAGGGTCGGCAATAAATTGCTTGTTGTCCAGGTTGTGGTGAGTCCTGCGTTTGTCCCTTCTGGTGCGCGATATTTTTCGTTTAGGATTTGGCATTTTATTTTATATTTAATTAAATACTGTTATTTTATTCTTCGTCTTCTTCGTCGGTATCTCTTTCAGGCAGATCGTTTGCAATGGTTTCCACATCAATCACACTGTTGATCTTTTCGGTAACTGCAGGATCACAAACTCTTCCAACTTCCGAACATGTCTTCTTGATCGGAATGGACAGGTTGATGAAATCGTATACATGCTGAGCTATGTTCAGCTTGTAATCGTGCGGCGTCAGATAAATCAGATCGTCGCTGCTTTCCTGCGGGTAATCCGATATCTTAACCAGCACTGTGTGGCTGTCTTTTACGGGAAAATCAATCGTACTCAAACATCTGTCACAGTCGAGTTTAATTTTTCCGCTGATACCGAATACCAGTGTAAACATGCTGCCCGACTTAGTAAACAAAAGCGAAACCAGCATGTCCTGCGCTGTTAAAGAACTGTTGAACGCTTTAAAAAACTCGTCTGAAATGTGGTATTCGAATTTGTGTTCACCTTCCTTGAGTTTTATAAACTCAATATCAAATTCCCTTAGTACATCCATATATCAGAGCTCGTTTTTAAAACGGACTGCAAAGGTAAAGTAAAGGCTAATATTTTCCAAAAATATTATATCTCTGTAAAACAGCCTGTTAAGCAGCACTTTTTAGAACTGCTGACCGATGAAGAAATGGAACTGTCCGGCCTTTGTAGTCAGGCCGCTGCCAAGTGTTTTCCAGTCAAATCCGTAAGCGTAATCGAGTCCGAGCAATCCGAACATCGGTAAAAACAATCTGACACCCGCACCTGCACTTCGTTTTAAATCGAATGGATTAAACGAACGCGTATCTATCCAGGCATTACCGCCTTCGACAAAAGCCTGCAGGTATATGGATGCGCTTGGCGTATTGGTTACGGGGAATCGAAGTTCGCAGGTAAATTTATTGAAAATGGCCGCACCTGAATTGCTCGACCCCCCAACAGCATTTTCCGTTATACTTCTGTCGGGATATCCTCTCAGTGATATAATTTCTGTTCCGATTTGTCCAAAACTGTTTAATCCGCTTCCACCCACCATAAATCTTTCGAAAGGCGACAATCCAAGACTCTTGTTGTAATACCCCAGATAACCAAATCTAACCCTGGTTGCCAGTATGAATTTGCCGAATACCCTCTGATAATTTTCAGCATCGAATTTCCACTTGTGGTATTCAATCCATTTGTATTTATCTTCCAGTGATACCGTTGAATAATCTTTATTTCCGAATGCAGAAATCGGAGGAGTAGCAGCCAGACTAAGTGTAAATGTAGAACCGCCGGTCGGGAAAATAGGTTCGTTAACAGAGCTTCTGGTTAGTACGTATTTGAATTCTATGTTGTTGCTCCTTCCTGTATTCAGCTGAAGTCCGTAAGCACCATTGGCATTGTTTAACTGGTATTGCTGAAGATTCAGCGAGTAAAACGCAGAGAAGTAATCGTCGGGCCAGCGCAATCTTTTTCCCAGTTGTAATGTAAAACCGGTAATCTTGATGAAACGCTTGTCCGGATCGGTTCGAGGTCGTGCGTCAAAAGACTGATTGGTGCGGTACATACTGGCTGTAAACGAATTCGGCTTTTTACCACCGAACCATGGCTCCGTAAACGAAAAATTATACGACTGGTAATACAGTCCGTTAGACTGCGCCCTGATGCTCAGTTTTTGCCCGTCACCTGATGGTAAAGGGTTCCATAGAAATGGCTTGAACAGTTTTCTTGTAGAGAAATTATTAAGCGTCAATCCGAGTGTTCCTACAAGTCCTCCGTATCCATAAGACTGACCGAAGCCGGAGTTTCTGTTATTACCACCCCATCCGCCCGAAAGCTCTATCTGGTCGTTGGCTTTTTCGGCAACTGTATACTCGATATCAACTGTTCCTGTCTGAGGGTTTGGCACAGGGTTGACACTTATTGCCTGAGGATCGAAATATCCAAGCTGCGACAATTCCCTGACCGAACGCTGAATATCACTCCTCGAAAACTTTTGTCCCGGACGGGTCCTGAGTTCGCGCAAAACCACATGATCGCTGGTTTTGGTATTGCCCTTGACAATGATTTTGTTGTATGTGGCCTGAGACCTCTCAATAATCCTTATTTCTATGTCTATGCTGTCGTTCTCAACTTTTACTTCAACCGGTGTTACTCCGAAGAACAGGTAACCGTCGTCCATATAGAGACTTGAAAGGTCGGTTCCGTTAGGACTGAAGTAAAGTCTTTCTTCCAGAACAGACTGGTCGTAAATATCTCCTTTTTTGATACCCAGCACCTTGCCCAGATCTTCGCTGCTGTATTTGTTATTTCCGGTAAAGGTGATATTCCTGAAATAGTATTTTCTTCCTTCGTTGACGCCAATTTTAATGGCCACCCTGTTAGGACTTATACGGACAACCGAATCGAAAGTAATAACTGCATCGCGGTACCCCTTACTGTTGTATTTTGCAATTACGGATTTGAGTTCCTCCTTATATGTTTCTTCCACAAATTTGGAAGAGGCAAAGAAGTTGATCTTGCCCCGTTTGCGTTTTGTCTTTTTCAGACTGCGTCTAAGGTCTTTGTCGGTAAGGTCTGTATTTCCTGCAAATTCAATATCATGAACCCTCACTTTTTTGCCCTTGTCAATGGCTATTCTTAGAATATCCTTGTTAGGCGTTGTATCTGCATCCTGTTTAAAATCAATGGCAACACCGTAATACCCTTTTTTGAAATAATGCGACCTGATTTCTCTTCTCAGCTTATTCAGCATGTCTTCATTGATCACCATACCGGCCTTAACACTGAGTTCTTCGCGCAGGTTTTTAGCTTCAGATTTACCGATACCGCGTATAGAGAATCTGGATAATCGCGGTCTTTCTGTTACCTCGATAACGAGATAAATTTTATTGCCTTCAATTTTCTTTGCATAGACACTGACAAACGAAAAATATCCCTGCTTCCAGAGATTGTCAATAGCCTGTGAAATTTCATTCCCCGGTACTTTTATTTTCTGGTTGTATGAAAGACCTGAATTAAAAAGAATGATATTTTTATCAATAAATTTATTGCCTTTGGTTTCGATAGATACGATTACAAATTCTTTTGGTTTGTTGTAATCGAGTGTCATGTAATTCCTGATGGTATCCTGAGCATTCAGCCTGAGGCCGAAGATGGTCGGAAGGCAGAGCAGCGCGGCAATTAGTAGGTGCTTTTTCAAATTAAATCTGTTCACTTGTTTTTCCAAATCTTCTTTCTCTTTTCTGATAATCCAGTATGGCTTTGTAAAAAGCTTCCTGATCAAACTCGGGCCAGTATATATCTGTAAAATAAAATTCGCCGTACGCCATTTCCCAAAGCATAAAATTGCTGATGCGGAATTCGCCGCTGGTTCTTATCAGCAGATCGGGTTCGGGTAATTTGCCTGTATTCAGCGAAGCACTGATTACTTTTTCGTCTATGTCTTTAACGTCCAGATTGCCTTTCTGAACCTCGCTGGCTATTTTCTTTGTAGCCTGAACTATATCCCATCTGGCGCTGTAATTCAGTGCAAGAACCAGATCCATTCGCTTGTTGTTGGCCGTAAGCTCCATTGCCTCCTGAAGTTCCTTATAAGCCTCTTTCGGAAGCGCCTTGATATCGCCTATTGTTCTTAAACGTATATCGTTTTTTTGCAGTGTCGCAACTTCTTTTCTGATGGTGCGGACCAGCAGGGCCATTATCGCTTTTACTTCCAGCTTCGGACGGTTCCAGTTTTCGGTGCTGAAAGTATAAAGAGTGAGGTACTTAACGCCCAGTTTGGCCGCAGTCTCTGCAACTGTTCTGACAGACTTGACACCATACTCGTGACCTACAACTCTCGGCAGAGCTCTTTTCTTTGCCCATCTGCCGTTGCCATCCATAATTATGGCAATGTGCTCAGGGAGTTTTTCTCTGTCGATTTTAGGCAATAGTGAACTGGTTGGCATCTGCTTGGCGGAAAGCATGCAAAAGTAGGATTTATTTTTCGAAAATTATAACGGATTCGAACCCCGCAATGTTACAGATTACAATCCTGAACACGGGTCGCCTATCACGTTTCTGAAACTGATGGTAATACCGGCTATAAAGTACCAGTCGTTCAGATGAGGATCTCCGCGCATACTGCCGGCTTTTATAGGTGGTCTGTCGCGAAGAGTTTGCGGGTGTGCATACTCGCCTGCCCCGAGTCCCTGTTTAGCCACTATGGCATTATAATCGGTGTAATTGCCTTTTGTATCGTCGAGATAATCTGTAAAT
>CAZRKA010000197.1:0-5198 GCA_964600345.1 uncultured Chitinophaga sp. | reverse complement strand
TTTACAGAAAAAGTATTTATAAGTGAAATGGAAAGACAAATCGTACATATCGATCTCGATTCATTCTTTGTGTCGGTAGAGAGGCTGATCAACCCCCGTCTGCTCGGAAAGCCGGTGCTTGTGGGCGGCAGTGGCGACAGGGGTGTGGTGGCATCGTGCAGTTATGAAGCACGCGAATACGGAATACATTCTGCCATGCCCATGCGCACTGCCCGTCTGCTTTGTCCCGAAGCTGTTATAGTCAGAGGTGATTCTGCCTTGTACAGCAAATATTCGGACATGGTAACCGAAATCATCCGGGAAGGTGTGCCGCTTTATGAAAAAACCTCAATAGACGAATTTTATATCGACCTCACCGGTATGGAAAGATTTTTCGGCACTTATAAACTGGCAACAGAATTGCGTCAGCGCATCACACGCGAAACCAATCTGCCGATATCTTTCGCACTCTCATCCAATAAGACAGTTTCCAAGGTCGGTACCGGCGAAGCAAAACCAAACGGACAGAAACAGATTCCTTTCGGCAGCGAAAAAACATTTCTGGCTCCGCTTTCAATCAGGAAAATCCCCATGGTCGGCGAAAAAACCTATGGTCTTTTAAGAGGTATGGGCATTAGCTGGATACATACCCTGCAGGAAATGCCAATGGAGCTACTTCAGCAGGTACTTGGCGAAAACGGTCAGGTAATCTGGCGCAAAGCCAACGGCATAGACCAGTCGCCCGTGATTCCCTATTCGGAACGAAAATCTATATCCTCTGAGCGCACCTTCGAAAAAGATACCATTGATGTAATTGCACTGAAGGGCATTTTAAGCAGCATGACCGAAAAGCTGGCCTTCCAGCTGAGAACAGAACAGAAACTGACAGCCTGTGTGACTGTCAAAATCCGTTACACTGATTTTAATACCTATACCATGCAATCGAGAATTCCCTATACATCTCTCGATCATATTTTAATTGCCAAGGTTTTGGAACTGTTCAACAAACTTTATCAGAAACGCATGCTGATCCGTCTGATCGGCGTACGCTTCAGTCACCTCGTTCACGGCGGACACCAGTACAATCTTTTTGAAGATACTCTCGAACAGATAGAGCTCCTGCGGGCTATGGATAAGATAAGGTTGAGGTACGGGAAAGATGCGATTGGGAGAGGAGGGGGGAGATAGGAGATAGGAGATAGAAGAGTAGGAGAGTAGAAGATAGGAGATAGAAGAGTAGGAGAGTAGAAGATAGAAGATAGAAGAGTAGGAGAATAGGCTTGCCATGAATGCGTGCCGACGAAGGAGGCTCTGATACAGGGACTAGAGATAGTTTGATAATCTGATAAACTGATAAACTGATAAACTGATAAATTGATAAACTGATAAACTGATAAATTGATGGAATAGTCCGGTATTTCAAAAATCAGTTGTTCAATAATCAATTCTTCAAAAATCAATCTGAATTAAAATAAACAAAATGTTACTGAACTGCCATACATATTATTCATTCTGCTACGGAACGTTCAGTGCCGAATCTCTGATGGACGAATTAAAACTAAAGGGTTACGACAGTTTTGTTCTGACTGACATCAATAATACATCTGCTTGTCTCGATACTATACGCCTGTCTAAAGAAAAAGGACTCAAAGCCGTTATGGGTATAGATTTCAGAAATGGAGTCTCACAGGTATATGTCGGTATTGCACAGAACAACAGCGGTTTTGAAGAACTTAACCGCCACTTGTCGGCAAAGTTACACGGCGCTTACCCGTTCGAAGCAAGAGCTCCCGAATTTACAAATGCCTTCATTGTTTATCCACTGAGTGCCTATAATGGTTTTGTGTTGAGAAGCAACGAATACATCGGTGTTTCCATGCAGCAACTCAAGTATTTCTCATTTTCTCCATACAGGCATCTTATAAAGAAAATGGTGATACTGCAGACCGTCAGTTTTGCCGGAAAAAAACAATTTAATGCACACCGTTTATTGCGCGCTATTGATTGCAATACACTTCTTAGTAAACTACCGGATATAGAACAGGCTTCGGGTACGGAAATAATGCCTTGCAGAGTTGAACTTGAAAACGCCTTCTCTGAATTTCCGGATATTCTCAACAATACTAAGTCTTTATTTGACTCTTGTCACATTGATTTTGAATACGGCAAACTGAGCAATAAAAATTTGCGTTATTATACCGGTTCTGCTATTGGAGACACAGAATTGCTCAGGGCGGAATGCCTGGCCGGACTTAGCTACCGGTATCCTAATCCCGATAAGATAGTAATGGACAGACTGGAAAAGGAACTTCAGGTGATAGAACAACTGCAGTTTGCCTCTTATTTTCTCATCAACTGGGACATCATCAATTATGCCCGACACAAAAATTACTACTATGTCGGCAGGGGTAGCGGAGCCAACAGCATACTGGCTTACCTTCTCAGGATAACAGATGTTGATCCGATTGAACTCGATCTGTATTTCGAGCGCTTCATCAATCTTTATCGCAGCAATGCTCCCGATTTTGATATGGATTTTTCGTGGACTGACCGCGACGACATCACGCGTTACATTTTTGAAAGGTTTGGCAACGAACGCACTTCTCTGCTCGGAGCCTATAATACATTTCAGCACGATGCGGTCATTCGCGAAATCGGTAAAGTTTTTGGTTTACCCCCCGGAGAAATTGACGATTTACAAAAAATAAGTAAACCGTCAGATACAGATGAAACCGGTCGCATGATTATGTATTACAGTAGTCTTATCAAAGGATTTCCATCACATCTCAGCATACATTCCAGCGGTATCATTATTTCTGAAGAGCCCATCTACAGATATACAGCAACCAACATGCCTCCCAAGGGATATCAGACAACTCAGTTCAGTATGCTGGAAGCCGAAGACATCGGACTTTACAAATTCGATATTCTAAGTCAGCGGGGACTTGGCAAGATTAAGGATACATTGTCATTGGTAAAAGAAAATCAGAATCATGAAATTGATATTCACGATATCAACCGATTTAAAACCGATGAAAAAGTTAAGGAGTTGTTAAGATGCGGCAATACCATCGGCTGTTTCTATGTCGAGTCGCCGGCCATGCGCATGTTGTTGACTAAACTAAAGGCCGATGATTATCTGCGTCTGGTTGCGGCCAGTTCCATTATCAGACCGGGAGTTGCGCGCAGTGGTATGATGAGGGAATATATTGTCAGGTTCAGAGATCCCGCCCTCAGGGAAAAGGCCCGCAAAGCTATTCCTGAATTGTACGAATTGCTTGAAGAGACTTACGGCGTGATGGTGTATCAGGAAGATGTAATTAAGATTGCGCATTATTTTGCAGGGCTTTCGCTTGCTGAATCCGATTATCTGCGCAGGGGAATGTCTTGGAAATTCAAACAGCGCAATGAGTTTGGGAGGGTAAAGGATAATTTTTTCTCCAATTGCCGCCAAAAAGGCTATGCAGAAAAAGTGATTACCGATATCTGGATGCAGATTGAGAGTTTTGCCAATTTTGCATTTTCGAAAGGACATTCTGCCAGTTACGCCGTCGAAAGTTATCAGGCGCTTTTTCTGAAGGCGTATTATCCGCTGGAATATCTTACGGCTACGCTCAATAATGGAGGAGGATTTTATAGACAGGAGTTATACATTCATGAAGCGCGTATGCTTGGCGCCGAGATTAAATACCCCTGTATCAATAAAAGTGCTGTATTATGCAGGATTGAAGGCAAGTCGATTTACCCGGGACTCAGCATGATCGCCGGTCTGGAAGGTGATGCAATTCTGGATATTCTGACAGAGCGCGAAAGGAATGGTTTGTACAGGGATATGTTCGATCTGATCAACAGAGTGCATATAGGTATTGAGCAAATGAGACTGCTGATAAGAGCAGGTTGTTTTGGCTTCAGCGGGAGAAATAAAATGGAATTGTTATGGGAAGTTCATTCGCTTTTGCAACCGACTAAAATGGTCAATCATACCAAAGACCTCTTCGGGAAAAAGCAGAAAAAATGGAAGATTCCTACATTGTCACACAGTAGTTATGACCAGGCATTTGAAGAAATCGAATTGTTCGGATTTCCGTATTGTTCACCTTTTGATTTGCTGAAAGAGTCCGCACCCGATGGCGTATTGGCAATTGAATTAAAGGACTTTTGCGGTAAAACAGTAACAGTCGTCGGGCAACTGGTGACAATCAAATATTCGCGGACTGCAAATGGAGAGCGCATGTATTTCGGCACCTTTACCGACCGTATGGGACAATGGATAGATACTGTGCATTTTCCGCAAAGCGCATCAAAATATCCGTTTACCGGAAGAGGTACTTACCTCATAACAGGTAAGGTTGTCGAGGAATACGATTTTATCTGCATTGAAGCGGAGACGCTTAAAAGACTGGCTATGGTAGACAGAGAATAGCGTGATGTAAAATGTAAAACTGTGGAAACGGAATGTCATTATCCGTTTCTGATTCCGGATTAATGTTGCAGCCGTCTTTTTTTTATCATGCCGCCTTTGGTGTCTTTCACAGAATTCATGACAACGAAAGCATCCGGTTCTATTTTTTCAATTTCAAGCTGAAGTTTGTTCAGTTCAAGTCTGGTGACGACAGTAAAAATGATATCAGTCTCTTTGGTTTCACCGCGTTTTCCATAACCTTTCTTGCCGCTGTAAACGGTAACACCCCTGCCCATTTTGTGAATGATCATGTGTCTTATCTCTTCGCATCTTGAAGCAACTATTGTAACGCCGATGTATTCTTCAATTCCTTCAACAATGAAATCGAGGGTGCGCGAAGCAGCAAGATAGGTAATCATCGAATACATGGCTATTTCTATTGAAAGCAAATAGGCAGCGGTAGAAAATATCAGAATATTGATGAGAATGATGATATCGCCTATGGTAGTGCCGAGTTTTTTACTCAGGTAAATTGCAAGCACTTCTGTCCCGTCTATGACAGCGCCTCCTCTTACTGCCAGACCTATGCCTGCACCCAGGAAAAAACCGCCGAAGAGTGCAACCAGCAGATTGTCATTGGTTACATTAGGGAATTGGACCAGAGCTACACAAATGGCAAGTCCGCTGATGGCCAGCGAGGTTTTAAATGCAAATTCTTTCCCTAAAATTATGTATGCAAGAATCACAAAAGGGATATTGACACAGACAATCAGAATGGCCAGTGGGATATCTGTGAGTGCAGATGTGAGAAGGGATA
>CAZRKA010000196.1:0-5213 GCA_964600345.1 uncultured Chitinophaga sp. | reverse complement strand
TATCAGCTCGTTGATCGTAGCGTAATCACGGATATTGCCTTTCAGGTCGGGGTGATTAATGTCTACCCCGTCATCAATAACAGCCACTATGACTGTTTTGGCACCGGCAGGAGCAGGATTGTTCTGAATTGCCTGATGCAGTCCGATGCCGTAATTGGTGTCTTTCGGACTATACTGCTGATGCCAGTCTTTGGCATAACTCTGTCCCGACAGTGCAATACTGGCGCATAAGCATAAAAGAGAAAATATAAATTTCATGGGGATACAAATTTAATGAATTCCTTACTGAACTGAAAGCTCGAAAGGCATTCTCATCTGGAAACCCTGAACCTTAAGTCCGGTTTGCAGGGTTTTATAATAAGAATAAAATACACCAAGATCGGAGGCGAGTTTTCTCTCCATTACACTGTTGCCGGATTGTTTGAAAAACTGAGTGAAAGGATCCTGAATTTTAGGGTATTCGGCAATGCTGTATGATTTTATTTTGGCCATATAAGCAGCAATTTTTATTGCATCTGCTATTCCGCCATAAGAGTCTATCAGTTTAAGTCTCAGTGCTTGTCTGGCTGTCCAGACCCTTCCCTGAGCCATAGCTTCTACACTCACACTGTCGAGATTTCGACCTTTTTCTACAACGTTTGTAAAGTCGTCGTAAATGCGGTTAACCATGCTCTGCAGGTAAAAACGGTCTGTCTCACTCAAAGGTTTGTCTACTCTTGCAAAATCAGAATACATTCCGGTCTTGACACTTTCAAAACTGAGCCCCATTTTATTCACCAGTAATTCGTGCATATTCGGGAAAAGTCCGAAAACACCAATTGATCCGGTAATAGTATTTGGTAAGGCGATGATTGAATCTGCAAATGCACTTATATAATACCCTCCGCTTGCTGCTATATCGTTCATGGATACAACAACCGGTTTTTTGCCTTTACAAAGCGCAATTTCCCTTGCTATGATATCGCTGGCAATGGAGCTTCCTCCGGGCGAGTTTACCCTGAGTACTATTGCTTTGACATTTTTATCATCTCTCGCTTTGGCAATAGCTTTCGCCATTGATACAGAGCCAATGGTAGACTGATTTCCTTCACCGTCAATAATCTCTCCAACAGCGTAAACGATAGCTATTTTATCCTTGCTGTCATTGTTGTCTTCCTTGTCGTTGGAATATGAGCCGGCTTTTATGATGTTAAGGTCCTTGTCTTTTTTAACTTTCAGCCTTTTCTTCATGTTTTCCTCAACCTCATCTGAGTATGTCAGGCGGTCTATCAAGCCAAATTTAACAGCCTGTTCGGGTGATTGTATTGTGAATTCGTTGAATGCTTTATTGATTGCAGCGGTATCTATATTTCTGCTTTCACTAATGGTGTTTACGATTGTATAATACAAATCGTGTACATATTCGGAAATCTGACTGCGGTTTTCTTCGCTGAGTTCACTGCGTGTAAATGCTTCAACTGCGCCCTTGTATTCGCCTACTTTTACATATTGCATTTCAACACCCAGTTTATCGAGGGCGCCTTTAAAGAACATTATATTAGCAGTTAATCCGTTAAACAAAACGCTTCCTGAACGGTCAATGAAAATTGAATCAGCTACACAGGCCAGATAGTAATTCTTTTCGTCGTAATAAGGCGCAATCGTATAGATAAATTTACCACTGGATTTAAAATCTTTCAGTGCATTTCTTATTTCAAGCATGGTCGCATAACCTGTGCCATTGATGTTGGTTTTAAGGTAAATTCCTTTGATCTTAGAATCAGTTTTTGCGTGGTTTATAAGAGACAGGATATTGTCAAGGCCCAGCATCTGCCCTTCGCCGTCCTGGTTGAACATTGCCGAAAAATCCATATTGGTGCGCTCGGGTATGTCGTAATCAATGTTCAGTTCGAGAACGCTGTTGTCTTTAACACTGACTTCTTTCTTACCGGCTGAGCTGATTAGTCCCATGATGGTAAAAAACAGCAAAACGCCAATAAAAATAAAGGTAATGAAAAGCCCGATTACCGTGGCAAATGTGTATTTGAGAAATTCTTTCATGTCAATTCTGCTGCTGATGAACTTGCAAAATAAGATGATAGGCATTGCTGCGGGATGCTTTTTTCGATAAACGACGGAATAAGGGGATGAAAGCCTTCGAAGTTTTCCAAAGTTTAAAGTTTGGAAAAGTTATCTGTATTTTTGCGCCGATGAAATTGAATGAACTCACCGCAATAAGTCCTGTAGACGGACGCTACAGGTCTAAAACGCAAAAACTTGCTCCTTTTTTTTCGGAATTTGGACTTATACGCTACCGGGTATTAATAGAAATTGAGTATTTAATTTACCTCAATTCTATTGGTTTAAAAGGTTTTTCAATGCTCTTTTCTGAAGAGCAGAAACAGAATCTGCGTTCAGTTTATTTGAATTTCACCGAGGCAATGGCGTCGGAAATTAAAGAGACTGAAAAAACCACTAATCACGACGTTAAGGCAGTTGAGTATTTTGTAAAGGAATGCCTGCGCAAAAATGATTTGGGTTCGGAAAGAGAATGGGTTCACTTTGGATTAACCAGCCAGGATATTAATAATACTGCCATTCCGTTAAGTATCAAAGAAGCTCTGCACTCGGTAGTTCTTCCGGAATTACAGTCAGTAATCAAGACGCTCGACGAAATGAGCGAAACGTATAAAGATGTCCCAATGCTTGCCCGCACACATGGACAGGCTGCAAGCCCCACCAGACTGGGAAAGGAGTTGCAGGTTTTCTCAGCCCGACTGAAGAAACAATACGAGCAATTACTCATGTTGCCGTTTTCAGCAAAATTCGGTGGAGCTACAGGTAATTTCAATGCCCATTATGTGGCATTCCCCGAAAATGACTGGCAGGCATTCGGGGATCATTTTGTGAATACGGTCTTAAAACTCGAAAGGAGTTATCCAACCACACAGATAGAACACTATGATAATCTGGCTGCCATATGTGATGTTTTCAAAAGAATTAACACCATCCTGATTGACCTCAGCAGGGATATCTGGCAGTATATCGCCATGGATTATTTCAAGCAGAAATTAAAGGCGGGCGAAATAGGCAGCAGCGCCATGCCGCATAAAGTGAATCCGATAGATTTTGAAAATGCCGAAGGTAATCTTGGCATTGCCAATGCAATTTTTGAGCATCTGGCCGCCAAATTGCCGGTATCCCGTTTACAGCGAGATCTTACAGATTCAACAGTTTTAAGAAATATCGGCGTGCCGTTTTCACATTGTCTGATCGCATTTGCAAGCCTCTCAAAAGGACTGGATAAGCTCATCCTGAACCGCGAAGCAATAGACCGCGATCTCAATAATAACTGGGCCGTTGTAGCTGAAGCCATTCAAACTGTTCTGAGAAGTATCGCTTTCCCTAATCCTTACGAAGCACTTAAAGACCTTACCCGCACCAATTCGCATATCGGCGAACCTGAAATCAAATCTTTCATAGAAAGTCTTGACGTACCCGAAGAAATCAAGATCAGATTGAGGGCTATTTCACCTTCCACTTATACCGGAAAATAATAAAAAATCGGGCAAGGGTAAGCTTACTGAACGCTCAGTACCTTAAACACAGTTCTTCTGTTTTTTGCTCTGCCTTCCTCTGTATTGTTATCGGCAACAGGTTTGCTGTCTCCGTAGCCGATGGCAGATAAACGTGTAGCATCGATGCCTTTGCTTACAAGATATTCTTTAACTGCCTTGGCTCTGTTCTGAGAAAGTACTTTGTTCTTTGCCTTATCACCTGTATTGTCGGTATGTCCACCAATCTCAATTTTCATGAAAGGGAATTTTTTCAGCAAATGAACCAGCTTGTCGAGTTCAAGTTTTGATTCTGGTTTCAGTTCGTATTTGTCTACATCGAAGAATACATTGTTTAGAACAACCTCTATATCTGTTGCTGGTTTTTTAAGCGGTACATCAAGTTTATAAGGTTCCAGACTACTGTGTTCTTTTAGAGAAAAGTTGGCAGAGTAAAACAGATAGTTAGTCTGGTCAATTGTCAGCATGTAATTCCTGTTCGATTTTAATACCATAAAGAATGCACCACTGCCTCTCTGACTCCTGGTTTTAATAATGATTTCGCCGGTGGCAAGGTCTGTCAGTTCCATATCGGCCTCAATCTTTTCCATGGAAATAGCGTCATATACGGTTCCGGTGACATAACTGACCGGCTCCGGTTTAAGATTTGACGGCAGTTCAAACTTATAGATATCAAGTCCGCCATAACCTCCGGGGCGTTCAGAACTCAAATATCCGAATTTACCCAGTCGGTCAACTATCAATCCGAGCTCGTCTTTTTCTGAATTAATCGGATAACCGATATTCAATCTGTTTCCAAATTTACCATCAGTCCCTTTGCGGCACACAAAAATATCACCGCCTCCGATTCCGGGATGCCCGTTCGAAGAAAAATAAAGTGTCTGATTGTCGTAATGTATAAAAGGTGATTGCTCTTCACCAGGTGTATTCACTTCCGGTCCGAGATTGACAGGTGTCTGAAATCGACCGTCTTTAAAAGTCGACATCCAGATGTCTGCACCTCCATATCCGCCGGGACGGTCGCTCGAAAAATAAAGTGTTAAACCATCAGGACTGATGGATGGCTGGGCGTCCCAGCGGTCAGAGTTTATTGGCTGACCAAGATTTACCGGTTTACTCCATTGTCCCATATGATAACCGGAGTAATAGATATCAAATTCGCCAATTCCAAGTGGCATGCCCATATCATTTACGCGGTCTTTGGCCGAAAAGAAAATGGTTTTTCCATCAGCCGTAATCGAGATAGTACCTTCATTACCGGCTGTATTCACGGGTTCGGGCATTCTTATTGAAGGTCCGAAAACACTGTCTTTGATTTCTGAGCGGTAAAAATCTTCATAATGGCCGCTGTTTCTGCTCATCATCCTGGTAAAATAAAAGTATTTCCCGTCCAGTGTCAGCCCCGGCCAGTATTCACCATTTGCAGTATTGACATTAGGTCCCAGATTCTGAGGTTTAAATTCTACAGGATTGTGATAAAGTGCTTTCAGGACGTCAATATTCTTAATGATAGATTTGGCATCGTCTTCGTAAATTTTTGATCTTCTGATATCTGCTTCCAGATATATGGTTAAAGATGCTTTAGCTTCATCAAACATCATCAGCATCTTCTGAGTTTTACCAAGTGTGTAATATATCTTTTTATTGTCCGGCTCAAGT
>CAZRKA010000195.1:0-5262 GCA_964600345.1 uncultured Chitinophaga sp. | reverse complement strand
ATCCGGATTGTTCTTGTCTACTTTTGGTTTTTTAGTGTTGGGATCAACAGGTTCCTTCAGCCAGACTATTTTGCCGTAGAATTTTGTTCCAATTTTTTCAATCTTGATTCTGGATCTGCCATTACTTGGTTCCCAAACGCCAATTAACATGTCTGCATTAATTTCAGTTCCGCTCATTGACATCAGTACCAGTGTTGCGGCAAGTAAACTTGTTTTTAGAAAATACTTATTCATGACGGTTTTATTTGGTTTCGATTTCAAATTCCAGTTTGCATTTTAATTCCAGACTTGCTTCAATGTCTTTACTCAGCATGGCATCAGCCACTACGTATACTTTGTCCTGCTTGAGCAGTTCGGCCAGTTTCTCCTGTTTACCTGCAACCTGAAGTTTAAATGAAGTTTTTCCGGCAGGCAAAGGGTTGATGACACCCACTTGTATCATCTCGGTATTGTCGCTGGCAAGAGATAAAGTCAAGGAAGTAATCAAGCCGCTTTCCATCGAATCAGCTAATACTATTTCAGCTACTGTAAGTTTTGCATTTTTAATCTGATCAGAGTTGAGCTTTAGTGTCTCGATAAGATTTTGGAGCGGTGTTTGCAGTTCACCCTGAACTGTATTGGAACCCTCAAATAAAGGCCCCTCAGCAATTAATTCTATGCTGTCTGTTGTCAGAATGTGTTTTTTTGTTTCGGTATTGCAGGCTACTGATAAAATTAACAGAAAGCACATTGTCTGAAATAGTATCTTACTCCGCATAATGCAATATTAATCTATGAAATCTAAATAAACAAATTGAGCGGTTTATACCATATTAATGAAATGATTGGCACTGAATTAATGCTGAAACCATACAGGGAAAAAGCCGCCGTTTTTTCTTAGTTTTGCGCTATGGATTTTCCTTCGCCGAATTTGTTTGAAGATAACCGCGATTTGTTCGTCAGAATCGGTTCGCTGGCCGACCGCGAAGGCTTGGAGGTATATCTGATAGGAGGTTTTGTACGAGACATTTACCTCCAGAGAGAAAGCAAGGATATCGATCTGGTGGTAATAGGAAAGGGAATCGATTTTGCCAGAAAAGTAGCTTCCGAATTGAAACAGGTTAAGTTTTCTTTTTTTGATAACTTCGGTACGGCTCAGATACTTTATAAGGATCTGATAATAGAGTTTGTCGGAGCCCGCAAAGAAAGCTACCGCAGCGACAGCAGGAAGCCACTGGTTGAAGAAGGCACCTTAAAAGACGATCAGGAAAGAAGAGACCTAAGTATCAATGCCATGGGCATAGGCCTCAACAAAAATAATTTCGGTCATCTGATAGATCCTTTTAACGGACTGGAGGATATTGAAAGACAGATTATCAGGGCGCCGCTTGATCCCGACCGCACTTTTACAGACGATCCTCTACGCATGCTGAGAGCCATCAGATTTGCTTCACAACTGGGCTTTCGGATAGAAGATAAAACTTACGAAGGAATAGAAAGAAATAAAGAACGTATCAGTATCATTTCTCAGGAAAGAATTACGGACGAACTCAATAAAATAATTCTTTCGCCAATGCCCTCCATCGGGTTCGAATATCTTTTTGATACAGGTTTGTTAAAGCTGATATTTCCGGAAATGACAGCCTTACATGGAGTCGAAACCATTAACGGGCTGAGTCATAAGGATAATTTTTACCACACCCTTCAGGTGCTCGATAATCTGGCCATGTTGAGCAACGATTTATGGCTGCGCTGGGCCGCTATTCTGCACGACATCGCGAAACCTGCTACCAGGCGTTTTGAACCGGGGACCGGATGGACATTTCACGGACATGAGGACAGAGGCAGTCGAATGGTCAAACCTATTTTCACCAGATTGAAATTACCTCTGAATGAGAAAATGAAATTCGTTGAAAAGCTGGTACTGCTGCATCTGAGACCAATTGTGCTCTCGCAGGAGAAAGTAACAGACAGTGCGGTGAGGAGATTGATGATGGAAGTGGGCGAAGACATCGACTCTCTGATGCTTTTGTGCAAAAGCGATATAACCAGCAAGAATGAAAAAAAAGTAGAAAGAATCAAACAGAATTTCTCTGTCGTTGAATCTAAAATAAAAGATGTTCTGGAGAGAGACCATTTGCGAAACTGGCAGCCACCGGTAAGTGGTCTGGATATCATTCAGAATTTTGAAATAATCAGAAAGGAGCATATCGGCGAGTTGAAATCGGGACTTAAGCAGGCAATTCTGGATGGAATTGTGGAGGATAATTACGACGCTTCTATGGCATATTTGCGCAAAAAAGCGAAAGAAATGGGCATTGCAGAAAAAATAAAAATATAATTACATTTGCAGGAAATATGATTTACCGTTTTAAAGTTTGGTTTGAAGAAGATGAGGATATATTCCGGGTGATAGACATTACACCTGCATCAACTTTTCTGGATTTTCACAACATCATTATTGATTCTATCGGTTTCAAAAAGGACATAGACAGTTCTTTTTACTGTTCGGATGATAACTGGCGCAAAGGCAAGGAAATTAGCCTTAAGGATGAGAGTAAACTGAAGATGTCTTCAACAAAACTTAAAGACAGTGTAAACGATCCGCATCAGAAATTTATTTTTATCACCGATTTTGTTGAGATGTGGACATTGAATATTGAATTGCAAAGTATTCAGAACGATGTAAAGGGTATTTCATATCCTTTTATATTTAAAACCAATGGGAAGGCTCCAAAACAAAATGAAGGAGTCAGCCGGTTTAAAACAGTTGATGAAAATGAATTTGATGAAATAGCCAATAAACTTGTCAGTAAACATGCTCCGCTGATTGATGTCGATTTTGATGAGGAAGGATTTGGCGAAGAGGGAGAAGAAGGCGAGGAAGGCTCCGACGATGCAGACGGATTCGGTGAAGAGATTACAGATCCTGACGAAAAATTCTAAATGTCTGTCAGGGTTACATTTCTTGGTACAGGAACTTCCCAGGGTATCCCTTTAATAGCATGTAAGTGCGTTGTATGCACAAGCGATGATCCGCTTAACAAAAGACTGAGAAGCAGTGTTAAAATTGAAGCCGAAGGCAAGGTCATTGTAATTGACAGCGGTCCGGATTTCAGGCAGCAAATGTTGCGTTCACAGACTGAAAGACTTGATGCTTTAATTTTTACACACGAACACAAAGACCATATCGCCGGAATGGACGATATACGGGCTTTCAATTATATTCACAAACAGGCTATAGATGTTTATGCAAGTGAGCAGGTTCAGCATGCATTGAGAAGAGAGTTTCACTATATTTTTACCGATTTCAAATATCCGGGGATACCGGAAATCAATTTGCATACCATCAGCAATGACAGTGTTTTTCAGATAGGAAATGTAAATGTCACACCGATAGAAGTACTGCATTATAAGTTACCTGTTCTGGGTTTCAGAGTCGGCGATTTTACTTATATCACAGATGCCAACCATATCAGTGAAAGCGAAAAATTGAAAATCAGGGGATCGAAAGTACTTGTACTGAATGCGCTCAGAAAAGAAAAACACATCAGTCATTACACCCTCGACGAAGCCATTGCACTTGTCAAAGAACTTGAAATACCCGAAGCGTATTTCACACATATTTCACATCAGCTTGGTTTGCATCACGAAGTAGAAGAATCATTACCTGATGGTATTCATCTTGCATATGATGGTTTGCAACTGAATCTGAATTAAGAAATCATTTAAGTAGCGGGTTCTACTGGTACCTGGTACATAAAAATACAATCATAAAATTACGATAACATTATAAGGAGTAGGCCTGCCGCTTTATTATGTATATATTTGAAAAACTGATTCGTCCGATGTTACATAGAATGCTTTTCATTTGTCTGTTTGCTGTCCGGGGATTATTTGCTCAAATTAATGATGCAAATCTCCTGCATATTGCAAAAGATAATCTGAATTGTCTTTATGGACTAAAAGATAGTACTAACAGTTGGATTCTCGCACCTGAATACACTTATATCAGTAAGTTTTATAACAAGTCTGATTATTTTGAATTGGATGTCAATGGTAAAAAGGGCATCATACGTAAGGATGGGAAATATTTACTACTTCCATTATATACGGAAATAAAAGCGCTCAATAATTTGGTTAATTATTATCCTGAGGATGTCATTCCAAGCTTTGCAATCAACGACTATTTCATTTTTAACACAGGAAAAGTAATGGGTATTTTATGTGCTCAAACAGGAAAAATTACCTTACAGGGAAAGTTTGCATCCATACAGATGCAGGAAAAGTACGCGGTGATTGAAGACTTGAACGGCCGTTTTGGTGTTATTGATTCGGCTAAAATATTAATCAAACCGAAGTATTTAAAGTTGTATGAAACTAAAAGCGGGTATTTTATTTTCAGAAAAGAAACTCAAACCAGAAATGGTTTATTGAACAACAAAGGCAAGCTCTTAATTGATGAAAAATACGATGGTTTTCATTTCAGTTCATGGCATGGTGAAGAGTTAATCTGGGCTTTCGATGGATTAAAAAATAAAACTGAAAAAATTGATATTTACAATGCCAATGGAAAGCTTCGCTTGCATCTGGATTCCTGTCAATTGGATTTGTACGATTTGCGATATTCGGTTCATGGACTGATAAAATTAAATTCAGAAAGAAAAACAATATGTCTTAATAGTTACGGAAATGAAATCAGATTGCCGCTTAATGAGGAATTCAACCTTTTATACCCCAAATCATTTCCCGACATTTACACCAATGTTTCAGCTATTTTCTGCCGGACGGGAGATTCTACCCTTATTCTGGATAAAAACGGCATGAATCTTCTTCCGACAAAATTTGCCGGTTTGAAATATATCCCAATTAAAGAAACTGACCGTTCGGATAAGCCAGTCTATGTATTCGCTCATAAGTTAAATGGAAAATACGGATTATCAACGGAAGATGGAAGAGTATTGCTTCCATATCAGTACAGTTTTATTTTCGAATCAGAAGACAAATTATACGCCGGATTGAATGGAAAACTGAAGGTATATTCATTATCCGGTTTAACGGAATGGAAATTTAATTTAAAGTCTGTTTTTTGTGAAAAGGAGTTGTTTTTTCCAGGAAGATTTGCCAGTAATCAAAATTTTAAATGTGGCTTAATTGATAAGGAACTGAACATACTTCTGGAACCCGAATATGATATTCAACAAATTGACGAAGGGAGGTACCTCTTCACAGATAAAAATGGGATACATCGTATAATAAATGATACCGGCCGTATATCTTATC
>CAZRKA010000194.1:0-5378 GCA_964600345.1 uncultured Chitinophaga sp. | reverse complement strand
ATAGAGTAAAATTCCCATCACTTGGATTAGGGAATATTTCAATTTCTTCATCAATGTGTTGAAGATTATTCTTTAAACTATATTTACATGAATTTGAATCTTTTGAAACACATATTTCATCTATATAATAATAGGATAATGCAAAAGAACGAAATAACCCAATATTAACTGTATCTGTTAAACTATCGGCATAAAAATTCCCAATTTGAATATATTTAAAATTTGAATCTGCAACAAAACTACCACTAATTTTAACCCATTTTATAGAATCCGTTATTATTTCCAAAGACTTGACTTCAGCTTGGTTCAAATGAACTAAATTATTAAATGAATATGGATAAGGGTTAATAGAAAATGCTATTCCTATATTATTACTAGCCCATACAGATTTTTCAGCAATAGACAACATGAGGCTAAAGTAATATGTTTCATTTATATCTAAAGGCGTTTCTAATTCTCCTTGAATAATTTCCCTAGCGTTAGGTACATAACCAAAAGTAATTATACCCATATATGCATTCCCATGAGATGCATACTGATTTCCTTGTATATTGTTCGGAATTCCAACTTCTATTTTTGAACAAGAATTAAAATAATCTGGAGAATTATTTACAGAACTCCAATATAAGCATTTATCAACTTGACCTGGTCCATTAGGGCAGGAAATAGTGTCCTCGAAACTCGAATTTTTTACAAGATTTTGACCAAAAGAATACCTTATAGGAAAGAAAATAAGGAAATAAATCAGAAATTTGTTCATCAATTAAATACAATAAGTTTACGATTCTACCACCGCTCTGAAATACATCGACTTCCTGTCTTTATTTTCGAGAGGAGCTGTGGTAGATTCGATGTAATAAACTGTTCCTCTTTCACCATCTATCTTGCTTTTCGAAAAAATGTAAACTCTGCCATTGCTCAGGTATATATCGCCGTTCTTTTTCCTCTCTTTGATTTTAAACGTTTCGACTGCGGTATCTTTGGTGTCGTAATTATACGTAGTGAGGGTCGAATCGCTAAAAACCCAAAGCTGATTGATTGCTCTGGGTGTCCCGTTTTTTGTCATGTAAAAGTTGGTAATTCTGTAAGATTGCGCAAAAAGAGAAAATGCGGAGAAGAGCAAAACACTCAGGGCAATGTGTTTCAAATGTTTCATGTCGCGAATATAAATTTCGATTTTATATTTTCCATGAATCCTGACAGGGATTAAGGTTGTCAACATGAATCAGTATAGAACACAAGTACTGTTATTTATCGAGTATACCCCTTATAGCCACACTGGCACAAGTGCAGCCGAATACCGCAGGCATATAGCTAATGGTGCCTATGATGGATTTTTTGGGAAAGGCTTTTTCGGTGGTAATGATTCTGGATTTATCTGCCGGTTCGGAACTGAAAACACAATTCAGACCTTTGCGAATGCCGAATTTATGCAGGTATTTTCTGACGTATTTCGCCAGATTACAATTGTAAGTTTCTGAAATATCCAAAACTTCAAGTCGCGTAGGATCTAATTTACCTCCTGCCCCCATGCTGCTGATTAAAGGTATTTTCATTTCCATGCAGGCTCTGATAAAAAACACTTTCGGCGACAGTGTATCTATGCAATCACAAACGTAATCGAATTTGCCTTCCGAAAGAATTTCACGGGTGCGTTCACCTTTAATATATTCAGCAAGTACTGTCAGTTTCAGTTCCGGATTGATATCCAGTAATCTTTCGGCAAGTACTTCAGCCTTTCCTTTAAATTCTGTGCTCTTAAGTGCCGGAATTTGTCTGTTGCGGTTACTGGGATCAACCGTATCAGCATCCACAATGGTCATACGCCCTACACCTGCTCTCGCTATCATTTCGGCACAAATGCCGCCCACCCCACCAAGTCCAACCACCAGCACATTGGCTTTCATCAATTTGTGGATATTCTCGTCTCCCAGCATCAGCTGAGTGCGACTCATCCAGTACGGAATTTCCATGGCGCGAAAATAATAAATTGGACTTTCTTTCAAAATCATAAAACTATACTGAAGCGGACCTCATTTCGTCAATTTTTTGTAATGCTTCATCATAAAATCAGCATTTAAGCGTTCGAATAGCTAATATTGTACGAAAGCTCATCAATGAAACACATTTTTACTGTTTTACTTTTTTTGTCCGTCATATCTGCTCTTCATGCCCAGTCGCCTCAGAGAAGTTACAAAGGACGGGTAGTCGATTCTGCAAGTCTTAAGCCGCTTGCCGACGCAACAATCAGCGTATTCAGAGCTTCAGACACCCTTCTTCTCAATTTCGGATTTACAACTCCAAATGGCAACTTTACGCTGAATGTCAAATCCAATGATTCCATTCTGATTGTCATCAGCCTGTTTGGATACAATGAAGTGACTAAGAAAGATGCAGCGCGCGAAGACGGATGGATGTTTATGAATTTCGGCGATGTCAAACTGAGTCCGCAACCTTTCTCGTTAAAAGGATACACTATGAAAACTTCAGCTATCCGCATGAAAGGCGATACGATTGAGATCAATGCCTCGCGTTTTAAAGTGATGCCCGGAAGTGATGTGGCACAGCTATTCAAAAAAATTCCGGGTTTTGAAGTCAGTGTCAAGGGCGAAATCAAGGTAAACGGAAGTCCTGTAACCAAAATCATGGTCGACGGTTCAGATTTTTTCGGCAATAATCCCGGAATGGTTTCTAAAAACCTGACAGCCGACATGATAGAAACGGTACAGGTATTTGAAGAGCGCAATCCCGATGGAACACCCTTGGAAGAATCGAGCAAGGTCATCAACCTGAAACTTAAAAAAGGAAAACGAAACGGCACATTCGGAGATTTGCTTGCCGGATATGGCACTGAAAACCGTTACGAAAGCGGTTTGAGAATGAATAATTTTAAAAACGACCGCAAGTTTTCATTTATAGTCAACAGCAATAACATCAATGAAACCGGATTCGATTTTGGTTTCGGAAACTGGCACAATGCCACCAATATCAGAAGAAACGGCAGCGACAACGATGGTTTTTATTCGACTAACAGCGGCGAGGGTAATATCAACCACAAAACGGGAGCAGGATTTACGTATTTCAATGAATACTCCGGTAAAAGAAAAATATCTTTAAATGTTTACGCCAACCGCAACGACTACAGTAGCATATCTTCCTCGCAAAGCATCAACCCTCTTAATGACAGCACAAGAAGGGTTAACCGCGATTCGAGCAATACAGCCGGTCTGGCTTTAAGTTCTTCATTCGAATTCAATTACAGTAAAGACATCGATTCAACAGGTGATTACGATTTCGGAATTACAGGTCGTTATTCCGATAACAAAAGTACCAAGGACGGATTAAACGACATCAGATTAAATGAAATACTCCTCAATGCAGGAAATTCGACCGTTCAGAATGAAACCGAATCGAATATGTTCAAAGCGACGGCAAGTCTTTACAGAGTACTGCGAAAAAACAGAAATTACAATTTCTTTGTTTCCAGCAGCTATCAGCTCAATAACGACAACAACAGATTCTTTCAGTATGTCAAAAACGATAATGACACTTTCAACAATCTTAACGAAAGAAATGTATCCGGTTCGGAATGGCTGAGCAAGGCAACGGGACAAATACCGGTATACAAACTGCTGAGATTTTCCGTTTCGCTCGACCGCTGGGAACAGGTTAACCGCTCAGTTCAGCTTACCAATGCAGCCAGCAACCGATATTCGAATATCTTTGAACAAGCTTACGAAAATAAAATTGATTCATTAAGTGTGCAGTTTACCAATAAACAGGTTCAGAACAGCATCAAACCCTTCTTTTCAATTCGCGGTAAACACTTCTATACTCAGGCAGGTGTTACATACCTTAACATGACACTCACCAACAGCGATGAAACCGGTAAAGTTCTGTTTACCAAATCTTATCCCAAATTGCTGCCTTTTTACAGTCTGAGTTATTATCCAAACAAGGCTTATCTGTTTCTTACTCTGAGCAAAACGGTTAACTTTCCACAGATATCAGATTTGCTACCTGTCTTAAACTTATCCAACAATTATGAAAGACGGAGCGGTAATCCGGAATTGCAGCCGGTCGATAATTATTCTTTCAGAACCTATACCAGTCTTTATAAACTAAAAGGGTTTAAGTATTTCTATTTCGGCGCCAATGGTTCGTTGTCTGACAATACAAAAATATGGGTTAATACGCAGGATGAAACGGGCATTATCCTCAAAAAACCTGAAAATGCAGAAGGCAAAAGAACAGGAAATGTATGGATTAATATGTCAAAAAAAATCAGCAAGATCTTGAACTTTGAACTGAATGCTCACCGTGATTACCAGAAGAACCCGATGGTGATTAACGGCAGCAAGGCGTTCGGCATCAACCAGGTTGCCTCACTTGAACCTGCAATTAACTTCAGCTATGCCGATAGTCTAGAACTCAGCCTGGGCATGAACTGGAATCGGAATAATTTCAAAAACACCCTTAACAATTCTCTCAACTATGTTCAGGATGTTTACGCCTACAGCTTCGAAATGAGAGCACTCCTGAAAACAGGCACTGAAATAAACACGGGTATCGACATCAGCGACCAGCGCAATGTGCCCGGAATAGGCAGGATAGTCCCGGTGTGGAATGCTTTTATTCAACAGCCTTTGGGCAGCAAAAGTCCTTTCAATATCAAACTGAGCGCCTACGACATTCTTAAGCAGAACACCAGCATCAGCCGCTACACTATGGATAATTTTATTTACATCAATCAGAGCAACAGGTTACAGCGCTACTTTATGCTGACCCTGGTTTATAAAATCAAAAAAGTGGGCGCAGCCGACGAAGGAAGAGATTATGTTTATTAATTTGAATAGGTAGTAATATTTGTATCTCTTTCACAGCTTAAATGCAGTAAATTCCACCGCTTCAGCCTTTGCTTAATCGTCTGATAAAGATACAAGGATAGCGATGAATTCATCTCATTATTAGTTGCAGTGAAGGTAGATCTTTCATCCCCGTGTCAGAGCCTCCATCGTCGGAACGACACGGGGCAGGCTTAAGTTTATCTCTAGTCTTTAGTCTCTTGTCTCTCTATAGTCTTTTTATCTCTAGTCTCTAGTCTTTAGTCTTTAGTCTTTAGTCTTTAGTCTTTCATCTTTAGTCTTTCATCTCTAATCTTTTTATCCCTGTACCAGAGTCTCCTTCGTCGACACGATACAGGGCAGGCTTTCATATTTAATCTTTCCTCCCTTCAAACATTGTTACCTCGGGCTAAAGCCCTTACAATATATTAACTCAACCCCCGACTGAAGTGGGGGGAAATTCATACTAATTGTTATTAATATAATGCGGCTCAATCTCTACACGACAGTATTTACTCATCTTTAGTCTTTAGT
>CAZRKA010000193.1:0-5423 GCA_964600345.1 uncultured Chitinophaga sp. | reverse complement strand
GGAATTCGCCTCGTCTGAATGCAAAATACTTGCTTTTGACTTAAAATCCTATTTTAGAGACCAGTTTTATTCATCGATGATTGCCTGAAAAAGTAATACGCCCCAACTTTTCTGTGTACGGCATTACTTTGTCGGTAAATGTCAGGCAGATGCAATGGTACGGCTTAATTCAAATCGGGAAATATTTGTCTGAGATGGTGTTCCTGATGTTGTACATAATCAATAAACAGCCATTCAACGGTATGCGGTTCTGAGTCGCCGGTATTGCAAAGGGCAGTTAGTTCATTTGCCGGAATGTTTGCGGCGAGTTCGCACAGAAACAGATTGTATGTTTTCCAGAATGCGATTAATAACTTGCGGTCTGCTGCCTGATGCCTGCCTTTTTCGGTCCATTCGTTTTGATTGTATCTGATGAAGGGAATATTTTCGAAGCGCGATCGTATAAAGCGCTGGTGATTGTTGGCGGCGCTGTCTGTCAGGTGACCGATAATTTCCTTTTTACTCCATTTTCCTTCTGCGCTTTTAAATTCGAAATCGGCGTCCGAAATGCTTTCCAGGCGGGCAGGTATGATTTCACATAAATCTTTCAGTCTTTGTATGGATGATTGCAGCATATAGATTACTTTATTTAAGATTTAATTACCGGCATGGAGTTGATTCGCAAATAGAATTTCGCAGTTGATTTCCACTTCATCAATTGTGGCGCCCTTGCTTTTATAATAGTTTATTGCACTGGAATTCCAGGAAGATACCTGCCATTTTAACTTGCTGCAATTTTCGGATACCGCTGTCGACCTTACTTTTTCGAACAGTGCATTACCGGCTCCCATGCCTCTGTATGCTTCGAGCACAAACAAATCGTCGAGATAAACTGCTTTTCCTGTCCATGAATAATAGGCAAAGAAGTAGCTTGCAAACCCTATAATCCTGTTCTCATAAACGGCGATGAAGGCGTTAAAGTACCCGCTGTCATTGCGCATTTGTTCGGGTGTGATTTTTACCTTCTCGGGCGTTTTAATAAATTCAGAGAATGTTTTGATGAGACCGTAAATTTCACCGAAATGTTCTTTTTCTGCTTTTAATATCCTGATTGATTCGCTCATATAGACTTTACGCAAATTAGCAATTTTTATGTTTTATACCTTGTTTTTTACACATCATAAGCAGATTAAATCGACTTATAGTTTTTTTGTATGGATGAATTGAAATTGAATTCACTAATTTCGTTAAAATTTATTTCTGAAAATTATGAGCGACAAATTACCCAGACGCAGTTTCATCGGCAGATTATCGCTGGCATTTTCAACTGCCCTTATTGCGCCCTTAAGCGGAATCAGCAATTCAATTAAAAATATGAACAACAATCAGGCAGACAAGGATCCTGTCAAAAGTGTAAAGCAACTCGGCTTTCAGTGGGAAACCGCCGATCCGTTTTTATTCTGTGTCCATCACGAGGACAATTTTCCAAAGGGCAATGAGAAAATGGGTCCCGATCCATCTTATTTTCAGGGCCGGCACATGGGCGACGATTTTATCATCAAAGACGGATTCCGCATGTATCACGGCAAGACTGTACCGGGCTTCCCGGGACATCCGCACCGCGGCTTCGAAACCATCACTGTTGTCAGGAAAGGGCTGGTTGATCACGCAGATTCAATGGGTGCCTCCGGTCGTTACGGCGACGGCGATGTGCAATGGATGACGGCCGGAAAGGGCGTGCAGCATTCAGAGATGTTTCCCCTCTTATCTACCGAAAAGGAAAATCCTATGGAGTTGTTTCAGATATGGCTGAATCTTCCGAAAGCCAAGAAAATGGTTGAACCACATTTTAAAATGCTCTGGAAAGATACCATTCCCAATCATGTGCACACCGATGCCGCCGGAAAAATTAGCAGAATTGAAGTTATTGCCGGAAAGGTAGAAGATAAGACGGCACCGGCACCACCACCGGATTCGTGGGCGGCAAGCGCAGCAAACGAACTGGCGGTATTGAACATCAAAATGGATGCCGATGCCACCTGGGTATTGCCAAAAGCTTCAGCAGGCATTAACAGAAATCTTTATTTCTATGAAGGCAGCACACTGGATCTTGCAGGTCAGGTGATTCCTAAATACAGTGCCATAGAAGTTCATCCCGAATTTGATATTACACTGAAAGCAGGGGCTGATGGGGCCAGCATACTTGTTCTGCAGGGAAAACCAATCGGTGAACCTGTTATTCAATACGGTCCGTTTGTGATGAATACCAAGGAGGAAATCAATCAGGCATTCGAAGACTACCACAATACCCAGTTCGGCGGATGGCCATGGCCTAAATACGACCAGGTGCATGCGCGCGAAAAGGGAAGATTTGCAAAACATGCCGACGGTAAAGAGGAAATCAAATAAGATTAACAGATCTTAATCGTTTAAACTTCGTTTAAGAAGAATTACCGGTATTAATTTTACCGGATGACCAAAGCTGAACTCGGCAAACTGGGTGAGAAAATTGCCGCAGAGTTTCTTGTGGATAAGGGACATGTCATTCTCGCAAAAAACTGGCATTACGGTAAATACGAGGCGGATATCATTGCCAGCGATGGCAATAATCTTGTGTTTGTTGAAGTAAAGACCAGAAATACGGATTTGTTCGGGCATCCGGCCTCATTTGTCAGCCGCAGTCAGCAGCTCAATCTGGCCGAAGTGGCAGAGGCTTATCTCGAAACATTTCCCGAAAAATACCTCGATATCAGATACGATGTCATTTCAATCATTATTCAGAATAAAGGTCATACGATTGAACATTTCAGGGATGCTTTCTGGCCTGATAACCTGGGATTATTTTCTCAGGAATAAACTGCTATTTGCATAATTCAGCTACTTTGTTCATATTCGCATAAAAAAAACCATATCATGAAAAAATTACTGTTATTTTCCATGCTTTCGCTTGCAGCAATAGCATGCAACAACAATGCAAAAACAGAAGATCAGGAAGCCCGTGAACGCGACAGCATGGATAATCTTCAGAAAGCAAAAGACGAAGAAATTGTGAAGGCTCTGGAAGTTGCCGATTCAGGTGCAGCCCACGAACACGAGCACGAACATGACCATTCCGATCCTAATCACAAGCATTGATCCCGGATAAATTTATTGAATAAATGAATAACGACTCTTATGGGGTCGTTATTTTTTTATGTGAATTTCTGTAAAGGAAATATTCTTCTGGAAATAGACAGGTATAACAATCCTTGTGATCCTTGTGCATTCTTAGTGTTCATAGTGCAATTGGCTTTCCGGTTCCATATGCCGCCAGGCATCTAAGTATTATTGCATAAAGGCATTAACACTAAGACCACAAAGGAAATACCACACAAAGACCACTAAGCAAAAATAAAATGTAACAAACACAGCTCCGTGTTCTCCGTGTCTTAGTGGTTTAAAAATTCTGCTGCAAACTTTTACTGCAAACAATCTTTGTGTCCATTGTGCATTCTTAGTGTTCTTAGTGCAATTGGCTTTCCGGTTCCCAATATGCCGCCAGGCATCTAAGTATTATTGTATGAAGCCATTAACACAAGGTGCACAAGGTAAATACAACACGAAGATCACAATGTAAATTCTCCGTGCCTTAGTGGTTTAAAAATTCTGCTGCAAACTTTTACTGCAAACAATCTTTGTGTCCATTGCGCATTCTTAGTGTTCTTAGTGCAATTGGCTTTCCGGTTCCAATATGCCGTCAGGCATCTAAGTATTATCACAAGAATCCATTAACACTAAGACCACAAAGGAAAGACCACACGAAGAACACAAGGAATTACCTTTTCCATGTAATTGGTATCAAGCCGCGGATGTATCCGCCACTTACACCAGCATCATCACCGGCTCTTCCAGAAGTTCTTTCAGCGTATTCAGGAATTTGGAACCCACCACGCCGTCAACCACCCTGTGGTCGCAGCTCAGTGTTACTTTCATGACATTGGTTTTGGCTATTTCGCCGTTTACAATACCAACCGTTTCCTTAACACCACCCACTGCAAGGATGCATGCATCAGGCGGATTGATGATGGCAGTAAATTCTTCAATGCCGAACATCCCAAGATTTGAAATGGTGAAAGTATTTCCGCTCCAGTCGGCAGGTTGCAGTTTCTTTTCTTTTGCCTTTGCATTGAATACCTTCACTTCGGCACTGATAGACGAGAGTGATTTCTGATCTGCAAATTTTACAACCGGTACCAGCAGTCCGTCTTCTACAGCCATGGCTACTCCGATATGTATATGGTGGTTAAACCTGATTTTGTTTCCCAGCCAGCTGGCGTTTACCCATGGGTGTTTGCGCAGGGCAATGGCGGAAGCTTTCACAATTAAATCGTTGACAGATACTTTGACATCACCTGAGGCATTCATGGCTTCGCGTGCCTTTAATGCCTTGTCCATGTTGATTTCCATGGTCAGGTAAAAATGCGGTGCCGAGAATTTGCTTTCTGCCAGACGGCCTGCGATGGTTTTGCGCATCTGAGAAACATTTATTTCTTCGAAACTTTCAGTGCCTCCGGTATAGGTGACAGGTTTATTTGCTGAAGAAGAACCGCCTTTATAGTTTTCAATATCGCTTTTTACCACTCTGCCGTTTTCACCGGTTCCGGCAACAGCAGCCAGGTCTATTCCCTTTTCACTCGCCAGTTTTTTGGCGAGAGGAGATGCAATTATTCTCGAATCTGCATTGGAAGTAATCTGAACAGGAGGGGCAGGAGCCGTAGCTATTTCAGTTTTCGCAGTTGTTGAGGTTTCAGTTTTAACTGCTTCAGAAGCTTTAGGTGCGGCTGAGCCATTCAGCAAAGCGCTGAAATCTTCACCTGTCTGACCAACAACGGCAATAATCCCGTCTACCGGTACGGCATCGCCTTCGTTAATAGCAAAATGCAGTATGGTCCCTTTTTCGTAATTCTCAAGGTCCATAGTAGCTTTATCCGTTTCAACTTCGGCGAGAATATCACCGCTTTTGATGGTATCACCTACTTTGAAATTCCATTTTCTAACCACACCCTCGGTCATTGTGTCACTCATTTTGGGCATTTTGATTGCTACAGCCATATTCGGTTTATTTTCTACTGCAAACCTAAGAATAAAGAAGCATTTGAACAAGATATGAGAAATAAGCAGCAAATTGGAAATAAATCGCAGATGTTCATTCTGTTTCTTTGACAATAATCGATAAGATTTTTAAGGTATATAACTCGGTTCAAAAACAGTAATTTTGCGCCATGTCCGGTAAAATTTCGATTGCATTGCACGGTGGTGCTGGCACTATAGAAAGAACTCTGATGACTGCAGAAAAAGAATCTGCATATAAATCAGGTCTTAAGCAGGCACTCTCTGCAGGGTACAGCGTATTGAAATCGGGTGGCAGTTCTGTAGATGCAGTAATTGCAGCAGTGGTGGAACTG
>CAZRKA010000192.1:0-5431 GCA_964600345.1 uncultured Chitinophaga sp. | reverse complement strand
TCAGAGGAAGAGTTTTACCGGTTGGGGGTATCAAGGAAAAGATACTGGCAGCAAAACGCGCAGGTATAAAGGATATCATTATGTGCCGCGAAAACAAAAAGGATGTGGATGACATACCCGCTCAATATCTGAAGGGCGTAGAGTTTCATTATGTAAGCAATATGCTTGAAGTACTTGACCTTGCTCTGATGAATGAAAAAGTGAAAAATCCGCTACATTTGCATTTAGAAGTATCTAATGCAAAAAATGAAAACAATTCTTAAAATTTCGGCTTTCAGTATTCTGCTTTTTACGGCAGTGGAATCATGTAAACCTAAAAAAGTTTCCGCTGAAACGGAGGCCCCTGCTACCGCAGTTAAAACCAAATTTCCATGTTCAACAGCCAACGGCTATCAGATGGCTGTAAAAGGGATAATTGATAAAAACTGTGCAATGTCTTGTCACAGCGCTGAGAAAAGTGCTGGTGGAATCAACCTAAGTACTTATGAGAATTTGAAGTCGGAAGCAGGTAAACCAAGATTTATAGGTGCCCTTAAACACCTGGCGGAGTATTCACCAATGCCGAAGAAGAATCCAAAACTCAGCGACAGCACTATCAATATTATTGAATGCTGGGTATTGAACGGAATGACTAATTAAGTTCTATTCGAGGTAAACTTCAAGTGCTTCTACGGCACCATTCAATTCGACCCAGGCTACAGTATTCGGAGCCAGTTCAAGAAACATCACCGGACGGTCAGCTCCGGTCGCTTTGTCAACTAAAGTTCTTATGCTGATGATGCGGTATTTTTTGCCTGCCCAAGAGCAGGGAAGGGGTTTAACGTCAAAATCGCCGTCGAGAAAGAAGTATTCATAAAAATCGTCGCCGGTTGTTTTGTCGTATGTGGCTGCGGGATTGGGAAATCGCGTTTTCTGATAAAATTGAATATACATGAAACCTTTAACCGGGCAGGCACTGATGAAAACGGAATCTCCCACCTGAACCATACGGCTGCTGTCTGCAACTGTAGAAAATGCCGGCAGCGTGCCAATCATCAGTATCAAAAAAAGCATGTAAGGTCGCATATATTTAGGTATTGTACAATTTTACTGCCAAATTAAGAAAAATTTTTTGAATTTAAAAAAAAGGTGTTAATTAGCGAAAAATTTACGAGGTATAATGGAAGATTTCAGAGACAAGAACAGCATTTTTTCTAAACGTGTCAAAGCTGGGAAGCGGACTTATTTTTTTGATGTCAGGAGCACGAAATCAAACGACTATTTCTTAACCATCACCGAAAGCACTAAAAAGTTCGACGACGGTAATTATGTTAAATCTAAAATATTCCTCTACAAGGAAGATTTCAATAAGTTTTCAGAAGCATTAAACGAAACCATCAAACACGTAAAAAGTGAATTGCTTCCTGAGTATAATTTTGACGAGTTTTCAAGACGTGAATACGACCCTGAAAACGGATTCAAAAGCAGTGCAGAGCAATAACTGAAACTGCAGATTTACTTGCTTTTTTGTTTGTAAAATTCGCTCAGATTAAACAGCAGACTGAATTGATTGCTGTTGTATCCCGGAAAATATGCCGCACTTCCATAGGAGAGATGAAACTTTGATATTCTGAATCCAAGACCCCAGCTGAATCCCGACGCACCTCTTCTTTGTTCCTGAGTCATTTCTTTGCGGCGCATGTGGTTATACCCAAACCTGAAGGCGAAGTGTTTGGATAAGTTCAGTTCACCGCCAATTGCAATATGTCTTAAAATATTATCGCCCAGAGTCATTTCCTTGAACCTGTCATTTCCGTTTTCATCCTTCAGCCCGGTTTCTGTTATTGTGTAACGCATATCAGGGCTTTGAAGATTGTTGAATATCAACTGATATCTGAATGGCAGGTGTTCCAGTTTTTTGGAAATACTCAATGCAAGTTCGAAAGGCAAACCCTGTCTTTCTGTACCGTTATAGGGAATGGCCTGAAAACCCAGATTTCGGGCAAAGGCGGTTATGATTAGATTTTCGGAACTGTCCTTATACATCGCCGAAATATCTGTCGACAAACCGTTGCTAACAAAAGATTCGTAGATAGAATACTGGTATTTTAATGAGGCGCCTATTCTGAATTTTTCATTTACATCCCTTCCGTATGACAAATGAAAGCACTGGTCTTGTGCGGTAAAATTTCCGGTGGCGGTACCGGCCTCGGTATAGCCGTTAAAATTGCCGTAATCCAGATATAATATGCCCAGTGCAAAAGTGCCTTTGGCTTTTTCGAAATGTCTGGCATAAGAAAAGTAGCCGGCATTGATATCACTGATGTAATTGTTGTATGAAGCAAATGCGTGATTGTGCATGCCTTTGTTTAGTGCTGCAGGATTATTCCAGGCAAGACTGATATCCTTGTCCAGAACGGAGATAAAGTTACTCCCCAGAGCTACCTGTCTGGCCGATGCCGGCATGTTTAAAAAGGCGAATACATTCTTACCTGCAATTTGAGCAGACAAACTCTGATTCAAAAATAAAAATAACGCGATAGTCAGTGTCTTTTTTATCATGTTTCTTCCCGGATTCAATGTAATAAATCCTGTTTTATTGTATCCATTAATTAATTGCACCAAAATATGACAGTCTTAATAAATGGTGTCTTTGACATTGCTTACTCCACCAACCATTCCCAGACCATTGTTTACGTTAGTTTTCAATATAACCGGGTCGTTGCTGAAGCCATTTCCGGTCTGATTGTAGTCGTCTGTAGCTCTGAGGTAATCAAAGTAATCTGAATTAAAACTTTTCATCGTGATTTCAAATTTCGGTGTTCCGGTAGCGAGTCCGAATGGCACAGTGAAAGACAGGTTTTTTGTCTTACCGGAGAATGTACGGTCGCTGAACAGATAACCGCCATCATTCAGTTTTTCGTTGTTTAGGAAAATGATGTCATTTGAGTTCAGTTCGAAAGGAAACCATACGGTTGTTCCTGCATTGTAATAGCGGATTAAAAGTTTGTAGTAATTGCTCAGGCTGCCGTCGTCTTTGAAGCTGAGGTTAATCTGGCCGAGTTTGAAACCCATATCATCAAGTCCTATCGAATCAATGTAAGTTACAGTAACAGGCAGAGCCTTTGGAATAACCAGATTGGCCTGAACAGGTGTGTAATTACCCGAACTTACATCGACCCTGTAAGTGAGTCCGGCTTTCGGTTTTTTAGCCAGTACATATCTGCCGGAAAAGTAGGTAGCGGTGCCTATATCTACACCATTCTCGAATACTTTGACGACGGCATTTTTAATCAGATAGCCGCTTGAATCTGTGGTTTGCATGATAGGCAAGCTGCGGCTCACCTGAAGTGATATGTCGTTTTCTGTGTCCATTTCACCATTGACAACCAGTTTACTGCCGTAATCCGGTAAGTTGAGATCAATGGGTTTGGTACATGATATTGCGGTACTGATCAAAAATATTACAATTGCGTTTTTAGTTGACATGATTTTTAAAATTTAACATAATAGGTTATGCCCGGAATAAATGATAGAAATCCTCTCTGATAGGCCTTAGCCTGAGGATTACTGTTGTCTATGTATACATACGCGGGATTGTTTCGCGCAAGTACATTGTATATCGAAAATCTGTAGCCTGATTCTGCTCCCCAACTGTCGTCTCTTATTTTATTGAGACCAAAGTCAATTCTGAAAGTATTTGCCAGGCGGTAATTGTTCTTCTCGGTATAATCGTATACCACGTTGCCGTTAATGTCCAGATATTTTCCAATCGGCACCGACTGAACATTACCTGTCGAAAATACCAGATTGAGCGATGCGGAATAACGCTCGTCTATGCGGGTCTGGGCAACGATATTGACATAGTGTCTGCGGTCGAACTGGAAGTAATAATTTTGCCCTCTGTTAACTGTTGGTGTATTGCGTGTAGCCCATGAGAGTGAATAACTGATCCAACCGGTAAATTCTCCCTGGCGTTTATGCAAAAACGTTTCGAGTCCGTAATTCCAGCCCTTGCCGGTCAGCACCTTTGATTCCCATTCGTTGCTAGTCAGTATGCCGCCATTAATATCTGCGCCTTCCTTGATTTCAAGTACGCGGTTATACCACTTGTAATAGCCCTCAATACTCAGTTCCCAGTCGTTTTTATATGGTTTTGAAAAGCCCAGTGTCAATTGTTGAGCTCTTTGAGAAAGCGCCTGATCTGTGGCAGGAACCCAGCGGTCGAAATTCAGTGCAAGTATGTTGGAATTGATATTATCAGCCAGTAAATGCAGGTTTTGATTCATCACCGTGTAGCTGGCTTTAATGGCATATTTATTTTCAAACTTGCGGTTGAATGATATACGGGGTTCAAAAAACAACCATTGATTGTTCTTGTAAAAATAACTAACAAGTCTTCCTCCCGCACTCAGCCTGGTATCGTTGTTTATTTTTATTTCATCTTCCATGTAAACTGCAATTTCCTGGGTAGGGATAGCTTCGGTGATACCGTAAAAGGTATCGTTTGATACACTGCCGTTATGGGTGAATTTTGTGGCTGTTGCACCGGGTAGAAAACTTTTGAAGGAAATCTGTCCTCCGAATCTCAATGTGTGATTTTTGTCAGCCAGATAGTCATAATGTAAGCCAGCCTGCATATCTCTGATCTGATTCACATATTTGAATTCTACTTTCGAGTAATCCTGAACACCGGCACTGTCTATTGTAGAACCGAAATTAAGTCCTATGACACTCTGATACTGACTGTACATAAGACTGAGATTAGAGAATAGTCTGTTGTTAATTACTTTATTCCATTTGAATGATGCCGCTAAATTTCCCCATCTGACATCAAATTCATCTTCGTTAATAGTGGCATTTCCGTTAACAGTTGTTGTGGATCTTCCGAATGTGTAAAACCTGTCGCGGTTATTGTAAATGCTGAAAAACAATTTGTTCTTATTGTCAATTCTGTGACAAACTTTGACATTAAGATCGTAAAAGGTATAATGGAATTTACTGGAATCTGTGCTGATAGGTCTGAACATCAGTAAATCCCAGTAGGAGCGTCGTGCCGAAATAGCAAAGGTTGTGCGACCGTCTGAAGATAACGGACCGTTAAGATCCAGCGTAAGAGCTACCAGACTGTTGAGATAGATACCGTGTATGCCATTGGAATTTCCTTCTTTATGGACTACGTCGGTAATCGCGGACAAGCGACCGCCGTGACGGGCAGAGAATCCGCTCTTGGTAAGATTAATACTGTTTATGGCTTCCGAATTAAATATGGAATAAAAACCAAAAGCGTGGTTCATATTGTAAATTGGGATACCGTCTATCAATACCAGATTCTGGTCCTGACCGCCGCCCCTGACATAAATACCGTTGGTTAGTTCGGTTCCGGGCATAACACCGGGCAGGTGTTTGATTGTGCGCCCTACATCTATCTCTCCGCCGAGAGATGGCATAC
>CAZRKA010000191.1:0-5433 GCA_964600345.1 uncultured Chitinophaga sp. | reverse complement strand
TATGAGATGGACATTAATTTTTAAATTAAAAAGTTCAGGCTCAAAAGGAATGCTCAATTGTATTTACTCTTTTGTGAAACTACTTTTATCTGACCGGGTTTCTTCTTTCTGAAAGAATAATATTCAAGTATTTTTAATCCCGTCAACAAAGCGGATGAAAACACGAATAATGATTGGGGATTCAAATAATTCTCTCTCTGCAGATCATGCAAGAACGGATAAAAACTCAAGGTAATAAAACACATCAGTCCTAAGCCGCAAATGAAAAACACAAAACTAAGTTTATGTTTTGTCAGTGCCGAAATAAGCAATAAAAACATGCCTGAATAACTCATCAGCACTAAAGACATATATTTTGATCTCGGTTTATATATAAAATCCCAAATTGCATTTACAGTGTCTGAACTTGTTTGAATATGAATGTTCAAAAAGCAAATGATTAAAATTACTGTAATCAGATATGTTAAAAATACAACAGGTTTCAAGCAGTAATAATTTTCTGTTTATGAGGTCTTTTAAGCGGAACCGTTCTCAAAAATCACGACGAAATTTTAATCCCTTCGCGTATTGCTTCTTCAAGAACGCCCATATCAATATCACTCAGTTTCCTGAACTTTATACAATAGCCGCTGATACTTGCCTTGCCAATTTTAAGTCCGTAAGTCTTACTCAGAAATGTTTTATCACTGATGCCCATTATGTAAACCGAAATACCTGAAGAATTAGCGCTGATTCCTATCTGATAAAATTCCCTGCTTGTTCCGTCGGCGTATTTTAGATTGCAACTGCCATAGCCAATATTGGGGTTGGAAACCACTTTACCATCGCTGTTTTTGCCATCCATATACCAGAGTCGTGATGCAGGCATGATTTTCAGAATTCTGTTGTGCAGTTCCTGCATCTCACTGCTCTTTGACTGCGGCAGGCTGTTGATATACGCCGAGATTTGTTCCTGTATGTTCATTAAGATTTAGTCTTATTACTTATTTATCCATGTCAATCGGCTCATAATAAAGAATGACAGCAGCATTTATTGTTTTTGTGCCGGTGAGTTTAAACTTATAAATATCTTTTAAATTCTCAAATAACTGCAAACCGCTGCCGCATACAACCGGATGCACACAGAGCTGTATTTCATCAATTAAATTCAGTTTCATCAGTTGCAGCATCAAACTCCTGCTGCCTATAAATATATCTTTGCCATCTTCCTTCTTCAGCTCCGATACAAGATCTGCGGGTTTTTGGTTTGACAGCCTGGCGCTTTCCCATTCGACAAATGGCATTGTGCGCGAAAAGACAATTTTGGGAACGCTGTCTATAGCCTGTGCAAAATCGTCAATCGCTTTTTCACCTGAGGGATGTTGTAACAGTTCCTGCCAGTATTGCATCAATTGGTATGTCACCCGACCGTATAAAACCGCATCTGCCTGCCTTAGAAGAGCAGCGTAATGCTGATGCAGTTCCTCATCCGGATCGAATGCGGTATGATCGCAAAACCCGTCCATGCTCATGTTAATGGCGGCTATTATCTTTCTCATTTTTCAGGATTTAATTCGGAAGGGATTGCATTATTAATCGCGCTTTTTTTCGTAATGAAGGGCAATTACACCGGAAGAAAAGATTTTGGTTTCAAGGAGCTTGAGTTTGGTCAATTCCTGAACGCCTTTAAAAAGTGGTATACCCTCTCCAAGTAAAACCGGATTGACGAATAACCAGAACTCGTCTATCAGGCCCTCTCTCAGCAGAGAATGTGAAGCACCCGGACTTCCGAATATCAGTATATTTTTTCCGGGCTGTTCTTTAATATTGTTGATGCGGGCTGCCAGTCCCCCGCTTATCACAGTCGTATTTTCAAGGCCTTCTTCGCTCATGGTTTTCGACAATACCACTTTCGGCACCTTGCCGTACCAGGCAGAATGTTCGATGTCGTGTTTACTTGCATTTGGTTTTTTGCCGGCCTCCGGCCAATACGACTCCATCATTTCGTATGTCACACGTCCGTAAAGGGCTGTATCAACCTTATCGGTCATGGTGGCTACAAAATCAAATATCTCGTCTGTTGCTGTTATCCAGTTCATTTCGCCCGAAGGACCGGCCACAAATCCGTCAAGAGATGTGTGCATGAAGAAGATCAGATTTCTCATTTTTTACAATTGTATCAGGTTTATTGCTTTTTATAAATTCAATTCTTTTATGCTTCATTAAACTCAATGTATTCTTACATCTGAACTTTCGAATGCAGTAATTTATTTCCCAACATTTTCATATTGTGCCCTGGAATTTAATTACGAGTCGAAACGCGATGCATCCCATTCCTTACCCTCCGGAAAAAGTTCCGCTTTTCGCTTTTTCATCTCAGCGGCAATCAAAACACTTTTACCTCCCGATTCTTCAAGTTTTGAAATGATGTTCATGTATGATTCCTTATCCCTGTTCTGACTGAGCTTGAACACATTTTCAATTTTTTCGGCTTTTAACTCAAATCCGGTAATGGCAGGCAACATTTTGCTTAAATAATCCTCGGGCAGATTATCGTAAATAGTCTGCGACCGGGTGTCTCCCTTTTCAAACTTCAGGGTTAATTCTCTCATAAAGTTTATCAGCTCTTCGTCGCTCATAAACCTGATTTCACCGGCTACATGAACACTCATGTAATTCCATGTTGAACCAATCTGAGGATAGCTGTACCAGGAGGCACTGACATAAGCATCGGGTCCGGTAAACACCATTAAAACATTCGGATTTTCGAGAAAAGCCTTATGGTGATCGGTATGTCGCATGATATGTCCGCGGAGGTAGAGTTCGCCATTTCTTTCTTCAATCAAAACAGGTATTTGAGTGGCAACCTGATTGCCGGATAAAAAACTACCTGTCATGAATGCAAATGGAAATTCTTCCAGAAAATCCAGTATTACTTGTTTGTCTTTTTCTTTAAAATAAGGAAAGCTGTACATTTAAGTTCTCTTGTGTGATTTTGCCCGGAAAGCTGACAAATTTAAGAAATAAACCGGTATCAGGTTGTGGGCTTCCATATACCTGTATCAGATAGGTTTTCGAAAGACCTAAGCTGCATCAAGGAATCTCCTTTCAATTGATACGTTATAGGACCAGCCCGTAATGTGTTGTGAATAATCTTGGACTCCTACGGAGTCCGGGACATGGCTGCAAATAAATTTGCTAGAGAGCTGTGACCCCTCCGGGGTCAGCGAAAGAAGCAGGAGAAACAAGCTGACATCAATTAGCTCCTTATCAATTTATCCCGGACTCCGGAGGAGTCCCCAACCATGTAGAAAAAACCATCGTCATTATATACGACCCCGGAGGGGTCGGAGACATTTCATTTTCCGGTCTGGTGATATCTGCGATTAATTTGCAATGTGCAATGCATGCAATATTTTTATCATTACACATTCATTGTCTTACCCTTCTTCTTTATTCATTGATTTCCCTGCTGCAGTTGATCAGATTTCAAACAATTACCCGGTTTCAATATTCTGCTTTTCCTGTTTGCATATAATCGCTAAATAGGTAATTCTTTTTTCTGCAGCGTGAAATTAATCTGATTTTTTACATGACAAACACCCATTCTATTCAATACTCCCTTCACGCGGAAAACCAATCAGGTAATACACCGGCATTTTGCCTGCTGTCCTGCCAATTTCCCAGTGGAAATCGCCGGAATTTTGCAGCGAATCAACAAGGGCGCGCATTTCCTTTTCGGTGTACATTCTTAAAATGGATGCAATGCCGTCCCACAGAATATATAAAGGAACTATGGGTAAGAGGTAAATGAAAGGAAGTACCTTCCAGTGTACGGGTCGTATGAAAATGGTAAAAATCAAAACGTTCAGAGGCACAAACAGCATGGAGAAGAAACTTGCGGGTGTGCGACTCAGCGGTTCGAATATTGCCACCGGTGAAGCCGTATCAAGGGCATTCTGAAGTATGGCGCTTGCTTCCTGCGGCTTGAAATGATGAAAGGCCCCGAACATGGTTCTGAATTTTCCGGTCAATGCAGGCGGCAGTGACCTTGCATCAACGGATGCAGGCTCGAACTCAAACACCTCCATATCCTCTTTCCTTGTGCGTTCAAAGGCTTTGATATTCGGGTAGAAATCGGTGAGTATAATTTTAAGATCTGGTTTTTCTGCTTTCAAAGCTTTTGCCAGTTTGACTATGCCGCTGCCTCCGCCCGATGCGCAATCTACCCAGACATTGCTCCGGCTCTTTTCCATGCCTTTCTTTATCAGTGGCAACACATCCCTGTATATATCGAAACGGGTGGCTATAAAGCGCAGGTAATCCGTTCCATAATCTCTCCAGCTTTGTGGAAACCACTTCAAATCCTCCCATTCCAGTGCGTGTATGCGTTTCATTTTGGTTTGAAATTTATTGGGTAAAATTAATTTTTTTCCGGCAAGCTACAATGCTGCGTCTCGCCCGGGATCGGAGAAAGGAGCAGGAGAAACATGCTGATATCATTTTGCTCATGATCAATTCTTCCCGGACACCGGAGCAGTCCTTAGCCCTGTAATAAAACAATCGACATCACGTACGACCCCGGTGGGGTCGAAGAAAAATAATGCTCTAAATTATTTAAAAAATAATCCCTGATCCTGATCTGCTATTTTAATCTCTTAGATTTGAGAACAAAATAAACCAACGGAATTAAAACCAATCCTAAAACAAGAGGCAAAAACCATATACCAAGTCCGCTGCCTTGCCCATTCGCCTGACGGATGGTCTGAAAGGCAATCATCCCGAAAATAAGTACAATAATGAATTTATAATATCTGACAAGCCTGCCGGCATTTCTGTATAATCTGACGGCATTGTTTTCGCTGATTCTTACAGGATAATTAAATATGGAGGGAAAGCGGTTTTAAACTGTCAGCCCGATAAACAGCAGGGTAGCAATGATTGGTAAGGTTAAAATGAAACCTTTCCCGCCATTGGCATCTGCCTGTCCCGCCGCGTTGAAATGTATGGGAATTATATCCGGCATATTGCGGTATTGACCGAGGATGAAAACCCACAATGCAATGATTGAAAGCCAGGCCGTACTTTCCAATAACTTGTCCGACAAAGTCAGCGCCGGTCTTATTTCAGGTCTTTCATTCATAGTAATTAATACTTTACTTATAATGTTTATAATATTGTTTGTCCGATCAGCTGATTGTCCTCCACATCTTTTCGTTATAATATTCAAACTTATTTTTACCGAAAAACTTTCGGGCTGAGTCATTTTGTGTCCAGTGGTTTAATTCAACGAGGTCAATATTATTTTCTCCGGCAAAATTAAATACAGCATCTAACAAAAGAGTACCTACACCTTTTCCCCTATAATTTTTCAATACTAAAATCTGGTCGAGCAACAAGAATGTTCTGGAATACTGGAATGGGTTCTCGGCAAAATTCATTTTGAAAAGCAAT
>CAZRKA010000190.1:0-5520 GCA_964600345.1 uncultured Chitinophaga sp. | reverse complement strand
TATTTTTGCCTTCAAATCTTGAAAATTCTGCATGTAAATACCATTGATACCGGCGGGGCAGCTATTGCAGCTATCCGTTTGCATAAACTATTACTGAACAACGGCTTTGATTCCAGTATTCTTTTTCTGAAACGAAATGGAGGGAAGGATATTCCAAAGGCCTACTACCTGGAAGACCTATATGAAAACAAATCGGTATTTAATTTAATCAGCAAGCTCAATACATTTTATAACCGACGTCTTACATTTTACAAACCTTCTGTATATTTCAACGGCCCTGACAGTTTATTCAATCTGGCAGATCACCCGGTATTTAAAGATTCAGACATCATTCATCTGCACTGGGTAGTTAAGTTTCTCGACTGGAAAAAAGTCTTTTCAAAAAGTAATAAACATTTTGTCTGGACCATCCACGATATGAATCCTTTCAGCGGAGGAGAACATTACAAAACCGGTTACAATAACGAATTTGCCTCTCAAAGCCAATCCAATATCAGACGTAAATACAAGTGTTTATCGCAGACAAAAATAAATGTAATAAGTCCAAGTAAATGGCTGGGAAAAATAGCTTCCAATTCTGCTGTTTTTAAAGACAAGCCTTTGAAGGTGATAAGAAATCCGATTGACACTAAAACTTTCGATATACTCGGAAGCAATAAGATCAGTAAAGAATATGGCATAGCTCAGGATAAAAAAATCCTGATGTTTATTGCTGAAAACCCTGACGATACAAGAAAAGGATTCGCAGGATTATTGAAAGCAGTTTCTGAATTGAAGGAAAAAAGCAATTTGCATTTGCTGATAGTCGGGAAAACAATCGATACTAAAAATTTAAATATCAGCCACACTCTGACCGGAACAATAACTGCTGAATTCAAACTAAGTGAGTTATATAATGCCGCAGATGTATTTATAATTCCATCGCTTGAGGACAATCTGCCAAACACCGTTTCTGAGGCCTTGCTTTGCGGCACAGCCGTTGCAGGGATTCGCACTGGTGGTATTTCTGAAATGGTGAATGACGGGGTCAACGGTTTCCTGAGCGACAATTCTGAATCACTGGCTATCGCCATAGAGAAATGCCTGAATTACAATTTCAATCGGAATGAAATCCGAAATCACGCACTCTTGGAGCTTTCGCCGGAAAAACTTTTATCTGAATTTAAGGAAGTTTACAAATCCTGAAATATTACCTCAACAAATGGACAACCCCGTTCAGGTTAATCAATTTCCCTGCACGGTTTTTGAAAGTTATCAGATAGAGGTAAACACCGTCGGGACAAAGTTTCTTGTAGTAGCGGCCGTCCCAACCTCCGTATGGGTCATTTGTATCATATAGTTTCTCACCCCAGCGATTAAATATCAACAGTCTGTAATCTTCCATGTAACAATCGGGAACTATCATGAAACTGTCGTTAATATTATCATCGCCGGGTGTGAACGCATTAGGAATAAGAATGGCACATGAATCACTGCAGTTTTGTAAATTCAAACTGAGCATACTGCTGTCATACTGGTTATAAAGTTTTAAGTAATACTGGCCCGGCTTTAAAAATTGATAAGAAATCGAAGCATTGCGTCCCAGCAGAATTACGTTGTTAGCATATATCAGTTTCCATGTGATACTGTCTTGTCCGGGAATAAGATTCGAATTAAATGTGGTATTGATACCAATGCAAGTCACCGCCCCGGAAATCTGCGGTCTTCTGATAAGACATTTCATGACATTGAATTCTTTTTCAATGCTGTCATTGCTTTTTGTGATGCGCACTTTGAATTTACCCGCCGAATAAAATTTCCACTTCCAGGCCGAATCTGCAGTCAATGGCCTGTACCCGTTTCCCGTGTCGAGATACCATTGAAAAGTGTCTTTCCCGTTTCTGACATTCGAGATAAAGGATACAGAATCCTCCATGCACGAATCCCTGACATCAAGAGAAAGTTTGACAATCAAATCTTTCGGATAATCATAAAAAAGAGGTAACCCGTAAATACCGGTATTTGTTCCAAGATTTACCGAATTCAAACTGAAATTACAATTTACGCCTTTCTTATCAGGATCGTTGATACAGGCCAGATAATTCTGAGACATTACAATCATGTACAATTTCCCGTCATAGGCATAATTAAGATTTCCGAATCCATAATTTGCAGTGGTGAGCTGAAACGCAGAATTCAAAATATCGGTTTTATTGTATGACCTCAGATCGTATTGTTTCACCTTTCGGGTTAGCAAATGCGAAACATAAATAAAGTCGCCATTTGGCGAAAAACCCACCCCATAAGGATCGTAAAGTCCGTCAATAACCATTGCATTGCTGACAATTCCGGTAGTATTATTAAAATCGCATATCTGGAAATATCCGCTGTAATCATAACACGCATAGGCAAACCTGCTGTATTGTTTATTGAAACGCATACAGCCGATTGTATTGTCTATTTTATTTCCCAGGCTGGCTGTCTGTTTCAGACTTACTCCGTTTTCATCTATCAGAAAAGAATACCAGTTGGTATTGGCGTGTCCCTTAATCACAATCCAGTAATCTTTTCCGTTGCTGTGCATGGCAGGTTGCATTTGTTCAGACAACACTCCGAAAAGACTGACATTTTTCTGGACAATATCTCCCAGACCGTTGTCGCTGTCCATATCGACTATAGAATAACAGAATCCTGCACTTCCGGCGTATTCGGGAACTGTGAAAATGTAAAACTGATTATCCGCTTTCTGACTGGGATGCTGAAGTACTATGGCCGACTGTGATGAACTGGGGCTGCCGGTTAATCCGAATCCGTTAGGCATCTGCTGATGCAATTTGTTGTATACAAACCTGCCGTCCGAATAAAACAACAATTCACCTTTTCCATTGGTGGCTCCGCCTGATCCCTCGGAGGTCACCATATTAGTAGTGAAAACTGAGGGAGGTTTAGCACTGAAATCAAGACCGGCTTTTTGACCGAAGCACCAGATTGGCGAAAGATTGAGTTGGGCATTCCCGTTAGAGAATACAGAAATTAAAAGCAGGAGTAAGCAGGCTTTTTTGTTCATTTATTCTATTACCAGAAAGGTTCCGTTCATTGTAAAATACTCTTTGAATCCGGGAAAATCTTTCCTGAACTCCAGCACATACATATACATTCCAAGCGGCACTGTTTTGCCTTTATAAGTGCCGTCCCACATAGTGGTAAAATCGTTTGTTTCAAATACCAGTTCACCCCAGCGTGTGTATAGCTTCATACTAAAATCTACAAGATTACACTGACTGATTACACCGAATTCAGCGTTGAGCAAATCGCCATTAGGCGAAAATGCATTAGGCAGCCAGACATTGCATACACAGTTGGAGTCGAGAAGATTGAAACTCCTGCTGGAATCACCACATTCAGTTCTTGCTGTAACAGAGTATATTCCCGAATTAAAAAATGTCTTTGTATTACCTTGTGTCTGATCAGGCCAGATATAAGTCTGATTATTAATCACAGGCAAACTGAGCGTATAAACATTTCCTGTGCACTTATATAAATCAGGAATAATGATTAATTCCGGAAGTTGACCCTGCGCAATTGCAACCGTATCGCTGAATTCGCATTTATTCTGATCTGTAACTTTCAGAATATGGATTCCTCCCGGTCCTGCCTTTATCAACTTGCTTATTGAACCGTTGTTCCAGTTGTATGTGACATTGCTTAAATCCGGTATAGCCTGAAGAGTTATTGAATCGCGACAGAATTTCCTGTCTGTCCCGAGGGTGAAAACCGGCAAATTATACTGATCAAGTTTTATAGTATCTGCATATGAACATTTACCTGCATTTATTCTAAGCCAGTAATTTCCTGACTGATTAACCTGAATAACAGCACTGTTTGCTCCGGTACTCCAAAGGTAGGTTCCGGGTACAGTAGTTCCCAATGCAATAGAGTTGCCTTTGCAAAAACCACTGTCTTTTCCCAGATTGAATACAGGAAGGGGTAATTCGTCTATTTTAACTGTATCCCTGTATATACACTCGTTGCTTAATTGTCCCCAGACCATACCCGAAGATTTGAATGTATTGCTTTGTGTGATTTTGGCATCACTCCACAAATAATTCCCTGTACCGGGTATTGTCAATCTCACACTGTCGCCTTTGCAATAAGAGGTATCTGCATTAATTTTAAATGATTTGACAACAAGTCTGATATCCGTTTCGTCGGAAGAGCTGCATCCAAATTCATCTGTTACGGTTAATTTGTAAATTCTTGAAGAATCGCATATCGCAAGCGGATCTGAAACTTTATCATTACTCAGGTTGATGGCGGGATTCCAAATGTACCGGTTCATACCAAAAGCTTCAGAACCTAAGCGAATGGTGTCACGCCTGCAGAGAACTGTATCCCTTCCGGCATCAGCCACAGGCAACGCTCTTACTCTGTACATCATTTGTGAAGTATCATTCGAACACAGGTCAGACAATTCGAGCCTTACAGAAAATACACCCGGATTCGTGTAGATTAAAGATGGCGGATTAATACCTGTAAAAGAGCTGATGTTTGCTCCGGTAAATACCCACTTAAAATAATATGAGTTGGGATCGTAGGTAGATTCGTTTATAAAATTAATAGTATCTCCTGCACAGGCTTCCTGTTTTGAAACTGAGAACCTCGCTTTACTTATGCAGCAGGAATTATCTACTGTAATCTTCATCGATTTTTCAGCAGTTTTTCCATCAGCATCTTTAATTTTCAGCTTGTAAACAGTTGTAATACGAGGGGCGAAATACGGGTTGCTCAGGGTACTGTCATCAATTCCTTTGGAAGGAGACCAGGCGAAAGTATATGGCTCTTTTCCGCAAAAAACCACAGGCTCTTTAAGTGAGATGCTGTCTCCTATGCATATCTGGGAATCGGCCGGAATACCGCCAATATTCATCATGTTTTCAATATTAAGTCCGTAAACAGCAGTATCCGAACATACCGAATTGCCGGCTACAGAAGTAACTATCAGTTTCACATTGTAATTGCCAATGGTTTTATAAAGATGTTTGATTTGAAGACTGCTGGCCGAGGCCTTGCTGCCATCACCGAAATCCCAGTTTCTGTCTGAAACAAATCCAAACGAATCCACAGAATTATCATAGAAAACTACCGAATCTCCCTTACAGGAATAGAGATAAGCAAAATCAGCCTTTACACTGCATTTGCTTTTCACAGCGCTTGCTTTAGTAATACAAATAATGTTTGTATTCACAGTGTGGTTATTGATTGTGAGTCCTGTGTAATTATTAAGTCCGGAATTGCGGTTAGAAACTGAATAATTTGCCGAATTCATGGTATAGTTGGAAGGTGTCAGTGTTTCTGAACTCGATTTACAAACATTCTTAAGTCTGCAATTTGTTTTACCAATCATTATTTCATTGTTGCCAGACGACTCTGTTCCCAGATAACAGACAGAACCGTCTGAAAGCGGGAAGGCCGAGTGTATGATCTGACTGTTATTATCGCCTACACTGAGATAGCGCAAAATGTTGCCATTGGTATCCAGAC
>CAZRKA010000189.1:0-5582 GCA_964600345.1 uncultured Chitinophaga sp. | reverse complement strand
TTGCTTTCTCTGCTAGACGACCCTGAAAAAGAAGTCTGGGAAACCGCTTATACAGCCCTTGCCGAAACAAGTTTTGAGAATACCTCACTGCTTCAGAATCATCTTTATGAAAATGCCGATTCGAGACTGTTAAAAGAAAGACTTGAGACCTGTATACTGGATATCCGCTTCAGGCATCATGGGAAATTATTGAAAAATTGGAAACAGAACGGTGGCGAAAACTTACTAGAGGCACTGGTTCTGATATCGCAATTGCGCTATCCTGACGTTAACGAAGCGGATATGCTTGAACAGCTTGAAACGCTAAGGCTTGATGCTTGGCTTGAATTTCACTACGATCTGACCTCCTTCGAAAAAGTAAAAATTCTCAATTATATTTTATTTCAGTTGCACGGCTTCAGAGGTGATGAAGAAAACTTCCTTCACCACGACAACAGTTTTATTAATAAAGTACTCGAGAACCGCAAAGGCAATCCAATTTCTCTGTCAATAGTATACATGCTTGTTGCCCAAAGGCTTAATGTACCTGTTTATGGCATTAACCTTCCCAGACATTTTATCATGGCCTATGTGGAAGATGACGAAACTGATAATCTGGGGCATTTTAACGACAAGCAGATTATTGGTCCTTTTGCCAAAGGCGAAATCAAATTTTACATCAATGCTTATAATGGCGGAGGGGTGTTTAATCACCAGCATTTGCAATCGATTATGAAAGAAATGGAACTGGAAGAGAAGCCGGAATACATCCAGCCATGTACAAATTCGGATATTGTTTTGCGCGTATTAATGAATCTCTACAACAGTTACAGTGCTTCCAAGAAACCGGAAGCCCTGTTTATTGACAATATTATTAATGTATACCGAAACTGAGTTTTCTGTTTTGATCAGAATTTAATCCCTGCCGGGACAAATTTAGAATAATCACCTTTATTGACGATGATATCGCGCACTATGGTGCTGCTGATATTGGAATATGACGGACTGGACAACAAAAAAACCGTCTCAATACCCGGCTCCATCTCCTTATTCGCAAATGCAATACTTTGTTCGTATTCAAAATCAAGACCGGATCGAAGGCCCCGGATAATGTAATTTGCATTCAGGTCTTTGCAAAAAGAAACGGTTAGCCCTTCGTATGACATTACTTCCAGCCTGCTTTCACCTTCAAAAACACGTCGTATCCATTCCATTCGCTGTTCAATGCTGAACAGTGGCTTTTTAGATGTATTGCTGCCGATTCCTATTATTATTCTGTCAAAAATTCCAAGCCCTTTGCTGATAATATCAACATGACCTCTTGTGATTGGATCAAACGAACCGGGGAAAAGCGCAATTTTCTGCATGATTTATTCAGTCACACTTCCCGACCTGAAACAGGTAAACGAAGTATTACCGTATTGTTTTGTCAAAAATACATGTTTATGCTTAAATACCAAACGGTCGTTGTGTTCAAGCACAAAAACAGAAGGTTTTGAAGTAAAGCTTTCCCAATTCAGTATTTTACTGACCAGCTCATGCACCGGTGCATAATCGTAAGGCGGATCCGCAAAAATAAAACCTGCATGTGTATATGGTTTATCCGTAAATTTAAGAGCATCTGCTTTTTTAATGTCCCAGTTCACTACTGCAAGCTCTTTTTTTATTTTCTCCATGTAGCGGATATTCGCAGGCATGTGGTCAATACTTACCAGGCCCGCAGCACCTCTGGAAAGACATTCAAGACCGATATTCCCGGTTCCTGCAAACAGGTCTATAACCTCGAGACCATCGAAGTCCAGAAACGCATCCAGTGTATTAAACAGACTTTCCTTTACCAGGTCGCTTGTAGGGCGGGTATTGATTCCATGATAAGCAGGGAACTGAAATCCCTTGTACTTACCATGTATTATACGCATAGCGAGAGCAAATAATTTGGGAAAAGGAGTTCAGACAAAAATGGAATTTCCGGATCCGGATCAGCCATAAGGGGTTTCATATTTTTAACTGAACGAAAATATTGTCTGATAAATCTTGTGAACTCAGGGTCGGATGCCAGGTAATAATCCAGATAAACTACCGCATTATCCTGGGTGTTGTCGCTTAGCTGAAGTGAACTTAGAATGAAATAGAGCATTTCCGTTTCATTCTGACAAACAAAAGTATTTGAAAAACAGCAATTGCGGCCTTTAAAAATGTATATCACCAGGTTCAAATCCTGTCTGAATAAATAAACTTTTAAATTATCTTCGAGAATTGCGTTGTATTTAAACAAGCCCTTGGCGTAATGCATGTATCCGTTTGCCGAAGGTGGGTATAAAGAAATTGAATCGCCATCTGCGTCATTCATTTGACCCTCAGAAAACTTATCCGGAATAATTTCTGTGTCCGGGTTAAAATCTACTCTAATGGTTTTAAGAAACGCTGCCGTCAACCATGGTTCCTCCATTTCCTCATTACGACGTATTAATTTATACGCCAACAGTTTATTGCTTAAATCGTTATAAAGGGAGTATACCGTAAAATCCCTGAGATCAGAAATAAACAGTTTGCATAAGTTTTCTGAAACACCGGTTTCAAAAAATCCTTCTGCAATAGTATATTTCTTACTTCCAGTTTCCGTTGGTAATTGCATTGTTCATATCCCCCACTTTAAGAGGCTTAATTTTCTTATTGAAAGGGTGTGGATCCGATATTTCAAAAACAGGAACTTCCACATTATTCTGCATAATGGTTCCTGCATCAATCAGAAATACTGCTGTATCATCAGGTGGTACCAGTTTATATTTATCTACATTAATATTTTTTGAACCGAGAATTTCTTCCATTGGGTTTAAAAACAAAGAATCGATTCTGGCATTATTTACCTCTCCATCGTTATCTCCGATTTGTTTAAGTTTTACAAATTTTCCGTTTTTCATAAATCCGAACAGTTCATCAAATGTTTTGGCATAGCGTCCGTTCATATCGCGATAAGCAAGTTGCATTCTTCTCAGGGTATCCAGTTTGCCGATTACCATAGCGTCAATTTCCTTCACTTTGGCACGGTAATCTACTTCAGAATCAATGGAATCATAAGTTAGGTAGCCCATAACAGCACTTACGAGCAGGAGAAACACGATCAATACGTTCTTGTTCATAATATTAGCTGCAATTATAACGAAATAATGTGAAATTTAAGTTAAAGATTAGCCTGTTTTAGATTAATGAAACCGGGTTGATTGAAGTTTAATTGCAAACTGAACGAAGCGTCTAAGCATGCTTTATGAGACTTAGAAATACTTTAAATTACAGGTCATTCACCTCAGAACTTCAGTGCATTGCATCCAGGCTATAATTATATTTCGGAACAATCTTAAATACCAAGGGAAATTGAATTGAAATGTTTATTGGCCTTGTCATTAAACGCTCTCCCAAATCATATGATAAAATAAATAGAAAAACCCCGCTATTGCGGGGCCTTTCGTATTTAAAAACAAACTTTAAAATGATAAAATTATATGAATAAACTTAAGCTTTTTTACCTTTGATAGCGATTTTAATGCTGACTTCATCTTTAATGGCATTGTCGCCTATCTTTTTCAGTAAAGCTGCAGGTGATACAGAAACCGAATTGTAGATGATTCCCCATTTCAGGCGGTTGATAATCATTTCACCTTCAGCACTCAGTCCGTCTTCACCAACAGTAACTTTGGCCGGAAAACTAACGTTGTGGGTTGAATCTTTGATGGTCAGGTTGCCACTAATGGTGTGGGTGTTTCCATTAGCATCGTTGCTCAGTATTTCTGATGAGGTAAGTTCGAATTTTGCAGTTGGGTATTTAACAACGTCAAAGAAATCAGCTGATTTAAGGTGATTCACAAGATCAGAGTTATATTTTGCATCAGTAAGATCTGTATTGATAATTGACGGCATAGCAACGGTAAATGCACCTGAAACGATGTTATTGTCTTTAACGTTGAGATTACCTTCAGCTACTTTAATGGTACCGACGTGACCGCCGACGATCTTCTTGGATTCCCAGTTAAGGATTGATAAAGTTGTGTCTACGACGTAATTAACGCCTGTTGTGTCGGTGCTTACAGCTGCCGTTTCGCTTGTCTGACTTGCTTGCTGGTTGTTGCATGATGCAAATACTGCCGCAACAGTTGCCAATAAAAATACTTTCTTCATGTCGCAAATGTAGCGACAATATTTGTTACAACATATATCTATTACCTATCCAGATATAACGCTTGCTTATAAACTCCGCATTTGTGAAGGTAGCATTGCCGGAGGGATTACCTCCACTCACATGCAGGTCACTGAAAGCAGCATGCTGGTTGACGAAGGCTGCACCGGTAAAGTTGAATGAAACAGGGGTAAACACGCTGTTCATTTCATCTTCAATCAGTTTCATTCGTTCATTTGAAGTAGTATATGCCAGACAGGTAATCGCGCCGTGAGTAGCGGCTGACTTTTTAACTATGGCAAGAGATTGTTCAAAGCTATCTGTGCTGACAATGAAAATAAGCGGCCCGAAACATTCCTCCAGATAAGTCTTTTCGTCGTCTGCTGCAGCACTGATAATACTTGGCACTTTCATTCTTGCAGTTGAAAATTCGGTATTTTCGACTTTAACATCAATTTGAGTAGTTTGAGCCTGATGTTGTTTGATTTTGTCCTCAATCCTTCTGATAGTAAAATCGTTTTGAATAGCTCCAAGGGTCGGAGCAGCAGCTTTGGGATTTTCCATCAGCGCTTTGACAGCGGCAGTAATCTTTGCTTTAACATCATCCGCAGTGACGACGCCATCTTTGGTAGTGACCCCATCTTTTGATATATATATATTCTGAGGAGCAGTGCACATCTGGCCCGAATAAAGTGAAACAGAGAAAGCTATATTTTGTGCTACAGCATCAAGATTCTCACATGAATCGAGTATCACCGAATTGATACCAGCCTTTTCAGTAAAACATGTTTTGCCAAGTTTTTCGATATAGTTACCGAAAGCAGATCCGCCGGTATAATCTATCAATTTTATTTCGGGATGTTCGGCCAGTTGTTTGGTTATGGGTTCGCTGCTGCTATCGGCGGCAAGCTGAACAATACCTGCCGGAAAACCGTTTTCAATCAGCACTTTTTGAATTTCTTCGATAAAGATAGCTATTGGATAAACAGCTTTGGGATGGGGTTTAACAATGGCTGAGTTACCGCAGATCAGGTCAGCATACAATCCCGGGACAGTATTCCAGGTTGGGAATGTAGAACAGCCTATAACAAGACCGGCACCTTTCGGAATTGCCTTGTAATTTTTATGAAGTTTAAGGTCGAATTTGCCCATGTTTTTCACCCAGTCTGTTTCAGCCGGGAAGTATGTCAGTTGTTCATAAGCGGTAACCATTACTTCGAGTGCGCGATCGCAGGCATGTGGACCGGAAGCCTGGAAGCTCATTAAGAAACTCTGTCCGGTAGTATGCATGGTGGCATGTGCCATTTCGAAAAAGCGTTTACTGACATTTTGCAGTGTCGAATAGAGTATATCAAAACGCTTTTCCGGATTTATGTTTTTCCATACTTTGAATCCGCTTACAGCATTTTCAATAAGAGAATCTATATCTGAT
>CAZRKA010000188.1:0-5589 GCA_964600345.1 uncultured Chitinophaga sp. | reverse complement strand
TGCTTATCTGCTTCTATGGCCGAGTCCACTTTAGGGAAATACAATATTCCGGTCAGGTTGAAAGGATAATCAACATTGATATGAATCCAGAACAAGGGTGCCTGTGCAAATGGATACAGTGTCTGATAAAACCTGATATAATCCTCATCTTTAAGTTCTGAAGGTTTACCAAGCCAAAGCGGTTTTTCAGAATTAACTGTTTTACCGTCAAATTCAACCGGAACAGGCAGGAATTTACAGTATTTTTCAAGTAAGGATGATATTCTGAATTTTTCGTTAAACTCCAGACTGTCTTCAGCGAGATGCAGAATGATATCTGTACCTCTGCTCTTTCTTTTGCCTTTGCTTATTTTATAGCTGGTACTTCCATCGCATTCCCATTTGGCCGCGACTGATTTTTCTCTGTAAGACAAAGTCTGAATCTCCACCCTGGAAGCAACCATAAAAGAAGAATAGAATCCAAGTCCGAAATGACCGATCACATTGGCGTCGGCTTTATCTTTATATTGACGGACAAATTCTTCGGCACCGGAAAATGCGAGCTGATTGATGTATTTTTCAATTTCCTCTTCACTCATTCCTATGCCATTGTCGCTGATAGTAAGGGTTTTCTCGGCCTCATTCAATGTAACTGTAATCCTGAGGTCGTCTGTAGAGCCTGTATACTCGCCAACACCTGCAAGCGTTTTCAGCTTCTGACAGGCGTCGGTGGCATTTGACACAAGTTCTCGCAGAAAGATTTCATGATCACTGTAAAGGAATTTCTTGATGATAGGGAAAATGTTTTCGGTATTGACTGAAATTGAACCTGATTTACTCATAAACGAATTATTAATATTCTGTTTGCAGTATGACAAATACCATACCTGCTGAAAAGTGCAGTAATTTTGTCATATTTGCAGACAAAAGATGTTTTTTTTTCTGTCAAAAATATTGTTATTCCTTATCAAACCTTTGATATGGGTATTGATTCTGCTTCTTGGCGCTCTGTTTACCGGAGATGAGGTAAAGAAAAAGAGGCGACTGATCTTCGGCATTCTGATGCTGTATCTGTTTTCCAATAATTTCCTTGTTAATGAGGTATTATTACTTTACGAAGACAGAGGCAGTTCTGAGCTTGATTCTACTTATGAGGTTGGACTTGTTTTAGGTGGATTCTCTAAAAAAGACACCGCACTGGGCAGGACTGTTTTTTACGAAGCAAACGACAGACTGATGCAGGCCTTAAAGGCTTACAAACAGGGTAAAATAAAGAGGCTGATGATAAGCGGGGGAAATTCTCAGATAATCAATCCCGTTTTGAAAGAAGCAGATGCCGTAAGAGAATATCTTCTCGAAACCGGCATTCCCGACTCCTGCATAATAGTCGAAAACAAAAGCAGGAATACTTTCGAGAACATTGTTTACAGCAAGGCAATACTCGACAGTCTTGGTATCGGCAAAAAAGTATTGTTGTTCAGCAGTGCATGGCATTTGCCCAGAGTTCAGCTTTGCTTGAACAACCACATGGATGCAGACCTTTTTGCGACTCATTTTCTTTCAGACAAAAAAAGGGATACAACCTTATCTAACCTTCTGGTACCAACCGCTGCAGCCTTGTCCAACACCGAACTGCTGATGAAGGAACTTGTGGGCTATTTGTTTTACATGATAAAAGTTTCGTGAGCAGGCGCTGGCTGAACAGACGAAATTAACAGCTTACTGATAAGTATTTTTTTTTCTATTGCCGGTATTTATTCTCTTTGCAAGGTAACATGAAAATCCATATTCTAGCTTGCGGAGGTGCGGTAATGCACAATATTGCCCTTGCCCTCCACCGCATGGGCCATGAGGTAAGTGGCAGCGACGACGAAATCTTTGAGCCTGCACTCTCGCGTCTTAAATCTGAGGGTATTTGCCCGTCTGAATTTGGCTGGTTTCCCGAAAAGATAGTACCGGCACTGGATTTTATTATTCTTGGCATGCATGCCCGTGCCGATAATCCCGAACTGCTTAAAGCCCGGGAACTAGGTATCAGAATATACAGTTTCCCCGAATATGTCTTTGCACATTCGGCAGGAAAAACCAGAGTGGTTATCGGTGGCAGCCATGGTAAAACCACCACTACTGCTATGATTATGCATGTGCTGAAAACTTTGAATTTCGACTTCGATTATCTGGTTGGCTCGCAGTTAGAGGGATTCGACACTATGGTTAAGTTTTCGGATGCACCGCTAATGGTTATCGAAGGAGATGAATATTTAACGAGTACGCTTGATCCTGTTCCCAAATTTCATAAATACAAACCACAAATAGCCATGATTACCGGTATTGCCTGGGATCATATAAATGTATTTCCGACCTTCGAAAACTACGTCGATCAGTTCAGGATATTTATTGAAAGTATTGAAAAGGACGGCTGCCTTATTTACTTCTCGGGTGACCCGAATCTTGTTCAATTGACTGAACATGCCGGAATAAGGTGTTTACCCTACAATACCCCTCAATTTCACATCAGGAACAATAAGGTGGTTGTGAGCAAAGGAGAAAGACATACACTTGAAATTTTCGGAGAGCATAATCTCCAGAACGCAGAAGGTGCTTGTCTGGTATGTAAAGAACTGGGAATCAATGAAGATGACTTTTATTCTGCTTTGAGCAGTTTTAAAGGGACTGCCAAAAGACTTGAAAAAGTATTTGAGACAGACAAACTGGTAATTTTCAGAGATTTTGCGCATTCGCCAAGTAAGTTGAAAGCTACGGTAGATGCTGTAAGAAGTCAGTTTCCGGCACGCCGGATAATGGCCGTCTTCGAATTGCATACTTTCAGCAGTTTAAACAAAGATTTTTTACCCAATTATCAACATTGTATGGATATGGCTGATGAATCCATAGTTTTTTATGATCCTCATGTTTTTGAAATGAAAAAAATGCAAATAATTGACAGTGAAGATATTAAATTGAACTTTGGAAATAATACGCTTCCTGTCAGCGATCAGGAGCTCCTTATCTCAAAAATTTCGGATTTTAAAAGCAACGTTTCAGATGCCGGCAGTGTCTTACTGCTTATGAGTTCCGGTAACTTCAAAAATGCCTTACTCTGGTAAGGAAAAGGGTTTTCTGAATTCATATTTTTTCACTATTTTCGTAGACTTAACAAATCACGGACTTACCCACTATGATCAGAAGATTACTAATTTACACTTTTTTCTTTTTCTTTATTAGTCATTCGGCAATATCCGCTTGTCTGCCCGGCTGGAAATACAATCGTTCAATTACGGTCAGCAATTCAAACGCTTCCGTTTATTCCAACTATCAGGTAAAGCTTATAGTAAATACTCAGGCTTTGATTGCCGCAGGCAAAATGAATATCAACGGCAATGACATCAGGTTTTCTGATGCGGCCTGTAACAATCTGCACTACTGGATAGACAGCAATCTCAATACCACCACTACTGTTATCTGGGTAAAAGTTAACAGCATTGCGGCATCCGGCAATACAACCATTTACATGTATTACGGCAACGATTGTGCAGCACCGGCACAAAACGGTGACAGTACCTTTGTGCTATTCGACGATTTTTCGGGTTCCGCCCTTAACAATACAAAATGGAATATTTACCAGCAAACTCCGGCTAATTGCAATGCAACGGTAGCCGGCGGATTGCTGACTCTGACTGCAAATGCTACAGGCAGTGATAATACCATCAGGTCTGTCAATACCTTTGCTTCCCCCCTTAGACTTGAAACCAAAGTCACTGCAAATACCGGCAATTTCCCAAGCATCGCCATGCTGAATACCGGTACTTTCACCGGTGTTACACTTTTTACCGGAACAGGCATATATGCAGATCAGTTTCATCTTGCCGGTGCTACAGGACCGGCCTGTGCAAGTTATGCATCCGGGGCCAATACGTCGGGAGTTACAAGAGCTGACGGCGTTTGGGGTATCAATTGGGCCGCAACAAATAATGCTTCGGCGAGTTTCCCGGGTGGAACTCAGACACTTGGTGCTACTGCCGCCTTATCTGCCAATATCCACGCAGCATTCGGGCTCTTGTGTTTCAGCTCTTCATCTTCAATGTCGTTCGACTGGTTCAGAATGCGTGCATATGCCCCGGTAGAAATGGGAAGTAATGTAAACGCAGAAACTTTTCAGGGTTTGTTACAGGTTAATTTCACACCTAAATTTATCTGTCCGGGTTCGCCAATTAATGTCACTTTCAGCAAATCGGGGGTTTATTTCGGCAGCGGCAATATATTCACAATTGAACTAAGCGATGCTGCCGGAAGTTTCGGATCGCCAACTGTACTGGGAACAATAAACGACACAATTCCGGATAGCCTTACTGCCGACCTTTCAAAGTTTATCACCCCGGGAAATGGCTACAAAATCCGGGTAAGGTCGAGCAACCCTGTATTCACCTGTTTTACGGCCGACTCAAATCTTACTGTTTATCCCCGTCCTAACGCATCTTACACATTCCCTAACGATAACCAGTGTTACAAATTCAACCGTTACGATTTTACCTCTACTTCTACTATCAGCTCAGGAACAATTGATTCACTGATTTGGAAATGGGATGATGCCAGCGGCATAGATACAGCCTACATCAATACAATATCTCATTCATTCAATCCGTTTTACGCATACTACTACCCGAAATTAACTGTCATAAGCAATTTAGGTTGCCGCGACTCCGTTTCGGTGCAGGTCAATATCCGTGAAACTCCCGACATCAAAACCGAATTTAACGATACAATCCAGTGTTATAAAGGCAATTTTTATATCATTCAGTCCAAGACAGTAACCAATTCGGGAAGCATTACTTTTAAAAGCATTGATTTTGGCGATGGCAGTCCTGTTGTCAATAACGTAGACTCCATAAGTCACATTTACGCCAATCCTGGCATTTATCAGGTCAGACAAATCAATCTGCATTCAAACGGTTGCCGCGATACCAGCGATCTGGCTTGTCTTGTCAATACCCATCCGGTTGCCATTATTGGCACCAATGACACCGATCAGTGTTTCAACGGCAATTTTTTCATTTACCAGTCGCAGTCCACCATTACCAACGGATTGCCCTTGTTAAATTTCTGGGATATAGGCGACGGAATAACCAAAGATATGCAGGACTCCGTGCAACATGCCTATTTAACTGCATCTGTCAGAACGGTTAAACTCATTACCATCAGTGATGACGGAGTTGACGGATGTTCTGATACCACTACTCAGGAAGTTCTGGTGAATCCTATGCCCAGCGCAGCCATCAACAATGTTGATCTGGAAAAATGTTTTAATTACAACAGTTTCCGCTTTTATGCCACTTCGACAATTGCAAGCGGAACACTCACTCACGATTGGGATTTCGGTGATTTAAGCAATGCAAACAACATGGATTCTGTTGTGCACAGCTATAACGCCGATGGTATTTATTCGATAAAATTAAATGTCGTATCCGATAAGTTGTGTACCGATTCTGCTTTTACAAGTGTAACGGTAAGACCTTCACCTCAGCCATCGTTTACTATAAACAATGATACCCAATGTTACAAATTTCACCAGATAAAAACCACTTCAACTTCAACGATTAACAGCGGAACATT
>CAZRKA010000187.1:0-5624 GCA_964600345.1 uncultured Chitinophaga sp. | reverse complement strand
AAGTAACCGGCATAAAAAGCAGGGAACCTTCATCCAATGGAGGCATAAACTCCGTACCGAGATTCAGCACAAGAGGTACACTTCCCAATACCAAAGCAAGGCTTAATGCGAGAGTTGTTTTTTTCCACTTCAAGCACCAGCGAATTACCGGGTTATACATCCACAGGAAAAATCTTGACACCGGATGTTTACTTTCTGGTCGTACATTTCCTTTCAGAAATAGTGTCATAAGTACAGGAACAAGGAATATGGCTACGAATGCAGAACCAATCATGGCAAAGGTCTTCGTCCATACCAAAGGTGAAAACAATTTATGCTCCTGTCCGGTTAGGAAAAGTATAGGACTAAAAGAAACCAGTGTAACCAATATGGAATTAAATACCGCCTTTCCTATGAGCTTTGAGGAGGCTTCAATTTTCTTTTCTCTTTCTTCGTTTGATAACATATTATTTAAGTTTTTTCATAAAAAATTATTCATCCTCACCGCTTATTGACTTCATCGCATTTTCCACCATTACAATTCCTGCATCTACTAAATCTCCCACTGCAAGGGCTACTCCAGCTAATGACATAATATTGGAAGTAATCCCGAACCAACTCATCATAATAAATGAAATGAGAACAGCCATAGGAATAGTAATAATAACAATTAGTGCACTTCTAACGTGAAATAGAAAAATCAATAGAACAATAGCCACTACTATAATTTCTTCCACAACAGCATCTTTGAGGGTAGCAATGGTATCATCAATCAGGTTTGAACGATCATACGCTACTTTGAACTTAATTCCGGACGGCAACCCTTTTTCAATATCAGGTAGTTTTTCTTTAATCCGTTCAATTACATCTTTTGCATTTTCCCCATACCGCATTACAACGATTCCACCCACTTTTTCTCCACCGCCATTTTCATCAATAATTCCAAGCCTTAATTCTCCGCCCATCTGAACTGCTGCAACATCTTTTACTCTTACCGGAACAGAATTAATTGTTTTGAGCGGAATGTTTTCAATCTCCCTTATATTTTTGATGTATCCCATTCCCTTTATGATATAACCAATGTCTGACTGTTCAAATTTCCTCCCGCCCACATCGTTATTGTTGGATTTAATTTTTTCAGCGACTTCCATTAAGGGAATATCGTAATAGCGAAGTTTGTAAGGATCAACTACTACCTGATACTGGCGTTGAAATCCGCCAAAAGAAGCTACTTCGCTCACACCTTCTACCGTTTGCAATGCGAAGCGAACATACCAGTCCTGCAATGCACGAAGCTCTCCTAAATCATATCCCGGAGCATCCAGTGTGTACCAGTAGATATGCCCAAGACCGGTTCCATCAGGACCAAGCGTGGGGGTAATGCCTTGCGGAAGCAGGCGTTGTGCATAATTCAATCGTTCAAGCACTCTTGTCCTCGCCCAATAAATATCTACGTCATCGTTAAAAATAACGAACACAAAGCTCATCCCGAACATACTGTTGGCACGAATATTTTTTATTTTCGGAATGCCTTGTAAATTACTTACAAGTGGATAAGTGATTTGGTCTTCGATAATTTGCGGATTACGCCCCATCCACTCTGTAAAGATGATGACCTGGTTTTCTGATAAATCTGGAATAGCATCAACGGGGGCATTCTTTACCGAATAGATGCCATAGGCAATAACACCTCCTGCAATTAACAATACGATGATACGGTTTTTGAGCGCCCAGGTTATGAAATTATTTATCATTTAAGTTATTTTTCTTTTTAATAGTTGAGCGTTTATTGCTACAACAATAGTACTTAAACTCATTAACACGGCCCCGACTGCCGGGCTTAATACAAAACCGTAATTGTACAAAACTCCCGCGGCTAAAGGCATTGCGATTACATTGTATCCGGTTGCCCAAAATAAATTTTGCATCATTTTCTTATAAGTTGCCCTTCCAAATAGAATGAGATTGGCTATATCCTTTGGATTGGAATTAACAAGTATGATATCGGCAGTTTCCGCTGCAACATCCGTTCCTGAACCAACGGCTATTCCAACATCTGCCTGTGCAAGTGCAGGCGCGTCATTAACACCATCACCTGTCATAGCTACGAATTCTCCTTTTTGTTGTAGTTCCTTGATTTTTTCCAGTTTTTCATGCGGTAAAACATTGGCAAAGTAACCATCCATATTCAACTCCTTGCTTACCTTCTGTGCTACCTGCTCATTATCTCCGGTGACCAAAAGATTTTTTATTCCTTTTTCTTTCAAAATCCTAATTGCTTCGTAAGATTCCTCACGTATCTGATCTGAAAATGCAAACAAGCCAACTGGTTTGCCATTGATTAACATATACACTATGGTTTCCACTGCCTTTTCTTTTTCCTGAACAGGAATGGTAATACTATATTCTTTGAGATAGTTAGGCCCAACCACCTTAATCTCTTTTCCTTCAACTATTCCTTCCAGCCCTTTGCCAGGTAAATAATTGAATTGGGTAGATTCAGGAATATTAATTCCTTCTTCTTTTACTTTATTTATAAGCCCCTGGGATATATAATGCTCGGAATGTTGTTCAATGCCGGAAGCAAGGCGAAGCAATTCTCTTTTATCAAATTGATTATCTAATATTTCAATACGGCCAAGTTGGTGAGAACCTTTGGTTAAAGTTCCTGTCTTATCAAATATGATGGTTGTAATAAGGCGGGAATTTTCAAAAGCAGTGCGGTTTCTGATGAGTAAACCTTTTCTTGCTGAAACAGTTGTAGAGATCGCTACAACTAATGGAACAGCAAGTCCAAGAGCATGAGGGCAGGAAATGACCATAACTGTGACCATTCTTTCCAAAGCAAAAACAAAATCAAAGCCTAAGGATAGCCAAACCACTAAAGTTATGATACCTCCTCCAAGAGCAATAAAGGTGAGTACCTTGGCAGCCCGGTCAGCCAGGTGCTGCGTTTTGGACTTGATCTTTTGTGCCTCTTCCACCAGCTTGATTACTTTGTTCAGGTAACTGTCTTTACCTGTGTTCATCACCATTAGTTTCAAGGAACCATTGCCGTTTATCGAACCTCCGATAACCTTAACTCCAATGAATTTTTTAGCAGGTTTACTTTCACCCGTGAGCATACTTTCATCCAAATAACTTTCACCCTCCAACACTATGCAATCCACTGGAATTTTTTCACCGGGCTTTACCATCACTACATCATCCTTTTTCAATTGCTCCACAGGAATGTCAACCGTTTCACCATTTTTAATAAGGTGTGCAATTGACGGCATCATTTTTACCAGCAATTCAAGTGCCTGGGAAGCTCCTTTGACTGATTTCATTTCCAGCCAGTGACCAAGAAGCATAATGTCAATCAGAGTAGCCATCTCCCAATAAAAATCCATCCCCGCAATTCCAAAAGTAATCGCAACGCTGTAAGCCCAAGCAGCGGTTATTGCAATTCCAATAAGGGTCATCATGCCTATGCTGTTAGTTCGTACTTCATCCCATAATCCTTTAAGGAAAGGCCAGCCACCATAGATGTAAATAAAAGTTGAAAGAATGCCAAGTATAAAGCTGTCGCCAGGAAAGGAAAACTTGAAACCCAGCCATTGCTGTATTATGTGAGACATGAGCAGTACGGGAATGGTTATAAGTGTGCTGATGATAAACCTGTTCCAGAAACCCTCTACTGAATGTCCGGCATGTTTATCATGGCCTGAATGTACATCCGATGAGTTAGTTTCATGCCCTGGATTTGCGTGATGCATTTCGGGGTGATGATGGGTATTCTTTTCTGATTCCATTTTAAATATTTAATGAACTATTCAATATTTTGAGAAATTAAAGCCGAAATGTCAATACCATTGGAAAAATGCGGAATCGTATTACAGGTGATAATTTTATCAACTCCTGATTTTTTTAGTTCTTCAAAAGCATTTCCGGCAAACACTGCATGAACACCAATACATACTGGCGCTTTCATTCCTGCATTTTTAAGATGTCCTACCGTTTCAATCATGGTTCGGGCAGTTGAAATAATGTCATCTACTAAAACAGGGGTATGATTCTTAAATTTTTCAATCTGTGGAACGGTAACTTTAACATCACGGTCACCTAATCTTGTTTTTTCAAGTACGATAAAAGGAGCACTGGCATTTTTTGCGACTTCCGTAACCCACTGTTCACTCTCTGCATCAGGTCCAATAAATAATGGATTGGTGATATTTTCGCTTATATAGGCTGATATGAGAGATGAGGCATGAATCACTTTACAAGGGATTGAATAAATTTCAGACATGGAATGTCTGCGGTGTAGGTGAGGGTCAATGGTAATCAGTGTATCAGCAAATCCTGAAATAAGCGAGGCAAAATATTCGGAAGTTACCCCTTCGCCCTCATTAAAAACTTTATCCTGGCGCATATAAGATAAATATGGGGCCGCAAGGCAGGTACAGGCGGCCCCCAAGGATTTGAGTGTCTTTAAAAGAAAATACAGAGGCAGCAGTTTTTCGTCAGGATGTGCTAGTGTACATACCACAATAGTTTTCCTGTCCTTTACATCACTAAGCACACGAATGTATGTTTCTCCATCGGGAAATTGCCGGATAACCGCTTCGCCTATATCAGCTTGTATAGAATTGGCAATGCTCTTAGCCAGCATCTCATTTCCCGGTAATGCAAATACAATCGGCTTCATTTTATTCAATGTTTATGATATTATTATTACTTTTCATAAAATCTATGGCGTATTCCAATTCCCCTTTGGCTTCAGCGTAAACAGTAAATAGCACTTCGCCTTTACTAACTTTTTTACCAAGCGGGGAAAAGAATAGGATTCCCGCCGATGGTGATCTTGGAGCACCGGCCAATTTTGCAATTAGCGCAAGTTTGCGGTTATCAATTACCTTAACTGTTCCTTCTCTTTCCGATAATACCTCCTGTTTGTAAATCGCATATTGAGGCTCCCTGAATCCACCTTGCCTTTCACAGATAGCTTTGAATTTAGTCCACGCCCTACCAGTATCAAGAACTTCTTTTGCCATTTGCATTCCAGACTCCATTGAATACTTCCCAGACAATTCCAGAAGCTGAGCTGCCAGTAAAATGGACTTTTCCCTTAGATCCCCTAGTGCCCCATCTTCATTCCTTAGAACAGATAACACGTCCATTGCTTCCAATGATGGCCCAATGCCTGAGCCAATTGGTTGAGAACCATTCGTTAGAATGACTCTTACCTGTAGCCCAATTGCTCTACCAACTGCTTCAAAATGAAATTGAAGTTGTTTCGCTTCACTTGTCGATCTGACTTTGGCTGTGGCACCAACAGGAATATCAATAAGCACATGAGTTGCTCCTGCTGCGGCTTTTTTGGACAGAACAGAGGCAATCATCTGTCCCTCACTGTCTATATCCAATGATCTTTCTATGGAAATGAGGATATCATCCGCGGGGCTTAACTTGACAGCTCCGCCCCATACAATACATCCATTTTCTTTTTCGACCACTTGTTTTATTTGATCCAATCCAAGATTTACCGGGGCCATTGTTTCCATGACATCTGCGGTTCCTGCGGGAGAGGTAATTGCCCTGGAAGATGTTTTAGGAATTGTTAACCCTAGTGCTGAAACTATGCTAACCACAATCGGGGTAGTTCG
>CAZRKA010000186.1:0-5671 GCA_964600345.1 uncultured Chitinophaga sp. | reverse complement strand
AATGCAGCTGATGAACCAAGAGGCACCCGTATATTCGGCCCGGTAGCAAGAGAATTGCGTGAGAAACAATTCATGAAGATCATATCACTGGCTCCGGAAGTATTATAATTAAGAAAAGAAGCAGATGAATACAAATAAGAATTCACATCAGACAGCTAAGATTCACATCAAGAAAGGTGACACTGTAATGCAGATCGCCGGCAAGATTGTTGATGACAGAAATACAGGTAAGGTACTGAAAGTTTACACCAAAACTTACAGAGCACTGGTTGAAGGACTGAATATCATATCACGTCACACTAAACCAACTGCCAACAACCCTAACGGCGGCATCATTAAAAAAGAAGCGCCTATCCACATTTCCAACCTTATGCTGATGGACGGAAATAAACCTACCAGAGTAGGCAGAAAAGCTAACGAAAAAGGAAAATTACAAAGATACTCTGTTAAAAGCGGAGATTTTATCAGCTAATATATAGTTAATCAATGTCGTACACACCAAATTTAAAAAGAAGGTTTAAAGAAGTAGTAATTCCACAGATGCAGGCAAAGTTTGCATACGAAAACGTAATGGAAATACCAAAACTTCAAAAGATATGCCTTAACCAGGGCGTTGGCGTAGCAGTCAATGACAAAAAACTGATTGATGCTGCCATCGATGAGATGAGCAGAATATCAGGACAGAAAGCCCAGGCTACCATGTCAAAAAAGGATATCAGTAATTTTAAACTGAGATCTAAAATGCCAATAGGAGCCAGAGTGACCCTGCGTCAGGATACCATGTATGAATTCCTCGAGAGACTGATTTCAATTGCTCTTCCACGTGTAAGAGACTTTCAGGGACTTGATGTTAAAGGATTCGACGGCAGAGGTAACTACACCATGGGTATCACCGAACAGATCATTTTTCCTGAAATCGATATCGATAAAACAAACAGAATTTCCGGTATGGACATCACATTTGTAACTTCGGCCAAAACCGACGAAGAATGTCTGGAAATGCTGAGATCATTTGGATTACCATTTAAAAAATAATACAATAAGAAAATGGCAAGAGAAGCAATAAAAGCAAGAGAGCTGAAAAAAGAGAGACTGGTTGCAAAATTCGCTGAGAAGCGCAAACAGTTAAAAGAAGCCGGCGATTTCATCGGTCTTCAGAAACTTCCAAGAAGTTCCTCAAAGGTTCGTCTTCGTAACAGATGTAAATTAACAGGAAAACCAAGGGGTTACATGAATGTGTTTGGTTTGTGCAGAAATCAGTTCCGCGAACTGGCATCAGCAGGTAAAATCCCGGGAGTGACAAAATCAAGTTGGTAATATAAAAATAGAATACAATGACTGATCCAATAGCAGATTACTTAACCCGTTTAAGAAACGCTTTGCAAGCGAAACACAGAATCGTTGAGATCCCGGCTTCCAACATCAAGAAAGCCATGACCAAGGTTCTGTTTGAAAAAGGGTATATCCTGAACTACAAGTTCGAGGAAACCGAAAACAAACAAGGTGTTATTAAACTAGCCCTGAAATACGATCCGGTGACAAGACAACCCGCCATCAGAGATCTGAAAAGGGTGAGCAAACCGGGTCTGAGAAAATACGCTCCGGCCGATAACCTTCCAAGAGTAATCAACGGACTTGGTATAGCCATTCTGTCTACCTCAAGAGGTGTTATCTCCGATAAAGAAGCAAGAAACATGAACGTAGGCGGCGAGGTGCTGTGTTACGTATCGTAAACATTTAAAGTATAAGAACATGTCAAGAATAGGTAAAGCTCCAATCAGTATCCCGGCAGGTGTTGAAGTTAAAGTATCTGCGGATAATGTAGTGACAGTTAAAGGTCCTAAAGGCGAATTACATCAGCCTATTAAAGAAGGATTTGGCGTTAAGGTTGAAGACGGTATTTTGACCGTTGCCCGTCCTAACGAAGAAAAACAAAACAGAGCCCTGCACGGTTTATACCGCTCGCTGCTGAACAACAATATCAAAGGAGTTACAGTTGGTCACAGTACCAAACAGGAACTGGTTGGTGTGGGTTACAAAGCTACCAATGCCGGTCAGATTCTCGATCTTTCTATAGGATACTCACACAGAATCATGCTGCAGGTGCCTAAGGAAATAAAATTAACGACGGTTACGGAAAAAGGACAAAACCCTACCATCATCATGGAAAGCGCAGACAAGCAGCTTCTCGGACAGGTAGCGGCTAAAATCAGAGGATTCCGCAAACCTGAACCATACAAAGGAAAAGGTATACGCTTTGCCGGTGAACAACTGAGAAGAAAAGCAGGTAAATCAGCGTCTAAAAAATAATTAACAGGAAAATGAGCCAAGTAAAAACAGAAAGAAGACTGAAGATTAAACGCAGAGTATCAGGTAAAGTATCTGCTTCAGCAGAGCGTCCGCGCCTGGTGGTGTTCCGCAGCAATTCAGAGATCTATGCACAGATTGTTGATGTAAACAACAAAACCGTTTGTGCTGCTTCAAGCCGCGAGAAAGATATCCTCGGCATGAAAGAGACCAATACGGCAAAAGCGGCAATCGTTGGGAAACGAATTGCTGAAAAGGCAAAAGGTCTGGGTATAGAGAAAGTCGTATTCGACAGAAACGGATTCCTCTACCACGGCAGAATCAAAAGTCTTGCAGAAGGTGCCAGAGAAGGAGGCTTACAATTTTAATTTATTAAGAGAATCATGTCAAACAGCAATATAAAACGCGTCAGACAATCAGAACTGGAACTTAAAGAAAAAGTAGTTGCAGTAAACCGCGTGGCCAAAGTAACCAAAGGTGGCCGTACCTTCACATTCACAGCCATTGTGGTTGTAGGTGACGGAAATGGTATCGTGGGTAACGGACTTGGTAAGGCAGGTGAGGTAACCGATGCAATCCAGAAAGCAATCGAAGATGCAAAGAAAAACCTTATTAAAGTGCCTATCCTCAACGGAACAGTGCCACACGAACAGATTGGTAAGTTCGGCGGCGGAAACGTATTTATTAAGCCGGCATCACACGGTACCGGTGTTATAGCAGGTGGTGCTATGCGTGCTGTGCTTGAAAGCGCAGGAGTTCACGACGTACTTGCAAAATCAAAAGGATCATCAAATCCTCACAACGTTGTAAAAGCTACACTGGATGCACTTTCTAAACTGAGAGATCCATACAGCATAGCCAAACAGAGAAACCTCAACATGAAACAAGTTTTTAACGGATAATCGTATGTCTAAAGTCAGAATCACAAAAGTTCGCAGCACAATAGGTCAGTCTGAAAGGGTTGAAAAAAACATGGAAGCCCTTGGTCTCGACAGGATCAACAGTTTCAATGAACTGAACCTTACCCCTCAGATAGAAGGCATTATCAGAAAAGTGAAACACCTAGTAAAAGTAGAAAATATTTAAGATGGAACTAAGTACTTTAAAACCTGCATCAGGTTCAACAAAAAACGGAAAGAGAATAGGTAGGGGACAAGGTTCCGGAAGAGGTGGTACGTCCACAAAAGGTCACAAAGGTGCTCAAAGCCGTAGCGGTTACTCGCGTAAAAAAGGTTTTGAGGGAGGTCAGATGCCGCTTCAGAGACGTATTCCTAAAGGAGGATTCAAAAATATCAACCGGGTTGAACTCGCAAGCATCAATCTTGATGTGCTTCAGAAATTAGCCGACGCCAAAGGTTTGACTGTTATCAACCTCGATACCATGGTAAGCAATCACCTGGTAGGTAAGAGAGAATATTTCAAAATACTGGGTCGCGGCGAACTTAAAGCAAAACTCGAGGTTCACGCCCACGGTTTTTCTGAAACTGCCAAAAAAGCAATCGAAGACAAAGGTGGTTCCGTAAACCTCATAACCATTTACTGAGAATGAAGAAATTTATTCAGAAACTGAAAGAAATCTGGAGCATTGAAGAGCTGAGGACTAAGATAAAGAATACCCTCCTTTTTCTGCTTATATACAGGATTGGCACGTTTATCATTCTGCCCGGTATCGATGGTAGCGTTCTTATGGGCGCTCTCAAAAGCCAGACAGAGGGTATACTAGGTTTGGTGAATATTTTCGCGGGTGGTGCATTCGGAAGAGGTGCCATTTTCGCATTGGGTATTATGCCCTATATCTCAGCTTCAATTGTAGTCCAGTTGCTTACAATTGCAGTACCTTCATTCCAGAGACTGCAAAAAGAAGGTGAAGACGGCAGAAGAAAAATCAATCAGTATACGCGCTTCCTGACAATAGCAATTACTGCAGTTCAGGCTGTGGCTTATCTTTATAATATTACCGGTAAATCAGACAACTGGGGTGCGCTTTTATTCAAAACCAATCCCGAAATGATGTCTGAAAGCTTTTTCATGATCATCAACGTTTGTATGCTTGTAGCCGGTACCATGTTCACTATGTGGTTGGGTGAGCGTATTACGGACAAAGGTCTTGGAAATGGTATCTCCCTGATAATCATGATCGGTATCATCGACCGTTTGCCTGAGGCACTTGGTTTTGAACTCGATCAGAGAATCAGCAAAGGCGGATTGCCATTGTTTATCGTTGAAATCGTTTTCTGGCTGGCAGTCATAGTCTCTACCATACTGCTGATACAGGGTGTTCGAAAAATAAGTGTCAATTATGCCAAAAGAGTTGAAGGCAGCAGAATGCTTGGCGGTGCCCGTCAATACATTCCACTGAAAGTAAACGCAGCCGGTGTTATGCCAATCATCTTTGCTCAGGCTATCATGTTTATCCCGCCGACAATTGCACAAAGCGTCGAGAATCCGGGTTCATTCCTGAGATCAATGAGCGATTACGGTTCGTTTGCCTACAACCTAGTATTTGCCATATTGATTATTGCATTTACCTATTTTTATACAGCCATCACTGTGAATCCCAACCAGATGGCAGAAGAAATGAAAAAGAGCGGAGGTTTTATTCCTGGTATTAAACCCGGCAGGAAAACCAGTGAATATATTGATGAAGTAATGTCGAGAATAACTTTCCCCGGTTCCCTGTTCCTGGCCCTGATAGCAATATTGCCTTCAATAGCCATGGTATTCGGAGTCAGCCAGAACTTCGCCCAGTTTTACGGCGGAACATCCCTGCTGATCATGGTCGGAGTGGTATTGGATACATTACAGCAAATTGAAAGCCATCTACTTATGCGTCACTACGACGGTCTGATGAAATCGGGCAGGATTAAAGGACGTACCGGAACCATGGCCACACAATCCATTTGATAAATTAAAATAAAAGTATTAAATTTGCACCCCCCGAAAAATGGCCAAACAGGATTCAATTAAACAGGACGGAACAATTGTAGAAGCTTTGTCTAATGCGATGTTCCGCGTTAAATTGGCCAATGGTCACGAGATCATAGCAACCATTTCAGGGAAAATGAGGATGAAATATATAAGGGTTTTACCGGGCGACAGAGTACAGGTGGAGATGAGCCCATACGACCTTAGCAGAGGCAGAATTTCGTACAGATACAAATAAAATATTATGAAAGTAAGAACTTCAGTGAAGAAACGCAGCGCAGACTGCAAGCTGGTAAAAAGAAAAGGAAAACTTTTTGTGATTAACAAAAAGAACCCAAAATTTAAACAAAGACAAGGATAATCAATAACAATGGCAAGGATAGCAGGTATAGATTTACCTAAAAACAAAAGAGGCGTCATAGGTTTAACCTATGTATTC
>CAZRKA010000185.1:0-5699 GCA_964600345.1 uncultured Chitinophaga sp. | reverse complement strand
CTGGAATAAAATCAATGTCAATAACGGGTTGAGTGACAATCTGGTTTTAGACATCAATGCGGATAAGTACGGAAATATCTGGGTATTGAGTTCAGGAGGACTCGACCTTATACGGAATAATAAAGTGTTTAATGTCGAAAAAACCGAAGGGTATAAGGGAAGAATAATGAAGCACAATGGGCTGTGTTATGTAAATCGAGATGGAAAAACATATTTGTGCAGTTATCCATTCTCCGGAAAGGCGCTTGAATTAAGAATTGAAAACCATTCAGTTTCTGATTCGATAAAAGGAGGATATTATATACTGGATGGTTTTTTGAATAATAGTAAAAATGAAATAGTACTCGATAAACGAATCAGCGGTTTTGTTAATGATGGTGACAGGATCTATGCATTTAACAATATCGAGGGTGTATTTTACACAATAACATCCGTCTTTTCGTTTCTTGATTTTGACGGTTTTAATGAGCCGCTTTCTGATATCGCGGTTTTCAGAAACAGGATTTATCTTGCAGCACAAAGCGGTCGACTATTCGAGTTTCTTGAGGGGAATTATAAGCAGATAGATTTCGGTAATATCATTTACAGATCGCCGGGTAAATTTTTCAAGTCAGATTCTGCTTTATTCACCTATTCCGGCAGGATTTCAAATACCGGTAATTTAACTCCTTACTGCAAATTTTATTATTCCTATGATATCAATGATTCATGTTTTTTACAGCTTGGCTATGTTGGCTTTGGATTTATTAACCACAATAACGGTAAGATATACTGTTCGGTAAAAGGCAATGACAAATTTTATAGTTTCGCAAATGATGGCGGTAAAATCTACCTGTTTTCAAATTCGTGTTATTATTCAATAAATCCGGCGAATGGATATAAGATGGAAAGACACGAGAAGCAAATCAGGGTATCTCAGCGAAACTCCGGACGTGTTATACAAATTGCAGGGAATTCGCGGATCAGAATTTATGGAAATTTTGAAAACAATCAATACATAACTTTTAAAAGCAAGCTTAAAAATATAAAAGATGTCAGACTTAGCGATAATTTAATTTTTGTATTTGTAGAAAATGCTTTCAGTATCATAAATGTAAAATCGGCTGAGGAAAGCTTTCCGGTATACTACAATGATCTCGGACTTCAGAATAAATATGTTTCATCAGATATAGATTCGGGTTTGCTTTTTCTAATCGACGGACAAAGGGTTTTGCGTTGCAATTACAAAATTCTGCTTAGCAGACAATCAGTCATAAAGACGCTTGTGTCTAACAGCCAGTTATTTACATTTCTGGTCGGTTTAAAGGAATCAATGCCTGAAGAAATGCGCGATAAGTTTTCATTAGCTGTTTTATACAGAGATGGTAAGGCAATTGCCAGAAGTAATTCACCCGATAATTTATTCCCACTTAGCAAATTCAGTCCCGGAGTTTACCGGCTCTGCATTACAGATGTTTATGGCAATTATTTATTCGATCAAATTATACTTGAAATTGGTATTACCCATTTAGTGTTTTTCTGGATTTTAATTTTAGTATTAATTCTGTCCGGCTTTTTTGCCATTCGTTTCTTTTTGAAGTACAGGCGAAAGCTGAAGGAAGAAAAATACGGACAAAAGGATCTGGCGTATACTATTTCACTGAGGCAGAAACTCTCAGTATCTATTCCGCATTTGTACAATAATCTCTTCAATTCAATGTCTGTGACGGATGAAGAAGCCAACGCAGAAAAGTATAGCCGGATTAGCGATTTTTCTTCAATGGTTTTAAATTATAATTCGAAAGATAAAGTGACGGTCAATGAAGAGCTGCAATTTTGTCATTCTTACTATTGCTTGTATAAATCAGTCAAACCATCTTTGCGGTTCATTTCTAAATTAAGTAACGAAACCGGCGATTTGCCAGACGATATACAATTACCAACCTTTCTCCTGCAACCAATACTCGAAAATTCTTTCAGGAGAGCTACATACAGCGATAAAAGTAATTCAGTATATTTACACCTGAAAATTAAAAGCGAATTTCTTGAAGTATTGATAAGTGACGATTTTTCCGTGGAGTCATCCGGTGGAAAAAAAGGAGGGCACGGCATAAAGATAGTCCGGGAAAGAATGCAGAATATGAAATTTCAGAAAAAAGTGAAGTCAGAGATCATGTGGTCATTCAGAAATGACAAGCCGGGATTTTACACCAAAATTAAAATGCCCTATGAAAAGTTTTGATATTGCTATCATTGACGACGATCCTACATCAAGCAATAAACTTGAAAACCTGATTCTGAGTTTAGACAAAGATTGCAGAGTTAATAAATACGAGACGATTAACGGTTTCATTAATGCCGATTTGAAGCCGGATGCGCTTTTTCTGGATGTTGAGTTGAATGATGAAGAAGGTTTCGACTTATACGGCAGAAAGGAAATAGATTATCCGGTTATTCTGATATCAGGACATGCCGAATTCGCTGCTACCGGTTTTGAATACAATGTCTTTGATTTTATTGTGAAACCTTTCACAATTTCAAGGGTAAAGACTGTATTCAACAAACTAATCACATTCAAAAATTCAAATCTGAGCAAAGACCGCATACTTGTTTCAATTGGAGATGAATTTAAAGTGGTCGATATTACTTCAATTGTGAAATTGATTGCAAAAGGTAAATACACCGACTTGCACCTTAGTGATGAAACGATAATTATAAGTTCCAACAATCTGGGATATTTTGAACAAATACTCGACCCCAAGATTTTTTTCAGGGCGAACAACAGTTGCATGATTAATCTGAACCGCATAGGCAAAATATTAAAAGGTCTGCAGTTGAAAATTATTATGAATGATGGTTCCGAGGTGCTTTTAAGCAAAAGACAGAAGGCAGCCTTTATCAGTTTCTTTAACAGGATTTAAGTTTCGTTCCCTGAATTTGACCGTTTATACCCGATTTATGCCCTAGTATTAAATAATGTATTCATTATCAGTTTTAATATATTTACTTTGAAAATGAAAGAGTTAGTCTATTAGACCTGTATTTAGTTTAATGATAAGTTAACTATGAAAACTTAAGGAGAGGTACGCGAATACCTCTCTTTTTAAATTTAATATTCGTTTTTAGTTTAAAATTATCCGTGTATTTTCGTAGCTATACTTATCTCTTTTGATTTACCTTATGTTCAGAACTATGACCGCTTACTTTTTTCAATCATGAAGTTCAATATTCTCCGATTTTTTTCACTTTGTGTTTTCGTATTTTTAAGCAGTTTACCGACCTATGCCGTCGAGTATTTTATTAAAATAAGCAATAAATCTGCAATAGAAATAGTTGCAGGAGAAATTGAAAAAGTTAAATCGCTTGAAAAGAATGGAGAGGGTAAGACTTACAGAAAAGCATTCAAGGTATTGAGTGAAGAAGGTCTTGACAGGGTTTATGTAATTGCATTCCCGGAAGGGTTAAGCCAAATACAATTCAAAAGCATTTCTGAGCTACCGGGAATTGAATACATTGAATTAGTTCCTGTACATCAGATGTTTTATACGCCTAACGATCTTAATGCATCAACACAATGGCATTTAAACCGGATTAATGCAGCCGGAGCCTGGGACCTGGAAAAGGGCGGAAAAGGTATTGTTCTTGGATTGGTCGATGATGGACTGGATACTTCACATTCAGATATTCAACCTGTGTTGTGGCATAATTCAGGTGAAATTAAAGGCAACGGTACCGACGACGACAACAACGGTTACATCGACGATTTTTTTGGATGGGATGCGGCTGATAACGACAATGATCCCCATGTAAGCGCCAGCAACGGACTTAGTCATGGCACACACTGCGGCGGAATTGCAGCAGCACTTTCTGATAATAACAATGGGATAGCTTCTATTGGTTTCAATGTACGGATAATGCCGGTAAAAATCGGAAGAGTTGGCAGACAGGGTCTTTATAATTCTTATGATGCAGTCGAGTATGCCATCGTAAACAAGGCTAATGTAATCAGTATGAGCTGGGGTGGTGGTCCATATTCGAGAACTTTTCAGACGCTTTTCAATGTGGCATATAACCGCAACATCGTTTGCGTGGCTGCTGCGGGTAACAGCAATGATACATTTGCCAACTATCCTGCTGCCTACAATTATGTGATAGCCGTTGGCTCAAGCGATAATGCAGACAGAAAAAGCGGTTTTTCATGTTATGGTTCATGGATAGATGTGATGGCTCCCGGTTCGTCGATTTACTCGACATTGCCGGGTAATACCTATGGATATAAAAGCGGAACTTCAATGGCTTGCCCGCTGGTATCAGGTTTATGTGCACTCATGCTCAGTAGAAACCCGGGATTGACAGCAGCTCAGGTTGAATCATGTCTTAAATCAACCTGTGATAATATCAATGCACAAAATTCATCATACACAGGTAAAATCGGCGCCGGAAGAATTAATGCATACAGGGCATTGATGTGTGTCAAACCGCTTAATGCGGCTTTTAGTTCGAGTAAAACTTTTGTCTGTACAGGTGATACTGTGCGATTCTACGATCAGTCTTTTCCTGCGTCCAGTTCCAGAGTCTGGAGTTTTCAGGGTGGTTCGCCCGCTATTTCATCGGCACTCAACCCGGTTGTCAGGTATAATACCCCGGGAGTTTATAAGGTACAGCTTATTGCAGTCAGAGGATCTGTATCGGATACAGTGGAGAAGACAGCATTCATAACAGCGGGAAGACCTTCAGTCAGATTTTCAGGTCAGCAAACGATTAACAGAGGGGACATCGGCACTATTAAAGCTGATTTCTCAGGAAGCCCTCCCTGGGATCTTGTGTATCGCAGAGGAAATAAATATGATACTGTAAAGAATATTATCAATACACCATATTTTATACTCAAGGTACCGGACAGCACCAGTATTTATAAGCCTGTTTCAATTAGTTCAGGTGCCTGCGCAGGAACTGTAAGCGACTCGACAGTGATTGTTGTCAATCAGAATGTTTCAAGTGTTTGCGACAGTTCTCTACGATTTCACATCACTTTTGGTGGAAGTGGCGACGATATGGGTTACGATATAGCTGTTGGTAAAGACAGCAATTATTATGTTTCCGGTTATACCCGCTCAAGAGGTGCAGGCAGCGAGGATGCATTTGCCGCCAGAATCAATAATTCGGGAAAAATTGTCTGGTATAAAACATTTGGAAATGCCTATTCAGATCAGTTTTCGGGTATGACCATCGATGTGAATGAAAATATATACCTGATGGGAAATTCATTCCCTTCTTCTTCAGGTTCAGATAAAATGATGCTGGTGGTTAAGCTGGATAAAAACGGAAATACCAAATGGTATAAACAGTTTTCAGGTAACAGCATTGAGTACATGAAATCCTGTATTGTTTCAAAATTCAGCAATAATGTCATCTACTTCGGAGGGCCTATGGTCAGCAATTCGTATGGAGGTGAAGATTTTATGCTGATGAAGTGCGATACCAATGGCAATGTAATATGGCAGAAACACTACGGGACAGTTTCGTACACCGACCGGCCCGACGAAATGGTTGAAGATAACGCCGGTAATATATACATGTGTGGTACATCCAACGGAGAAAACCTGATCATGAAAATCGATTCTACCGGAAGCCTTATTTACAGCAAGATTTATTACAACCCTAACGGCAACAACGAAGGCATTCATGGGGCTACAATGGTGGGCACTAATTTGTATACA
>CAZRKA010000184.1:3057-5807 GCA_964600345.1 uncultured Chitinophaga sp. | reverse complement strand
GATGATGAAAAATCAATGTATTGTAAAATTATAATAAAGTTAAGGAGAAAAGATGGTTTAGGACAAGATATACTTATGGTCAAGCTGTACAATATAGATATTGTTCAGGCACAAGATGATGATTTGAGCAGATCTTACATTATTAAAAGTATGGATGGTGATAATATTGTCTGTGATATGAGCCGAAATTACGTTTCTTCTGTTGCCCCGACTCCGTTTAGTAACACTCTGCTCGAAAGTATTCCTGATGTAATCACACTGAGCAATGTTGATTTTTCTAACGATAATTCTCCTACCAAAAGTTTCATAGCTTGGAGTAAAATCAATATTGGCCCAAATGTCATTTTTCCTTCTGGAATGAATGTTACATTTCAAGCTGGTAAAGAAATAATAACAGATCCTAGTTTTCAATCTCCAAATAATGCAACTTTTATTATTCAATTACCAAGCCCTTGTAATACTTTATTAAATAACGCAAATTCAGAGTTAACGACATTTTGTTCAACTATATATGACCCTGTGCCTCAAGGTTCGATAGTTTCAGAAAATATTACAACAGATCCCGTAAATGAAAAAAGTGAAGAAGAATTAAATATTAATATTCAAGCATACCCTAATCCTGCGGATGATAAACTAAATATCTTAATATTTAATAATAATCAGTACGATTATACAATTAACTTGGTCGACATAACAGGCAAAACAGTTTATTCTTCATCAGGGTCCAGAAATGAAAGTATTAAACAAATTGATATTAGTGAATTTGGAAGTGGTGTTTATATTCTTGTTGTAGAATTAAATGACTTGAAGAAGATTATAAAAGTAGTTGTGAATTAAGTTTGAAATTTACATCACCATGGGCTTACACTAAAAGTATATTCTCGTGAGTGTACATTTGACAAGCCTAATGTTTGGAGTGATGAGTTGCTACAATGGATTGAGAGAAATATACGAGGGTATATTGGCTTGTTAGGGCAAACCGTCCCGTTTTGATTTGGATAAAGCACCTCCGAGAAGCACTTTGTCTTTTCCAAACATGGATAGAAGTTATCAAGTATTCGAATCTATTAACTTTACAATAGTCATAAAAAAATTGATATTTATCTTGCACTTTAGTTTTAATAAATATCTTAGCATTGTAAATTTTAAAATAATCGACTCTAAAAGCATCCGTCTGTTCAATTATGGAATACAAGGTGTCCGTCGTAATCCCCCTCGATAGAGCGAGAAAGAAAGCAGGCATAAAGGTGTACTTTCTAATAGACGCCTTCAAGGGGTTGCGGAGTTCGTTAGAATTACAGCGAACAAGGAGCATGAAAAGAATCCTTTCAATATATTTATGTTGCCGAGAAACTAAATATCCCTTACAAACAATTTTATTTCATATATGATCAAATAGTTGTGTTTGGTGAGCCTTTAGGCTTATTCAATACCGAATTTGGAATATACTAGTTTTATTTTTACTGCCTTAAATATGACATTACCTTTATTTTTTTTTATTTTTTAGAATTTCATCTATGTAGAGAATCAAAGAGGTCGCCTATTGAATACCCCCTTCTATGAAGGAACGCCAGCATCACCCCCGCCAGCTTCTATATGGTGGTTTTTTTTATTTCGTTCCATAAAAAAATAAATTAATTTATGTCAAAAAGTAATTCTGATGTTTCATTGAAGCGTCAAGGGAAGCCTATGCTTCATGAAGTAGAGATTATCTACACCGGTCCACAAATAAAGAATTCAATTAAAGTTCAGAATTCTAATGATTCTTTTAAAGTCTTGATGGATTATTACGACCCCAGAAAGATAGATTACAAAGAGATGTTTTATGTAATTCTGTTAAACCGATCAAATTATTGTATTGGAATTAGTAGGATTGCGGTGGGCAGTACAACCGGTGTAATAGTTAACATCAAAGAAATCTTTCAGTTAGCATTGCGTATGAATGCCTCTGGAATAATTCTAAGTCATAATCATCCAAGTGGAAGTATTTTACCGTCAGATGCAGACCATGCCATAACAAAAAAAGTTAAACAAGCTGCCAGCTTTCTAGAAATGAACTTATTAGACCATATAATAGTAACAAGAGACGGATATTATTCATATGCTGATGAAGGTCAATTATAAAGCGATTTGAAGTGAAAATTACTACATATAGACCTGGGAGCCTACAAAGTCAGCAAAACGCTTTCTATGTGCTCTCAAAAGGTTTATATGCAGGTCGCCCAATGCATTTACCATGCCCTAATTGCTTTGTCGTAGAAACAGAAAGTAAAATTGAAGCTGAAATGATATTTTCATACGTCTATTTAATATGGAAAACAGAGAGATTCAGGTATCACCTTTGCGGTTCGGTAATACCATTTTTAAAGATAACAGACTTTAAGAATGTGCTGAATGATACTTTAAGAAATAAGGATATAGACCATGAATCATGGGTAGAGATAATAAAAAATGTTAAACTATTACAGATGCAGAAAGAGAATTTAAAGAAACAATTATCTTTGCTTAATCAATTGGAATTATCCTATATCAAAAAGTATGTTAAGTTGTAGCAGATTGGTGACTGATTCGGTTACCTTTTTTATGATAAGTCTTGAAACCTTTGATATCATTAGGAGTTTTAGTAGAGTTCGAATCTCTCACTCTCCGCCGTTTGATGCAGCAGAACCCCCGACCGCAGGTCGGGGGTTCTTTTTTGCAGCCCGGAGACTCACCAAGCACCTGCCTCCTGTGCTTGAGTGAGTCGGAGG
>CAZRKA010000184.1:0-2957 GCA_964600345.1 uncultured Chitinophaga sp. | reverse complement strand
GCTGCAAAAAAGCCATGGTTTGCAAAACCATGGTTCTGCTGCATCAAACGAAGCCCCCTCCTCCAGAGATCACGCAAGTAATCTCTCCGTCCGACCAAGCACCTGCCTCCTGTGCTTGAGTGAGTCGGAGGGCTGCAAAAAAGCCATGGTTTGCAAAACCATGGTTCTGCTGCATCAAACGAAGCCTCCCCGTGTCAGAGCCTCCTTCGTCGGCACGACACGGGGCAGGCCCCTATCGTGCTCACCACCGAATATGTCGGTGGTAAAACGTCAACTAACATCACTCTGGCAATGACAATTGCGTTTTCAGATCAAATCCTATGCTCATCGGGAAGTACTTCTAACTATCTCTAGTCCCTGTATCAGAGCCTCCTTCGTCGGCACGACACGGGGCAGGATTTAGTCTTTAGTCATCGTCCCTCTCTAGTCTTTTTATCTTTAGTCTTTAGTCCCTGTATCAGAGCCTCCTTCGTCGGCACGACACGGGGCAGTCTTTCCACTTTTTTCTTTCTAATATCCAAACATTAGTTTACAGGGCTAAAGCCCATTTCGTTTTTAACGTTAACCCCCGACTGAAGTCGGGGGCAATCATACCCGTGTCAGAGCCTCCTTCGTCGGCACGACACGGGGCAGTCTTTCCTCTTTAGTCTTTAGTCATCGTCCCTCTCTAGTCTTTTTATCTTTAGTCTTTAGTCCCTGTATCAGAGCCTCCTTCGTCGGCACGATACAGGGCAAGCTTTCATCCCTGCAGCAGAGCTCCTTCGTCGCACGCTGCAGGGCAAGCTTTAATCTTTCACCTTTCATCTTTCCTCTCTCCTCTCTATCTTCGCACATACATTGAAAACTATTATCCCACATTTTCTAAATCCCGGCGACTGTGTTGCCATAGCTGCAACAGCCAGAAGTATTGGTTTCGAACAGATTGCGGCAGCAACACAATATCTTGAAGCCAAAGGGTTTAAAATTCGCCTTGATCCGGGCCTCTATGAAGTGGAAAATCAGTTTGCCGGCGACGAAGCTCACAGGGCTGAGCAGTTTAACAAATTGCTGGCCGATCCGGAAGTGAAAGCAATTTGGTGCGCAAGAGGCGGTTACGGCACAGCACGCATGGTTGATCAGATAAATTTTGATATGCTGAAGGCAAATCCAAAATGGATTGCGGGATTCAGCGATGTGACAGTATTGCTTAATCATGTCTCTGCCCGTTGTTCTATGGCTTCTTTACACAGTACTATGCCGGTGTTTATGAATGCCAAAGAAGGAGGCGAATACGAAGATGTATGTAAAGCCATTGACAGTCTGGCCGCTGCTCTTTCAGGCAAATTTACCGACTTCGATCTGAGAAAAAACAAAACAGTAAACCCGCGGGATTTTGATGGCGAAATCATTGGTGGCAATCTTTCAGTCCTTTACAGTATTATGGGTTCTGATTCGGAAGTAAACTGGAGCGGTAAGATATTGTTTCTTGAAGACCTCGATGAGTACCTTTACCATATAGACAGAATGATGCTTGCTTTAAAGAGGGCAGGGAAGCTAAAGGCTTTGAAAGCTGTTTTAATGGGAAGTTTTATTTCTATGCACGATCACACTGTTCCATTCGGCTATTCTGTTGAAGAAATTGTGACACAGCACTGCGCTGAATACGGCTATCCTATTGTGTTTGATGTCGATGCCGGCCATCATCTCAGGAATATCTGTCTGCCTTTCGGGATAAATGCAAAATTTATAAACGGAATTCTTACCTTTGCCCACCCGTGAAAGTAGTCATTAAGCAGATCACTAAGTTTTTTATCATTGGCGTTTCGGCTGTGCTGGTAGATTTTATAATTTATTATCTCTTGTCCGACCTTTTGTCTGTCAATCTGGATGTTTCCAAAGGGCTCGGGTTTCTGGTCGGAACGGTTTATACTTATTATCTCAATAAATTATGGACATGGAAACACACAGAAAAGAGCAACAAGGGAATGTTGTTCAAATTTGGTCTGGTCTATGCGTTTTCATTTGTATTCAATATCCTGATTAATAAATACAGTTTGCATATACTGCCCGAATTCGATGTGAATCTCAATCTGGTCATGCTCAAAGAACAGGAATTGCGCCCGGTTTTTTCAGTGAAAGGACATAAGTTCATGGCATTCTTTTTTGCAACAGTGGTAAGTGCCGTCATTAATTTTCTTGGTCAGAAATTTTTGGTGTTCAATCAGGTTAAACTCGATCCCAAAGACGAAACCAATATTGAAGTTTCCTAAAGCGTTTTTATTTCTGGATTTAATAAACAGGCCTTTTCAGAATTTCTGAATAGATAATTGCTTTTCTGAGGTCGAAATCAATATCAGGTCTGTATTCTGTTTCAATTGCCGGTATAATCTCGCCTGAATTTTCAGGCATCAGATTTTTCCTTTGCAGGCCCGGAGCAAGCTGTTTTCTCTTTTTAATTCTGGCCTGAACTTCTGCGTTGAAAAGCGTTTTTGTTTGAGTCGCCTTGTATTGTTTAAGCTTTTCTTTAACAGGTTTGTTCTGAATTTCCGGTACTGCAGGACTTAATTCCGTTTCCGGTAAACCCAGTGTTTTTTGCAGCTCTCTGAATATATCTTCGGCATTTCTGTGAGTAACAGGTTTTCTACCGGCGCGTTTCTCTTCCTGTTTTTTAAGTTCCTTGCGGTACAGCCTCGAAAATAAATAGACGATGCCGATAATAATGTATAAGAATATTTTAAATTCGCTTCCCAAAATTCATTTCAAACTTAAGTTTTCATTTTGAGACCGCAAAACGTTATTTTACTTCTGGGGGGGAATCAGGGCAATGTCATGGGAACATTGTCAGCGGCAATTGCACTAATAGAGAAGGATTGCGGCAGAATGACAATTATTTCTGATGTATACAAAACAGGAGCATGGGGCCCGGTAGCGCAAAACGATTTTCTCAACCTGGCCATCAGTATAAAAACCATTTTAAC
>CAZRKA010000183.1:0-5955 GCA_964600345.1 uncultured Chitinophaga sp. | reverse complement strand
CGAATAATTCAGTCCGAAAGCATGTGTGGTATTGATACCTCCCTGCTGATTAACTGTAAAACTATTGTTGCCTCCTCTGTATCCGCCCGGACCGCCGCGCATCATGCCACCCTGCTGGGTATTGCCTGTAAGTCCGAGTATATCCTGAGAACTGAAGTTCTGCTGATTGATATTATTGCTCATACCAATCAGTGAAATACGTTGTGCGCCTTTAAATATATTGACATTGGCACCGGCAGCCCATCTCTGGTCTGTGCCGTAACCCGCGTATACTTTGCCAAACTGACCGTTGTTCTTTCCCGCTTTGGTAACGATGTTGAGTGTTTTCTGGCTATTGCCGTCGTCTATTCCGGTAAACTGCGACTGGTCGCTTTGCCGGTCGAATACCTGTACCTTATCTATCACTTCTGCCGGTAGGTTCTTAAGCGCTGCAGCGGCATCTTCTCCAAAGAAGTCCTGACCGTCTACCGTCACTTTCTTAACCTCTTCACCCTGGGCTTTGATGGTACCCCCTTCTGTGGTGATGCCCGGCATTTTGGTAATCAGATTCTCGGCCGTGGCATCCTGATTCACTTTGTAATTGCCTGCATTGTATTCTACGGTGTCATTCTTTTGGGTGATGGCAGCTTTGCGGTAAACCACACCCCCTCCTTTCAGCACATCAATCTTCTCCGTCATTTCAATGGTCTTGACAATATCCTTTGCAGAATCAGACCTGATTTGCATGACTATGGTCTGATATTTCATATTGCCGATATAAAGCAAATAGGTAAGTTTGTGATCAAGTCCCCTGAAGGTGTATATGCCGGCGGTATCTGTAACAGCGCCGCGCACTGCCAGTGTATCCGGCAACGAAAACAGGTCGAGTGTGGAATAGGCAAGCGGTTTCTTATCAGGGTCAATTACCCGTATGCGCACATTCTGAGCTTGCAGATCCGGAATCATGAACAGGAATAGAACACTTAAAAACAAAAGAGAATAGCGTGGCGAAAATATTGACATGTTGCTGTTAGACAAGGCAAAGATAAGAAAGTTTAATAAGGGTATTGGTATCAGGGCGATTTTCGTCGTTCAAACAAATATGTTTGTCGTTCAATGAAAGGATAACTTAAACAGAAAAATCACTTAAAGCAAACCTGTTTTAATCAGCCTGATGTTTCTGCTTCCGCTTTTCAGAGGTATCACTAATGTATAAATCCCATCCGACAGATCCAGTGCATTTACTTCTATTTTTTTGAAAGAAAATTGTACCTCTGCCATTACCCGACGCCCCTGCGAATCATACAGCATCATAACATCCGTCGGTATATCTTCTGACAAACTGATGGTCCATATTTTGTTAGAAGGATTTGGCCAAACGCTGAATTGCCCGATCCCGGCAGAATTTAATGACAGTGGATTATGGTAACTCACATCCCATGTAAGCACCGCCCTGTCGCTGCTGTCAAGTTCGTTAATAACACGATACCTGATCTTGCTTCTGCCGTCTTTTCCCAGACTGAATACATGAAAGGCAATGAAACACGAATTTGAATCGGGGTTGTAATCGTCAATAAAATGACCTGAATCCAGCAACTCGTTCCAGCATTCGGCATTGAAACAGGCTGTCACTATCCAGTCTGTGCATATTGAATCCGATATTTTCTCGAAACGGTAATCGGTAGAACGATAAATCCCTGTATTGAATGTGATTTTAGTTTCTTCATACAGCAATTCCTGATCGGAATTAAGTGTTTTATATGCACTGTCAATGAAGCTGATCTGGGCCATGGCGCAATTGCTCAATAACAGCACTAAGAAAACCACAAGCAGCTTTTGCAGTTTAAAAAAGTCATTTAAGACATGTATTAAAGTTTTTAAACTAACAGAACGCTTTATATTCGCTTCCATAGTTACAAAATTACAGGTTTAAACGCTGTAATAAAATGTCGGATATCACAAACTCAGTTTACAGAGGTGGTATTTGGTAGCGCCTTCTGCAATTCCGGCCGGCATTTCCATAATCAGAACCAGCGAATTCTTATACCTGGCAAATACCCTTGAATTGAAGGTAACACTGTACACAGCATTTTTATACATCCCTATCAGAGGCAATGCGAATTTAACAGGCTGATCTGCAAACATCGGTTCGCCTTTGTCGTCGGTACCCGACATACAGGTAGGAAAATGTGCCCTGTTGCCGTATTCTTCGTAAACGAAATGTTTTTCTTTAGCAGCGTCGTACCATCCCTGAGTTGCCTGAGCCAGTTTACCGGGTATTTCGGGAAACTGTATGTGGTTCCAGATATAGTAAATATTGTTTTCGCTGATAAACGGCACAAAACCACCCCAGTACTTATCGCTTTGTTTGGTGAGATAATTTTGTTTCTTGTCAAATTTCTGAGCCCAGAGTTTGGTCCCGGTTTTATCGAAACGGATGGCTATGGCCTGTTTATGCGTGCGGTCGTATATGCTGATCAGCGAAGTCGGATCAGTAGAACCCGATTTGGTAAGCTGACTGTAATGCTCGATAAATGCTGTCATCTCGCCATTCTCGTTTTCAATGAAATCGACAAACTCGAACTCCTTCAATGGCTGACCTTCTTTCTCAGCTTTTTCCTTGCTCAAACCTGAATACACATGTCCGAGTACCATTGAACCGAGATTCTCTATTTTCTTGTTTGTGAAATTGCCCTGGGCATCAACTGACATGTAAAAGTGACCTGAAATGCGTTTCCAGTCTTTTTCGTCTGGGTTGAGAAAACCAATCACCGAAGCGTGTCCGCTGTTGTTGACAAATACCTTGTGAAACGAAATCGCCTTGCCTTCCAGATCCAGATCACTGCGCTTAACTTTTCCGTCGGGGGTAACGGTTACTATGCTGCTGAATTTTCCTTCTTTCTTGACATCCCACATCTTAAACACCTGCAGGCTGCCCGTATTGCTCAGCATCATGTCATTAATTTCAAATCGTTCACGCGGCACAAGACATTCCATTATCTTATCCTGAATTTCTTTTAAACCCTCCGACTCGTATATAAGTACATGCCATGTTTCTATACTTTCCTTTTCAAATGGCATAACGCCGATGGCTGCAAATTTTGACCCGTCGGCCGAGGCTACAAATTTGTAATCCGGTGCTTTCCCGAACTTCTCTGCTTTATCTTTTCCGATAATCACCTCCTCGCCCATCTCTCCCTTATCATCTATTCTGCGAGCTATGACATTGTATACCGAGGCCGCATCGTCCCAGTGATAAAAGAAAGCAATCGGCTTTCCGTTGCAGACTAAGGAACTGATATAACCGTTGTTATCTCTGGGACCTTTGACAGTAGGTTTTAAAGCTGTCTGATAAACCGGTTTGAGATTGGCGTCGTATTTCTCCATCTGATACCAGGTTGGTAATTCACCACCGCTTCTCAACAAAAACAGAGAATTGCCGTCGTATGACATTACCTTGTCTATGGCTTCCTTCTTGAATTTGAATTCCATGACCGGACTCCAGAGGAAGGACGGCGACTGTGCAGCAAGTATCTGCACATACCCCAGCAGAGCTGAGAAAAATAAGATTTTAAACTGTTTCATATTGCTCTTATTCTTTGGTTGCAAACCAGGCATTGTACTCTTCAATAATCTTGAAAAACGCATCAATCTTATAGCCCTTTTCCTTGTCGGCTATCTTTTTGGAAAGTTCGGGATAGTCTGATACCAGGGCCGACATTTTCTTGGCAAAGGAAAGCAGGTAAGAGTCGAGCATAAAAGGGTCTTCTTCAAGTTTCTGATAAACGTTTTTGATTTCATAACGCCTTTTGTCGAAATCTTCCTGCGATTCGCCATCGCCTTTGTTCATGTTGACAAAACCGTCTTTGGTTGAATACCAGACGTAAGAAGAAATGCGGCCTCCCGCCGTCTGCAGACAAAAATTATTAGACTTAACAAGACCTCCGCTGAAGGGTATTGATTTATAAAATTTATCTGCAATCATGAAAGCTTTGATGTCTTTCGGACCGTATTTCTCAGTGGCTTTTTTGTCGTTCTCGTTCAGGTAGAATTCGCAGCGGTTCTGATTGCTGTAACCGAGTCCGCCCACGCTGCAACGCTCTTTGGCTTCTATAAAACCCCGGACAGTATCACCGTTCAGTTTGATGATGTAACCGGGATACTTTTTGCCTACTGAATAAATCTGCGGATCAAAACTCTGAGCACTTAATACCGACACTGTACTGATAATTGCTGTCAGAAAAAATAATTTAAATTGTTTCATTATAAGGGAATTTTTGAGTTGGTAAATATAGGCTTTAAACATAAAAGCGCAAGTAGTCAAGCCCGTTGCGACTTTCGATTACTTTTTGTGGAAAGCACCTTAAAATCAAGCGCATACATGAAAAAGATATTTTACCAAAACGGTGGATCAATCAATAAAAACGAATAATCCATTTCATCACCTTCCCCGGATTCATCAAATCAGTAAAATTTATCGCCTTAAGCAGGTTCTGTCAAAAAGCCCCTAAATGGACAAAAACAATCTGCCAGTATAGCTAGCTTTAATTTTAATTTTGCAAAGCTGATACGATCGCCGCTTCTATTTTTGGAACAGAGGATTCGTTACCGCCACTGAGCAGAATTACCTTCCCCTTGTTAACTACAATGATGGTGGGAAATGCCCTTACGCCAAATATCCTGTCCGAAACATCCGTCTTGATTTTGAGTATGGGATAATCCAGTTTAACTGCCTCCAGAAATCTGCTGAGTCTCATCCAGTCTTTTTCTATCGGATCAACTGCAAAAAACATTACCCCGCGAGGTCTGTACTTTTTGTGAAGTTTGTTAATGTGAGGTATAGAATAGCGGCAAGGTGCACAGGTGCTGAACATGAAATCAAGCACAACGAGCGAATCCTTGTATATGCCGAATTCAAATTGTTTCTCGCTGCCGTGAATAATGGCATTGAAATCTTTCACCTGCTGGCCTTTTTGTATGGCCTTGTGGGTATAAGAGGAAGGAAACAAAACCGACATAGCATTATACCAGACAAGGGCCCCTGCACTGCCTCCGATTATTCCGCAGACTATCAAGAGACGTATGATACGGCGTGGCAGCAAATAAATGATAAAGACTAAAACACCCAGCGAAATTGCCACTGAGAACCAAACGCTTTGAGCAGGCAAGGATAGCGCCAGCCAGGTTTCATATTCCATACCGGTAAAGGCCATGCCGATCAGATCGCTGCAGGCATCTTTCATAAAACTCAGGGAGAATAGCAGCCAAATCCAGTCTTTCAATGTAAAGTCTGACCTCTGTGTTCTCCTTTTCCTGAACTGCCTGTATCCAAACACACTAAGCAAAATCAGAAACAAGCGTCCCGACCATTGGATGATGGCGATATTCCTGTTGCGCTCTTGTTGATAGGCGAGATAATCCTTATTGGTCTCAAAAAAACTGTCATCAAAATCGTAAGCCTTCATGATGCTGTCTCTTCGCACATTCATCTCCTTACTTGAATAAATACTTTTGCCCAAAAAGGGCCGGTAAATGGTTTTATATCCGAGTGCCGAAGCAGTAGCGGACTTCGCAAGTTCGGAAGCACTCAGTATCAGAATGACAAAGATGAAAAATGCCATCGCAAATGACCATATGGTTTTTCTGTTTGATGGCATTTAGGATGCTTGGTATATAAATTAAATTGAAAACAATGATACGATTTTTTCTATTAAATAAACGAATGAAATCAGATCACAACTAACAGAGCCAATTCATGGGAAGGCTAATTTAAACAAAAGCCCTTGTGACCCTTGTGCAAAGGCTGCGTCAACAACTTCGCGCCCCTTGTGTGATGGTTTTCAAATATAACAAATCAAAGTACATGAATGATTATCGATAAAAACCTTAACACAAAGTGCACCAGGCCGGGACACAAAGAACCTTTAGACTTGCAGTAGTATATTTACAGTACTAATTTCTAAAGAACCAGAAGAA
>CAZRKA010000182.1:0-5967 GCA_964600345.1 uncultured Chitinophaga sp. | reverse complement strand
TCCGCGAAGGCTATTATGCCGATCTGGTTCTGTTGCGAAATAAATCTTATACAGTTAAGTCAGACAATCTGTTATACCATTGCAAATGGAGTCCGTTTACAGGTCACAGTTTTCAATACAGCATAGATAAAACATTCATCAACGGTCATCTGGCCTGGAATGGCAATCAGATTATTGAATACGGCAACGGAAAGAGAATTCAATTTAATCCATATATTTGAGAAATGAAACGTATACTGCTGCCTTTAGTTTATTTAGTTTCTGTATGTTTTATCAATGCACAGGAGCTAAAACACACGGTTAGTATCGGTGCAGGATTTCCCAACCTTCCCAGACTTCTTTTTAACACTTATAATTCTGAAAGAGATGCCAAATCAACAGGTACCGGACCTTACCACCTGAAATACGAATACAGGGTAAGTCCATTTATAGGTATTGGTTTGAGTATTAATCACATTACTTATACAATTTCTTACAACAAAGATTTTCTGGATACCTTTTCCGGGAAACTGGTGATCAATAAAATCAAGATCAGCAATAACAATACTGCATTTAATTTCAGAACCAATATACATTTTCTAAATCCTGAAGAAAATGAACACTGGGATGTATATGCCGGAATTGGAATTGGATTCAGGACCGGCAAACTGATAATCGAAGCTGATTACAAAGATGGCGCCCCGTCCATCGATCTGCCGCCGTTAAACAGGTTTGGATTGGAATCGACCATCGGATTCCGGTATATGATGGACGATAATCTCGGATTTTATTTTGAAGCCGGAGCGGCTAAATCCATTGTACAGTTTGGTTTCTCAGGCAGATTCTGATTCAGCTTTTTTTAATCTTGTTCTCAATGGAAGTTGTCGAATATCCTGGAATGAAATCTATTGTCTCAACCTTGCCTCCGTTTGATATAACAGTATCATAACCTACAATATCTTCAGCCTTGTAATCAGCACCTTTGACAAGTACATCCGGTTTAATAAATTCAATAATTTCTTTTGGGGTATCCTCATTAAATAACAAGATATAGTCGACACTCTCCAGCCCTGCAAGTACATAAGCCCTTGCCTGCTCGTCTTGAATTGGCCTGGAAGGTGATTTACCCTGCCTTCGCACAGAGTCATCTGTATTGACCGCTACTATAAGTCTGTCGCCCTTATCTGCTGCTTTTGCAAGATAATCGACATGCCCTTTGTGAAGAATATCAAAACAGCCATTGGTAAATACAATGTTTAGTCCATTCGACCTGTCGGTTTCAAGACGTGGTAATAATTCTTCGAGACTTAAAATTTTAGCGCTGATTTGACTGTGTTTTCCCATCAGATCTTAGTTCTTTTTGCCATGATGACATACGAAATTGTTCCTGCGAAAATAATCATAAAAATATTGCTGAAGAACATTACCAGACTAATGGCTTTAGCCTGGGTTTCAGCAATACTGTAAATTTGAGTAAGGCCCATCTGAATTGATACAATGGTTGCACTTCCTGCGGGAGCCGGTACAATTACGCCAAGAGTGCTGAAAACGAGTGTAGATAATCCGCCGCCAATTCCCAGATGATCGGTAAAATCAAAAGCGAGAAGAAGCGTATAAGTCATTACCAGATATGATGCCCAAATACCAATTGTATACAGAACAAACAGTAAGGGTTGTTTAAGAGAGAAAATACTTTTTATTCCGTCAAAAAATCCGAGTAAAGCTTTACCAATACCGGTATCCGCCTTGAAAATTTTGCGAGCCCTGAAAACGAAAATAAGTCCTATCAGCATAATCGCCATTATCACTGAAAGCAACAGAATATTGTCCATTAGCCTGATAAGCAGATTATCGTAGATATAAGTATAAAGCAGATCGAACTGAAGTAATACTGCGCCCATAACAACCAGCAAAAGCATGAACAAATCGAGTACCCTTTCACTAAGGACAGTTCCTACCAGAATGTTCAAAGGAATATTATCCGTTTTTGAAAACATGGCACAACGGGAAACCTCTCCTGAACGAGGAATGCCCAGATTTACCAGATATCCGCTCATGGTTGCGTGATATGCATTTCCAAGGCTTGTTTTATAGCCCATTGGTTCGAGCAAAAGCCGCCATCTCAAAGCACGGATAAATACTGCCAGAACGCCTACCGAAACAGACAGAATTACATATTCAATCCTTGCGAGTTTTAAATTGGCTATAAATTCGCTGAAAGTGAAATTTCTCTGGATAAAATAGACTATCAATACACCCAGTGCCGCAAAAATCAGGTATTTGATAATCTCCTTTTTATTCATCAAAGCTTATTGTATTTATTTGGGAATACAAGCCATGGCTTATGCGTTTTGGCCTGTTCAAACTCCATGCTTGCAAAACTGATGATGATAAGCTCGTCGCCTATCATACCTCTCCGGGCCGCTGCACCATTCAGTCCGATAATACCACTGCCTCTTTCCCCTTTAATAACATAAGTCTCAAGTCTTTCGCCATTGGTATTATTGACTATTAGTACCTTCTCATTTTCAATCATGTTAGCTGCATCAAGAAGATCCTCATCAATGGTGATACTGCCGATATAATTTAACTCGGTAAACGTAATTCTGACATTGTGAATCTTCGATTTTAAAACTTCAATCATCATAAAACGGGTGCAAAGATAGGGAAAGATGAATGATAAAAGACGAAAGAAGATAGGAGATAGAAGATAGATTAGACGAGATAGATTAGATATTGTCATGATAGCGTGCCGACGAGGGAGACTCTGACACGGGGATGAAAGACTAAAGACAAAAAGACTAGAGATGGACTAAAGTTTGCCCCGTGTCGTGTCAACGAAGGAGGCTCTGATACAAGGATGAAAGACTAAAGACAAAAAGACTAGAGATGGACTAAAGCCTGCCCTGTATCGTGTCGACGAAGGAGGCTCTGATACAGGGATGAAAGACTAAAGACTAAAAGACTAGAGATGGACTAAAGCTTGCCCTGTATCGTGCTGACTAAGGAGGTTCTGACACGGGGACTGGAGAATTGCCAATGCCTGAATATGGTTGATTGTTTTAATCCTCTCTGTTCCTGCTGTCGACAAGTATAGTGACCGGACCGTCGTTGAGAAGAGAAACTTTCATATCGGCACCAAATACGCCGGTATGTACTTTCCCCGGAAGGCAAAGGGATAGTTCGGAGATGAAAAGTTTGTATAGCGGAATGGCCTGTTCGGGCCGGGCTGCACGTATAAATGATGGCCGATTGCCTTTGGCTGTGTTGGCATGAAGTGTAAACTGACTGATCAGAAGACATTCGCCGCCTGTATCCTTAAGTGAAAGGTTCATTTTACCCTCAGGGTCGCTGAAAATGCGCATACCGGCTACTTTCGATACCAGCCATCTGACATCTTCGGAATTGTCTTTTTCTTCAATGCCGATGAGCACCATTAGTCCGTTACCAATACTACTGTGAATTTTTCCATCAATACTAACAGATGCTTGCGCAACTCTTTGAATCACCACCCTCATATCTGCACTACTTATCTTTAATTGGCTGATAGTAAATCCCCACCTGAATTCCAGCTGCCAGTAGTCTGTATCGTTCACTGCTGCCGTTTGCTGTAAATGCGGGCAGGAAAATTTCAGGCTGGGCAAATATCCATGTATCTTTACCGAATAATAAGTTTTCCACCCTGAATCCGGCGTGAAGACACGCATTAATTCTGGAAGCCTCTGCCGCAGAGTTGTTCAGCAGATGTACTTTCTCTGCCCCTCTTGTAGAAAAGCCATGTAATACCGCACGGATATCATGTTGCATCAATACCGATACAGAACCACCCCAGATCAGGTGGACCAAAGTAGATGTCATTTTTTTCCCGCTTATTTGTCTTGAAAAAAGTACCGGAAGCGACAGATACATGAATCTGTAATTAAAATCAACATAAGCACCACCTGTTTGAGAAAGATCATTCATAATTCCTATCTGTGGGTGAATGGTGTCCATAAACCTTATGTTTTCTTTTTTTCGTGTAAACCCGAAATTGCTAAACTGAAGTCCGGCATAAATCCTTTGTTTTTTACCCGTTTTGAATGAAACCAAAAAAGAAGCGCCTATTGCATCACGATACCGGTCTGCTTTCTGTAAAGAATCTTTGTATGCATCTGAGTACGACCCTTTGTATACTGCGATGCGCGAACTGAAGGTAGGTTCAATGGCAAAACTGTATCCGGGATCTTTTAACTGTCCTTTAAGATCAATGCAATTCAATATCAGGATTAATAAAACACACTTGCCTGCTTTAAACCTACGATTAAATGTTGTCATCATTTTAATATCATATTTAATTTCAAGGTGAATATCAGGATTCGTCACCAAACTGCAATACCCCTGATGCCGTTTGCCGGTGGAATCTGTATAATAGTAAGACAGCTGCAAAGCTTAATCCGACTACAAAAGCCAGCCAGATACCGTTTATTCCCATTCCTGCATTAAAACATAGTAACCAGGCCCCGGGCATCATAATTATCCAGTACGAAACAAAAGCGATGATTCCGGTTATTTTGGTATCTTTAATACCCCTTAATGCGCCGGCCGCAACAGCCTGCAAGCCGTCGCTAAGCTGAAAAAAGGCTGCCAGTATAATTAGTGATGGTGTAAGTGCCAGTAGTGCTGCATCATCTGTATAAATTAACGCCAGCTCATTATTAAAAACAAAGAAAACTACAGCAAATACCAATTCAATCAGCACGGTCAGAATTATAGCTGCCATTCCTGCCCGCCTAACTCCTGCGGCGTCCTTTGCACCGTAATTATTGCCAACCAGAATGCCGCAGGCAGCTGATATACCCATTACAAACATATATGTAATACTGGCGAGGTTTATGGCAATCTGATGAGCACCCGAGTGCAAATCGGAAATCTGACCAGCCATTATGAGCGCAAATGAAAATGCAGCTATTTCGAAGAAATAAGTAAATCCAACGGGGATTCCGATTCTCAGAATTGAAACGAAATACGACTTGTGCACTATACTCATTTTTTTGAGTTCATTCATTCTCGGATGGAACCAGGCCCAAAAAAGCATGATGACAGCCATGACGTATCTGGCGATAACCGTAGCCCATGCTGCACCGGCAAGACCCATTTCTGGAAAGCCAAATTTTCCGTATATCATCAAATAATTGAAAATCACATTAATCAATAACCCTATAATGGTAACATACATGGATATACCTGTTTTACCCAAACCATCAAGAGTTTGCTTACCGTTGTTGAACAATAGCAGCGCGGGAATAGAAAAATTGACTATCCACAAATATTCGCGGCTTAATACAGTAACGCCTTTCGACTGTCCGAATATATCGAAATTGAGATAAAAGAAATAATTAATTCCCATTAAGACCAGACTGAGCAAGATGGTCACTTTTATTGAAGAAAAAAATACCGGTATGGCTTGCTGGGGTATTTCTTCGCCGTCAGCGATAGATATTATTGTGCTGACTGCATATAAAGTACCAATACCTATCAATGCGAATAAAAAGAAAACAGCATTGCCAACTCCGGCCGAGCTCATCGATATGGTGGAATATCTTCCCAGCATAATAACATCGGCAAAGCCCATCAGCACAAGCCCGAGTTGACTTATGGTAATAGGAAAAGCCAGACGGGCAATACCTCCAACAATTTCGCGATATGATTTCAGCCTTTTTAACAGACTTGCGAAGTTAAGTTTTTTACATGAGCTTATAAAACAAGACCTTAATATAGTCAGAAATGTTATATCTTTGAATTTCTAAACACGTATTCAGCGTATTAATAATTAGTGAGGTTTTTATATAAATAAGCGGGAAAAACTATGAAATATCATTCTGACATAGTAGTGGAATCAATGCCCGACATCAAACTGAGGCCGCTAACGCCTGAGATTTACAAAGAGCTTTTTGAGATTTGCTACGACGACGAGATTATGTCATTCCTTGGTATCAGTACGCAGGAAGC
>CAZRKA010000181.1:0-5979 GCA_964600345.1 uncultured Chitinophaga sp. | reverse complement strand
CTGTATGAATTTCTGGTCGAAAAACGGGAATTCAAATCCTATTTTATAGCGCATCAGAAGTCCCAGACTGGCCACTATAGTCAGATTGGCCACTGATAAAATAATCCAGAATCTGAGTTTGGAAAGCATATTTTAATAATACAGTTTTCTTTCTTTGATCGTAACTAATTTCTCATCGCACATTTTATGCAAAGTGCGAATAACGGTTTCAACTCTTAGTCCGGTAAAGTTTGCCAGCTCCTGCCTTGTGTAAGGAATCATGATTTGTCCATCAGCTTTTATTTTCTTCTTATAGCTGTTCAGAAAACCCAGCAAGCGGGTTTGAGGCGAGTTACTCATTACCTCTTTCATGGTAATAGCTTTACTGTAAACGCGTTTTGCAAGTGTTAGTGTAAAATTGTAGTGTATCTCAGGGTATTCGTGCAGAATTCTGAGGAAACTTTCTTTAGGAATGAGAATTAACAGCGATTCTGAAAGTGCCTGAGCGCTGGCGGGATATACTTCGTCAATCATCAGCGGGGGCTCGCCAAAGCTTTCTCCGCTGACAAATATCCCCTGGGTAAATTCTTTTCCTGCATTGTCATTGATGTTAAACATACGCACAGAGCCTTCTATAATCTGATGATAATATCTCGCCATATCACTTTCCATAAAAATGAATTCATCTTTATGGTATTTTTTTAGACGCCCCCCCCAGGCAATCAGGATATCTTTATCTATATTCATCAGATTTTAGTCATTTAAAAAAGAAAGGCCTTTATTCAGTGAATCACAGAGGTCGGAAATCTTTTTTTTTCTGAAAATATTTTCAGCAAGTTCGCGGGCTACCTGGTATTCGAAATGAATAGGGCAGGGATGTGTTTTGGAACATTTGTTTAATCCGAGTCCGCATCTGTTGAATATATTTTTTCCTTCAATGGCTTCTGCCACATTAAGCAGAGATTGCCCATATTGTTTTTTGCTGAGGTAAAATCCGCCTGCCGGCCCTTTGACGCTTTGAATTATATCCTGTTTGACGAGAATCTGCAGAATTTTGGCAATGGTATGTTCATTTTCGCCAACTTCACCGGCAATTTCCCGAATGGTCGAATTTTTACCCGCTTCATATCTAGACGCCAGAAATATGACAGATTTAACTGCTGCTTTGCCACTGGTACTGAGTATCATTAGTTTTTATTTTTTGGAAATAGTTATGCTGAAGTTAACCATTCACCGAAAGACAAATTAAAGCGCTTTAATATTCAATTGCAAATTTTAAAGTATTAAAAAACAGTTATTTTGTGTTTCAGAATTTCCGCATGTTTCAGTTTGCCAGTTTCTTCTCGAGTTTTAAGGCTTTTGGAAACAGGATGTTGTTTTCAAGATGTATATGAATTTTCAGGTCGTTATCAAAATCCTGCAGCAAATTAAACAGAAGCCTGTAGCTGTTGCATGCATCGGCCGGTAATTTGTATCCCGAGCTGAGACTGCTGATCTCTGCAAGCATTTCTCCTGCTGATTCGTGTTCTACCTCCATCATATTGATAGGGCGTTCTATGCTGTCAAACATCGGTCTTTGATATGATATCAGTTTTGATTCGCAGGCCAGAAGTTGTTTAATATAGGGGAATAATACCCTTTCTTCTTTTTGAAGGTGAGCACTCAGTTCATCGTTGAGGTCGAGTACCAGTTTGTTGATCTGCAGAAGTTCCGGATGAAATTCTGCATGGGCATTTTCTACTTTCTGCGCCAGTTCCTTTATGACAGGCAACTGCTCGCAAACGTATTTGTGATGCTTATTGACGATGTGATCAACAAGATAACCCATTTCCCAGGAATTGTAGTCGTTGATATCCGACTTGTCAACTTCATCTACGTTGTTTAGCTCCTTTCTTATCTGTTCCGGGTCCAACTCCTGTTCGACACAGGCAGATTCAAGAGATTTTTTACCGCCGCAACAAAAGTCGAGACCGTACTTTTTGAAAATTTCGGCTTTTCTGATATCGGAAGCAGCTATTTCACCAATGCTCTCGCCTGCCTTAAGCTCATCGCTTTTCTTAATATCAACCAGCCAGATTTGTGGCCCTTTTTCCAGGTAAGTCCATTCAAAAATATTGCCGCGCTCAAACAAAAGCTGATAATACAGCGGTTTGGGTTCGTGGTCGTTTCTGATAATCAGATTTTCTCCCATTTGCAGTTTGTCAAATTCTTCGAAAATGACAGGATGCTTTCTTTTTGGTTCAATCAATGTGACATCGAGTGCTTTTTTTTCTGTGGTAATCATATAAAAAAGGATTTGTTGGGGCAAAGTTAAGTCATATAAACTAAAAAAGCAAATAAGTACTGAAATACTTGAATAGATGCATGTAAAATATAGGTTATAATGGGGTTATGAGGCTAAAAAGTATAATGTTTTTCCGCTTGGCGGACCTTGTAAAAGGCAAGGGTTATTTGCCTTATGTGTTTTTATTTCTTTTTTGAAGGTGATTTTTTGCCTTCTTTCACAAGAGTTTGTTGTTCGACCTGCACGGATTTGACTTTTCGCTGATACTTTTTTTGTTCAGTGATTTCGAAATTTTCTTTGGAGCGCTGGATGTCTTGATTTTTTTTCATGGTAATATTGATTTGGTTTATTTTGATAATACGGATTTCTGATGTCCGCTTCCCGGAATATATCTGGATCCGAAGCGTTGGAAAATATTTTTTTCCAGTTCTTCCTGTTTGGATGGATGTGCAATCTTCAAAAGTTCGTATGCTCTTTGAGACAGGTTTTTGCCATACAGATCGGCAACGCCGAATTCGGTTACGACATAATGCATGTGTGCCCGGGTAGTGACTACACCGGCGCCTTCTTTCAGCACCGGAACAATTTTAGATTCGCCTTTGGCAGTAAGGGAAGGAATAGCAATGATGGGTTTTCCGCCTTCTGAAAGCGAAGCACCCCGCATAAAGTCTATCTGACCTCCAACACCTGAATACTGGTAGGTGCCAATTGAATCAGAACAAACCTGTCCGGTAATATCAATTTCTATTGCAGAGTTCACCGAAACAGCCTTTGGATTTTGTCTGATTATTCCGGCATCATTGACATAATCTATGTCGAGAAAGGCAATCATCGGATTGTCGTCAACAAAATCGTATAGTTTTTTGGTGCCGAGCACAAATCCTGTCACTATCCTGTTGCGGTATTTTTTCTTATACTTATTGGTAATGACACCACTTTCAACAAGTGGTAAAATGCCGTCGGAGAACATTTCGGTATGTATACCGAGGTCTTTGTGATTGTTGAGACAGGTTAGTACCGCATCAGGGATATGTCCTATGCCAAGTTGTAGGGTTGAACGGTCTTCAATTAGTTCAGCGCAGTGTCTTCCTATAGTCATAGAAGCATCATCAATCTTGTGCGAATAGCTTACCTCAGGTAATGGCTCGTCGCAGAGGACCGTTGCATCGAAACAACTTTGATGAATGATTCCGTCGCCATGTGTTCTCGGCATTTGTTTATTGATCTGAGCAATTACATATTTTGCATTTTGTATGGCTGATCTTGTAGTGTCAACCGAAGTTCCAAGTGAACAGTAACCGTGTTTATCGGGTGGCGAAACATTGATGAGTGCCACATCGAGAGGCAAAATATTCTTTTCAAACAACCTCGGAATTTCGCTGAGAAACACCGGGATATAGTCGCCTGCATTTGAATTCACAAGGTGTCTGACATTGGCAGAAACAAAAAGCGAATTGATATAGAAATGCCCTTCGAAACCGGGATCAGAAAAAATGTCGCCGCCGTAAGTACTCATGCTCACAAGTTCTACAGCATTTAATTCGTGTTTTCCGGCAGCAAGGGCTTTTAGCAGGCTTAGCGGTGTGGCGGCACTACCCTGAATAAATACCCGCATGCCGCTTTTGATATATTTGATGGCCTCTTCTGCACTGACCGGCGATTTAACATTGCTCATATTTTGATTATTTAAGATGCGAATGTATGCCCTTTATCATTTTTTCTTCAGCATCACACATATTTTGTATGCCTTTCAGTAAAGCATCAGGATTAAATGAAATACTGTCTATACCTTGTTCAATAAGAAAACCGGCGAATTCCGGATAATCACTTGGCGCTTGTCCGCATAGTCCGATGACCGAACCTGAAGCTTTGGCATTTTTAATGACCATGGATATCATTTCTCTCGCTGCTGCATCATTTTCATCAAACAGATGACTAATCAGCGAAGAATCTCTGTCTATTCCAAGAGTCAGCTGAGTCAGATCATTCGACCCGATTGAGAACCCGTCAAATATTTCCGCAAAATCCTTTGCCCTGATGACATTACTTGGAATTTCGGCCATCACATAAATCTTCAAACCGTTTTCACCTCTTTTCAAACCATAAGATGCCATAAGTTCGCATACCAGTCTTCCTTCTTCGGGTGTTCTGCAAAATGGTATCATCAGCTTAACATTGGTCAAACCCATTTCTTCTCTTACAAATTTCATTGCTTCACATTCCAGTCGAAATCCCTCCTTATATTTTTCGTGATAATATCTGGAAGCCCCCCTGAATCCGATCATGGGATTCTCTTCTTCAGGCTCGAACTGACGGCCTCCGCATAGATTGGCATATTCATTTGTCTTAAAGTCGCTCATTCTGACAATGACATCTTTCGGGTAAAATGCCGCAGCAATAGTTGCTACCGCAAAAGCGAGTTTTTCGGTGAAATAACTGCAGCGGTCAGGGTACATGTAAGTTTTTGCATCTATTTCTGCTTTGGCTTTTATATCGCTGAGTTCGTCGTATTTAATCAGGGCCATAGGATGTATGCCGATAACATTATTGATAATGAATTCAAGTCTCATGAGACCAATTCCGTTATTGGGATAAAATGAAAGCCTGAAGGCCTGTTCCGGATCACCCAGTATCATCATGGCCTTGGTTTTTGGCAGTTTCCTGTTTTTAAAATCTGTTTCAGTGTAAGTTTTTTCCAGGATACCGCGGTATACTTTTCCCGTCTTGCCTTCTGCACAGGATATGGTTACCTGTTCGCCGTCTTTAATCCTGCTGCTGCCGTTAATAGTGCCAACAACTGCACTCAGACCCAGTTCCCTCGCAACTATAGAAGCATGACTGGTTCGTCCACCCTGATCTGTTATCAGCGCAGAGGCTTTTTTCATGACTGGATCCCAGTCCGGATTGGTTTGTTTTGTGACGAGTACATCTCCTTTTTGCAATTTGTCGATTTCGGCAGGAGAGTTTAGCACTCTGGCAGTGCCGCTTGCAATTGCTGAACCGATTGCAATTCCTTCTGTAATTATTTCGCCTTTCGATTTCAATTGATACACTTTTATGATGTAGGGATTGCCTTTGCTATGTATAGTTTCAGGCCTTGCCTGAACTATAAAAAGTTCACTGCTGATACCATCGATAGCCCATTCGATGTCCATCGGAATTCCATAGTGTTTTTCAATCTCAAGCGACCATTTGCCTATTGTTTCAGCCATATCATCACTCAGTGTCATCTTCATTCTTTTTTCAGCAGGTGTTTCTGTATTGACTGTGGTGTTGCCGAACCCGCTACTGTCCTTTTGTCCAAGTATCATCGTTATTTCCTTGCTGCCGGCTTTTCTTGAAACCACAGCTTTTTTACCGGATTCGAGCGAGGGTTTGAACAAAAAATACTCATCAGGATTAACACTGCCTTTTACAATATTTTCGCCCAGCCCCCAGGAAGATGAAATGTGAATGATGTTTCTGAATCCGCTTTCAGGTTCAAGTGTAAAAGCCACGCCCGAACATGACAGGTCGGATCTGACCATTTTTTGCACACCCACTGAGAGGTAAACTTTCATGTGGTCGAAACCATTGTCTTCGCGGTATTTGATGGCTCTGTCCGTAAACAGAGATTCGTAACAACGGTGACAGGCCTTAATCAGATTATCAGCCGTAGAAATATTGAGAAAAGATTCGTGTTGTCCGGCAAAACTGGCCGTAGGCAAGTCTTCGGC
>CAZRKA010000180.1:0-6032 GCA_964600345.1 uncultured Chitinophaga sp. | reverse complement strand
AAACATTAAAAACCTTATTAAGAAACGGGGCTCAGTCAGCAATGGTGCATGATCCACAGCTAAAGAAATATAAAAAAAGGAAATTGGAAGAAGGGAAAAAACCACAAGTAATCGCTAATGCAGTAGCATGCAAAATCGTCTATAGAATCTTTGCAACCGTTAAAAGACAATCCAACTATATAGTGCTTACAAATTAAATTTGGATTTGTCTTAGAATACACCAGGCAGTAACACATAAAACCTTTGTTTCCTCAGTGGCTTTGTGGTTTAAAATTGGCTGCAAACCGCCATCAAAAACAATCCCCGTGATTCTTGTGCAATGACCGCGTCAAAAACTTTGCGTTCCTTGAGTGATGGTTTTCAAATATGCTAATTTAAAGCAAACAAAAATATTCCCGTCAAAAAATTCTGATTACCGGGTCTTAATCACACTTAATATAATCAAAATTTTTAAGACCAAAAAAAGAAATATTTTAAATCATATTTTTAAGAAAATTAATTGCATTATTTAAAATTTTTGTTTTAACTTTGGTATAGATGATTTAGAAGACTGAAATTTTTATTCATCGCTAAAACTAAAACATGAAAACTATAACACTTTATAATAAGGTGCAAAATTTGTCCGGCTTGATGGCTGGTGAAATGCCATTATCGCATGCATTTTACACTAATGCGTTTATTTATAAATGTTTAGCCCACAACCAATCTTGTACAAACTTCAGCCGTTTTTATACAGAGCATAGCCAATCGTATGCAACACTCAGCCGTCTCTGTTCAACACTCAGCTTTTTTGTACCCACGCATAAAAAATCATTTGTAGAACTCAGCCGTTTTTATTCAGCCTACAGACAACCGTGTTCAGCACACATCAAAACATTGTCAGCGCTCAGCCGTTTATTCCGAAGACTCAGACAGACAGGTATATCATACAGACAGGACTTGTCAGAACTCAGCCGTTTGTATACTCACCATAACCAAACATAGTCAGGCTTCAGACAAACATGCTCAGTGCACAACCAATCGTTGTCAGCCCACAGCCAATTGCATTCAGGCTACAGCCAATTTAATACCACCGACAACTATTTTATTCAAATCCATAACCATCACCATTAAAAGTAAATCTAAAGATATTATTAATGCAGCTAAAAATTATAAAACCATAAACCATAAACACAAAAACTATTTAAAAACTAAACACAGTGAAGACAATTAATAATCAACTACAGAGGACTTGATCAATCCTCGACAAAGAACGGATGTATTTCCATCCTCTGTTCTTTTTTAAATAAACTAAAACGATAAGTGTACAGCTTGATGCAGGGTTTACTCTGCATGGGTGGGATGGTCTTGTCAAAAAAATACATTATAAAAATGTCAAATCGCAAATTTAACTGTACGCAGAACGAATTATTCGCTGCGTGCATGATCGGCTGGGAAATCTGCAGCCGACACATCGACAAGTTCACGGCTTTTAAGCCTAAGTACAACCCCGACTTTGTCAAGGAAAGGCAGGCCGAACTGCGCAACATGATGCTGCTGCCAAGCAAAAGCAGAAGGTCGGCTGAAATTGAGCAAATCCGCATGAAACTGCGCCAGCTCAACGATGCCTGTATCGAAAGCTGTCTGAAAGTAAAGCGTCACATGGACGAAGTCTGGTCTGATGCCGATCTCAGTAACCGGCTTAAACAATCCGGATTTGAAAATCTGAGTATTGCCAAACGCTACCAGTTTGAAAGTACCCAGGTGATGATGTCTACAGTAAGCAAATTCCTGGTCGACAACAGCCAGGTCTTACTGGCCAATCAGAACATGGCAGCCGGGTTCCCTGAAGCATTCGAAAAACTGAGTCTCGAATTCACTGCAAGTTACACCTTGTATCTGGACAAAGTCAACAAATCCGAACTTAACACATTGGATGTCATCGGTTCGCTTAACAAACTGTACCAAGACCTCAACAGTATGTTGTCTGACGGAAAGGTGATCTTCAGACAAGACAAGGATTTGAAGAATCAATTCAGTTTTAATGGAATCCTGGCTACTGTGAGCGGAAATGGCTGGGCGGGTATCAAGGGTATCGTCTCACTGGATGGAAAAGTTGACAATGCTTTTGGAGGTATTCAGCTTACCCTTGTTGAAACGGGCGAAACTGTTAGTCCGGATGCAGAAGGCCGCTACCAGTTCAGTCAGCTGAAGAATGGCATCTACAGTATGGAGATTGATGCTCCGGGTTACAAAGGTCAGGTGTTTGAAGAGATTGTTGTGAACACCGGTTCTTACACCCTGTTCAACATTGATCTCCAGCCTCAGATCAACAACACGGTCACTATCGCTGAGAACGATGATGCCGAAAAAAACGACCCGGGTTCTTAAACTAAACATGGTCTGATCTGCAGAAAGATGCAGTTTCTCTCGATTCCCCGTATTTGTATTGACTTGTTCGGTACAGATGCGGGGATTTTTATTGTTAAGAATTAAAGTATCTCATTGCTGCCGGAGCAATTCCGATGGTTTCAATCATAACAGATCAAAGTACATGTATGATTATTGACAAAAACCTAAACACAAAGTGCACCAAGCCGGGACACAAAGATCACCAGGCAGTACCAAATAAAATTCCTTGTGTGCTTAGTGCAATGGCTGCGTCAAAATTCTTTGCGCCCCTTGTGTGATGGTTTTCTATGATGATAATTCAAAGAATAAAATTGAACGCAGCCGGAAAGTACTACTGTTCCTATACCTGCCCTCAATTGTCATCTGTATTCACACACTCAGCACTCCCCTGAATCCCCTCGCTGCATAATAAGACGAAGCGCCGTTGTGATAAATAAACACCCTGCCGAAACGGTAATCGCCGAATATGGCCCCATCCAGTTTGCGAATATCGTCGGGGGTTTTCAGCCAGCTTGAGGTTTTGGTATCAAATTTACCCAGGGTTTGCAAATAACGGTAGCCTTCTTCATCCAGCATGTCTATGCCCATTTCGGCTGCCATATCCATGGCCGTGTTGCCCGGCTTGTGCTCCTTGCGCGATTCCCATGCCTTGCGATCGTAGCATACGCTGCGTCTTCCTGACGGCGTCTCAGGCGAACAATCGCAGAACAGATAGGTCCCTTTCTTTTTATCGAACCCTATCACATCAGGCTCCCCTCCCGTGCTTTCCATCTCGGCAAGTGTCCAGAGTTTATCGCCGGCACTTGTTAATTTTTTCTCTACATCGGCCCAGGAGATGTCTTTATGACGCGATTTATTTTTTTCAAAACGCGTTTTCAGTATTTGAATCAGCTCTGCCTTTTCTGTATCGGGTAATTGCTTTGAATTTGATTTCATATTGGGTTCAATTGCTTTTAATCACTTGAATTTTTCTGCTCTCAGGTCTTAATATCCACGACGTCATTGTCAATACCAGCAAAAGCAATGGCGGGAATATTTCGCTTACCGGATTGCCGAAAGCCAGATGCGAATATATGGCACCTGTCATAGAAAAGAAAAATCCGGCATATGCCCACTCTTTCAATACGAGGAAACGTGGAATTAATATCGCAATAACTCCAAGTATCTTCCATACTCCCAGCAAGGTAAGAAAGTAAATCGGATAGCCAAGTTTTAATATGAATTCCACTTCACCCGGCAGTTTAATCATTTGCACTATGCCTGTCGAAAGCATACCTAAAGACAACCACAGAGTGGCTATCCAGTAAATTATTTTTTTTGTTTTTTTCATAATTGATATTGTTAATTTTCCTGTTCCTGATTCAGTTTTTCAGAACTTCTTCCAGTCTCTTATGTGCCATATTAAGTCCTTTTGCAAACGGCAGTTGCAATAGCATATCCCTGTAGGCAAGCGAGCGGAAGATGATATGCATGTTCAGTTTGCTTCTGTCCTCCCCCAGGGCCTCAAATTCCAGAAACTCGAGCTGCACACCGAATCCGGTGTTTTCCATCTCAAAGGTCCTGATGATGCGCTGCATTGGACTGAACTCGTGAATCACACCGCTGAAAAGGTGCTTGTTGCCCATTGGGTCGGTAGTTTCAAAGCGGTATGCACCCTGATCCCGACATTCCATTTTCAATACTTTAGTGCCCATCCATTGTTCGAGCAATCCGGGTTCTTCGTAAGCCCTGAACAATAATTCGAGCGGCAGTTCAAATTCTCTGCTGATGTTTATTTCCTGGCGGCCGTCTGCTGCCTCTACTTTAGTTTTTAATGTCATTGTTCTATTTTTTGGTTTTTTGTGTTTTCATGAGTGATTCGAGTTTGTTGAATCTGTCGTCCCAGATCCGGCGAAAGGGTTCCAGAAAATCGGCCACTTCTTTCATACCTGCGGCATTGAGCCGGTAATAAATCTCCCTTCCGTTTTGCTTTTGAAGCAGTAGTTCGCATTCGCAGAGTATTTGCAAATGTTTGGATACTGTGGGTCTTGCCGTATCAAAATTGGAAGCGATGGCTCCTGCAGTCAGCGATTGTGTAGCCAGCAGCATCAGTATCCCTCTTCTGGTAGGATCGGCAATTGCCTGAAACACATCCCGTCTTAAATTCATTGAGTAGATATTTGTCTACAAATGTATGTGTAGTTATTTAGCTACGCAAATTTATTTTTAATGACTATTTTTATAGAACAGGTCTAAAATAAGAATTTTTATATCAGTTCTGTGTATATTTGAATAAGGAAAACGTTATGAAAAACACAAACATCAATATCGTTAAAGCCATTGTCAAACTCATTGCCTTGATCATTATTTCTAAATCATTTGAGATTATGAATACAGCTGCATTACCACTGATTGCCATATTTCTAATATCAGATTTATTAAATGAATACCAGCTACGACTCAATGGCATAGATACGGGACATAATACCTATCGGATTACAACCACAGGTTTTATTCTGGTGATGGCAGCAATAACTTTGTTTTTCATTTATTGCATTTTCATATTCTGACAAAACTTAAAAGAAGATAGCAGAATGAAAAACGCCCTCCTGATAATGCTATGCCTGCACTTTCATTCGCTGTTTAGTCAGAAGTTCGAGTGGGTTAAGTTTTATCAGGGTAAAAGTACACAGTATTTAAATTCTACCAATACGGATATAAACGGGAATGTTTATCTGGCGATCAATTATCTCGAAGAGTTAAAAGTAGATACAACTGTCATTACTGGAAGTTTAAGCTACAGAAGGGTCTATATAAGCCGCGTAGATTCATCGGGAAACATTGACTGGCAGCACAGTATCCGATGTATCAATTCCAATTCGGTTCATTCAATAGGCAGCATCCTTTATAAAAACAGCAGATGGTTTACCTTTCTTTATTCTCCTGCTGCGATCATATTTAAAAATGATACCATCAGACCGTTAACAAATGGTAATGCCTTGTACATGCTTGAAATCTCGAAATCGGGCAATCTGATTTCAGGTCGTCAGTTATTTGCCGGCACGATAAGCAACTATTCATATATCAATAAAAATTTCACTTCAGACGAACAGGGTAATTTTTACATGAGCCTGCCCTTTAATGGCAGCATAAACGTATATGATTCCCTCGGTACAAGTACTATTTCTAACGGCAATCAGAATTATATTTTCAAGTTCACCAATGCAGGCCGATTGCTGGCATGGTCGAGGTATCTCCCCGGAAATGTAGTTACCAATAATATTTCAACTGATATTCACGGCAATATTTATCTGGGAACATTTTGGGAAAGTTCGCCCAATAGTTTTAATTTCAATAATCAATCCATCAGCAGACCACAGAATACCAGCGGAGGAGTTTTTATATTTGATAAGAACGGTACTGAAAAAAAATGGTTCCATATTCTTGCTTCCGGCGGAGAATCCACTATTTCCGCAGTTGTGGCTCACGATACCAATTCGGTTTTCGTGACGGGTTATTTCAGGGGTGACTCTGCCAAATTTGACCAGACGTGGAAGAAAACAAAAAACAACTTCTACTACAATTTCTTTGCCTTGTATGATGCCAATGGAAAGATGAAATGGGAAAAACATCAGGATTCCTCCGCCTCAACCAGTTATGCC
>CAZRKA010000179.1:0-6034 GCA_964600345.1 uncultured Chitinophaga sp. | reverse complement strand
AAGTATCATACCTGCAACAGAAGCTGCGTTTTCAAGTGCAACCCTGCTTACTTTGGTAGGATCTATTACCCCTGATTTTATCAGGTTTTCGTATTGCTCTGTACGGGCATTGTAACCGAAGTCGTCTTTGCCTTCTTTTACTTTCTGAACTATGATTGAACCTTCGCCACCTGCGTTTGCAATAATCTGACGCAGTGGTTCTTCGAGGGCGCGTTTTACGATAACAATACCTGTAGCTTCATCTTCGTTCTCGCCTTTCAAAGTATCCAGACTTTCGATAGCGCGGATGTAAGCAATACCTCCACCGGGAACTATACCTTCTTCAACGGCAGCTCTGGTAGCGTGTAATGCATCATCAACACGGTCTTTTTTCTCCTTCATTTCCACTTCACTCGCTGCTCCTATGTACAATACAGCTACTCCACCTGCCAGTTTTGCAAGACGTTCCTGCAATTTTTCGCGGTCGTAATCGCTGGTAGTGTTTTCTATCTGAGCTTTGATTTGTGCAATCCTGCCCTGAATGGCCTTTTTATCACCGGCTCCTCCAACAATAGTAGTATTGTCTTTGTCTACGCTGATACTTTCGGCTCTTCCCAGGTCTTCCATTGTAGCATCTTCAAGTTTTCTTCCCTGCTCTTCGCTGATAACGGTTCCGCCTGTCAGAACTGCAATATCCTGCAACATTTCTTTTCTTCTGTCGCCAAAACCCGGGGCTTTAACAGCACAGATTTTCAGAGACCCTCTGATTTTATTAACCACTAGTGTAGCCAGTGCTTCACCTTCAACTTCTTCGCTGATGATTAGCAAGGGTTTTCCGGTTTGAACTACTTTCTCGAGCACCGGAAGCAGGTCTTTCATATTGCTGATTTTCTTGTCATATATCAGAATGAATGCGTTTTCGAGATCTGCAATCATTTTTTCAGCGTTGGTCACAAAATAAGGCGACTGGTAACCGCGGTCGAACTGCATGCCTTCGACTACTTCAACAGTAGTGTCTGTTCCTTTGGCTTCTTCTACGGTAATTACACCGTCTTTGCCAACTTTATTCATAGCCTCGGCGATAAGTTTACCTATGGTACTGTCGTTATTGGCCGAAATAGTGGCAACCTGTTCAATCTTTTTGTTGTCGTCTCCGATCTCTTTTGAAAGTTTTTTCAGCGATTCAACTGTTTTGATTACAGCTTTATCTATTCCGCGCTTAAGGTCCATAGGATTTGCGCCGGCTGCTACGTTTTTGAGTCCGGTTGTGACTATACTTTGAGCCAGTACAGTAGCTGTAGTAGTTCCGTCACCTGCCAGGTCGGCAGTTTTACTGGCTACTTCTTTTACCATCTGGGCACCCATGTTCTCGATTTCGTTTTCGAGTTCGATTTCTTTAGCCACAGAAACACCGTCTTTGGTAATAGCCGGTGAACCGTATTTCTTGCCTATAACCACATTTCTGCCTTTAGGACCAAGAGTAACTTTTACTGCATTTGCCAATGCGTCTACACCGCGCTTAAGACCTTCGCGGGCTTCAATATTAAAGTGAATTGATTTTGCCATATAATTTTTATTTACTGATTGTTTTAAACGTTAAATACAAAGGTTTAAATGATTGCGAAAATGTCGCTTTCGCGCATGATTAAATAGTCTTTACCATCAACCTGAATTTCGGTTCCTGCGTATTTGCCATACAAAACAGTATCACCGGGCTTACAGGTCATTGGTTCGTCTTTTTTACCGGTTCCTACTGCCAGAACAGTACCTCTTTGTGGTTTTTCCTTGGCTGTATCCGGAATGATAATGCCTCCTGCGGTTTTGAGCTCCGCAACTGCAGGCTCAACTAAAACTCTGTCTGCTAATGGTTTAATATTCATATCGATTAATTTAGATTTGATAAACTCCTATGCTTCACGAATTATGCCAAGCGAAAAAATCTGTCATCCTTTGCCTATTTAATGCATTCTTTTGGACAGCTTGTCAGTCTTTGTGTCAAATTTGTTAGCAAGCATTTGAGCGAATTAACGTAAATTTGCATTTTCAATTACTTAGAATTCATGCTGCAGCACGAGCCAAAAGGCATTTTAATCCCGGTAGGAGGAGCAGAAGATAAAGGAACAGATCTAGAGTTAGGGATTATCTCCAGAAACAATCTTAATTTTTTCGAAATTGGCATCCTGCGCAGTATCGTTAAGGAAATAGGACTTGAAAACCCCAGAATTGAAGTGGTAACTACCGCTTCCCAGATTCCCGACGAAGTAGGTGAAAACTATCTCGACGCGTTCGGAAAACTTGGCTGCAACAATGTCGGACACATGAAAATCCGCAATCGCGAGGATGCCATGCAAAAGGAATACACTGACAGGTTAAAGCAGTGTGACGCTATCATGTTCAGCGGTGGAAATCAACTCAGACTTACATCTATATTCGGTGGCACAGAGTTTTTTGAAATTCTTCATCAACGCTATTACAACGAACGCTTTGTCATTGCAGGCACCAGTGCGGGAGCTATGGCGATGAGCAACACCATGATTTACCACGGCAATGCCAGCAATGCCCATTTAAAAGGAGAGGTTAAAATTACGACAGGACTCGCATTTATTAAGGATGTCATCATAGATTCGCATTTCAATAAAAGAGGTCGGTTTGCCAGGCTGGCACAGGCTGTTGCCGCCAATCCATCTGCCATCGGTATAGGACTGGGCGAGGACACAGGCGTCATTATCCACAATGGCCATGAAATGGAAGCAATCGGAAGTGGTGCGGTTGTCATAATTGACGGAAGGCATATCCGCCACAGCAATATCGCCGACATTGAAGAAGGCATGCCTATCTCGGTCGAAAATATGATTGTGCATATTCTGGAGAAAGGCAACCGCTACAATTCGAAAACCAAGGTCTTCGAAAATGCGAATGTGAATGTGGTAGAGTAGCAATTTAACACTCAACTACAACAACAATTTTCCATATTTCGCTTCCTAATCCCCTCAATTTCAAATAAAGTTTTTTCATCTATTTTTGCACCCATGCCCGCTATCAGCACCTGGTTTGCCAAAATCTTTGTCTGGTCTTTCATCTGGAAATGGATAAAACGAATAGTACTTTGGTTTTTTATTCTAAGTATTGGGTCTGTCATTCTGTTCAGATATATACCCGTACCCTTTACATTTTACATGTTGCAACGATGTGTCATTCAGAAAGCAGATGGAAAAGAAATGAAGCTTAGAAAAGACTGGGTCTCTCTCGATGAGATTTCACCTTACCTCCAGCTTTCTGTTGTATGTGCCGAAGACCAGAATTATTTGAAGCACAATGGATTCGATTTTGGCGCTATCAACAAAGCCATTAAATACAACGAAAAAATGGAGGAAAAAGGGCGTGAAAAAAGACGCGGTGCAAGTACCATCAGTCAGCAAACGGCCAAGAACGTTTTTCTCTGGCACGGCAGAAGCTGGATCAGAAAAGGCTTTGAAGTTTATTTTACATTTCTGATTGAAACTTTCTGGAGTAAAAAACGCATCATGGAAGTGTATCTTAACGTAATAGAATTCGGCGATGGCGTTTATGGTGCCGAAGCAGCAGCCAGGGACTTTTTGGGAAAATCCGCTAAAAAACTGAGTGCTTCTGATGCAGCATTGATGGCTGTAGTTTTACCAAACCCGCGCAAATTTTCAATTGCCCGGCCAAGTCCCTACATGCGTAAACGACAGGCATGGTGTCTACAGCAAATGAAATTCTGGGGAATGAAACTGCGTTATGAATAAACTTTTCCAAAGTCTTAAACTTTTCCAAAGCTTAAGACTTTGGAAAAGCATCTATTAACCACTAATTGTGGCTCATCTATGCTGCGCTTACTCCTGAGGTGTCTGCAGTTAAGGTTTCAATGGAGAAAAAAACCACTTAATTTAAAAAACTTTCATAGTGGAATTTGTGCAGCCCTTTTCTAAAGTCCTAAACATAGAAAAAAAATCATGAATACTGGCTAAAAGCTTATACTTTACAACCCACTAAGTTAGTTGTAATACATTAAAACCGGACTATGGTTTTTTTGAGTTAAAGCACTGGTTTCGAATACTTTTGCGGAAAATCATGCCGGTATTGATTATCATGTTTAAAATTTGGACTTTTCCAAAGTTGTAAACTTTGGAAAAGGTATTGAAAAAACTTACTTTTGTAGCGTCTAATCGACTGTCAGCACAAATTTTCATGAAATACAAACGCATACTACTTAAACTAAGCGGTGAGGCCCTGATGGGCGATCAGCAATACGGCATAGACCCCAAGGTACTCGAACAATACGCCGAAGAAATAAAAACTGTTGTCGATCTGGGTGTTGAAGTTGCCATAGTTATTGGTGGCGGCAATATCTTCAGAGGTGTACAGGGTGTTCAGGGTGGTGTGGTAGACAGAGCTCAGGGCGATTATATGGGTATGTTGGCTACCGTTATCAACGCGATGGCTCTTCAGGGTGCTCTCGAGAAAAAACTGATCAAAACCAGACTGCTTTCTGCCATAAAAATGGAACAGATATGCGAACCGTTTATCCGCCGCCGTGCCATTCGTCACCTTGAAAAAGGCCGTGTTGTAATATTCGGTGCAGGTACAGGTAACCCATATTTTACAACAGATACCGCTGCCTCATTAAGAGCTGTTGAAATTGAAGCTGATTTAATACTTAAAGGTACCAGAGTTGATGGTGTATATACTGCCGATCCTGAAAAACACAGCGATGCACAGAAATTCGACACCATTACTTTCAGCGAGGTATACGAACGTGGTTTGAGCATCATGGACCTTACAGCCATTACCCTTTGTCAGGAAAACAAATTACCTATTCTGGTGTTTGACATGAACAAACAGGGCAATCTGAAACGCCTGATGGAAGGTGAAACAGTTGGAACCCTCGTCCACTAAAAATCAGAAAAACTTTCCGAACATTTTGCCTACCGGCGAATTCAGCATTTTGAGCAGATTTTTATCAATTCCCATAAAACTGCATATACCATCTGTATCTTTTGTATAGATTGAATTCTGAAAACCATCGACCAGATTATTCACTATGTTTTCGGAAGCAAAGCCTGCCACTTCATCTGCCTTCTTTGCATCAAGGGATTGAACAGAAACAAGGTCAGAACTAAGTTGCTTCTTTACTGCGGCTTCCAGTGCTGAACCTGAAAAAACAGTTTTTTTGAGCAATATCGATTCAATTTCTTTACTGCCGTTCTTTAAGACAAAATCTTTCAGACACTGCAGCAAACCGTTTTGCGCGCCGGCTGTCAATGCAGAAACCTGTTCATCACCGAATCCGAATTTATTTTTCAGACCTGCTGTCAAATTGTTTTTAATATTTTCTAATATTTGTTTATCCATTTTAAAACCATGATTTAGTTTTTCTGCGAGTGCTTGATTTAATTCCAAGAACACCCAGCAAACCCCGTGCAACTTCCCTTACTATGGTTCGTGTCACACTGCTGTTCATTACTTTTTCGACTGTTGATTTTTCGCCTGCTTTTTTCTTTGGTTCTTCCGTTTTCTCCTCTGCTTCTTCTTCGTGAATTGAATCCAGTTTTTTGCTGAGTATTTCGAAGGCACTCTCGCGGTCAATCGTTTCATTATATATCCTCACGAGTTGCGATTTATTAATCAACTCATCCTGTTCTGCCGGACTTATAATATCCATTCTGCTTTGAGGAGCAGTAAGATATGTATGCACCAATGGTGTTGGAATGCCTTTTTCGTTGAGTACCGTAACCAGAGCCTCTCCAATTCCCAAAGCCGTCAATAAATCTGAGGTCTTATAAAATTCGCTGGGCGGAAAATTCTCTGCAATGGTCTTGATTGCCTTGCGGTCTTTTTCGGTAAATGCCCTTAAGGCATGTTGCATTTTCATGCCCAGTTGACCTAAAACTTCGTCGGGCACATCTGTTGGATCCTGGGTTATGAAAAACAAACCTACTCCTTTAGATCGTATGAGTTTAACTATTGTTGTTATCTGATCGAGTAATGATTTTGAAGCCTCCTTGAATATGAGGTGAGCCTCGTCAATAAATAT
>CAZRKA010000178.1:0-6069 GCA_964600345.1 uncultured Chitinophaga sp. | reverse complement strand
TATCAGACAAGCTATCGACGATATATGTGCGGTAAACAGTATCCGCAACAGCCCTGACACCGCGGTTTCCCACACGGGTCAAACGATTGCCCACGGTCAGATTCGGGCGGTTAATGGTACCCAGCCACGCATCTGTTACGCCGTAATTGACAACCTGCATGTTGATGCCCGGTGTGTTATAAACCCGGTTGGCCGGTTGAATAAATAAACTATCTGTAGCAGTTGTCCAGCTGCCAAAGTTTCCGTTCTCGAAACCCATGTTACTGGCGCACTGGGCGTGCGCTTCCGTTATTGTAAATAACGTTGTAATGGCGAGTATGATATATATTGGTATACGATTTTTCATAATGTTCAATGTGTGTTTGATGATTCCGTGATTTAGTGTTTTACAATTCCTGACCAAAGTATATCCTGACCGTTAATTGATCCGAATACTCTTACTTTGATGTAAGAACCCGTCGCCAGTCCGTTAAGTATTGCAAGACTGGTAACAAACCTGCCGTTGGGAGGCAAGGTTCCGATACCGAGCGAGACAAACGATGGTCCCCAGATTTTCTCGATATTGGAATTCACATTGACATTATTGATGCTCTGCTGTAGTACGCATTCTTCGTTGAAAAGAAAGCCGCCCGCAGACAGTTCTATGAATAGAGGCTGTATAGTATCATTCTTTTTGTATATAAGTTCGAACTGTAGCTGATTCTGATCACTGCTGAGTATTGCTATACTAAAGTCATTAAAGGAAAGCACCCTGACAGTATCATGGTCGTGCTCCTGAGTTTGTGCCTCAAGTGAGCTTATCAGACCGAAAAATACGACGATGTAAAAACTCGTCTTACGTTTGCAGAATTCTAAAAATTGATTTCTGAACGTTTCTGTAATTGTGTAAATCTTCTTCCTCATGATTTTTTGTGTATTTTGTGTAAGAACCGGTAGTCAAATGCCTGAAATACATAGGGATATCATTCGCTATGCTACTCTTTGAGTATAAAAACTTATGAACATTAACAAGCATATCATCAAGTTCATATAGTGCCTCAATAAAACAAAATAATTTTCGAAAACATTGCTTAATGTTCTGTAAATCAGCGTAAAAAAATCTTTTTTTGATTGGCGTTTTCACCTAATTGGACACTATGTGCATAAGTGCTTAGGTTTCGGAAAAATTCTAAACGGATTATTTTTCAGACATAATTTAATTTGTCTTAAAATAATCAAATAATTATTTGATTTAGCCTAAACAGATAAAAAAAACACACCGGACCGGGTGTGTTTTAATTCAATATATGCCGGCAGTTTCGCTTTATTCAATCAAACAAATAAAATCGAGTTCTGCGTCAGTTTCGCCGGGTTCGGGATTTCCGTTTTTTATTCCCGGCTGATGCTTTAAGGTTATTTTAATGCTTCCGGCTGATACATTGCCGCATCTCCAGATGCTTTGAAGGCCTAAGGGCAATAATTTACTGTCCATGTCACTTATGCTTACATCAAGATTCACATTTTGGGTTTTATAGATAATAATGTGATCATCGGCTTCTTCTTTTACCTCATTACTTATGGTATCTGTAATAGCCTTACTCTCGTCGAGTAAAAACAACTCTGCCGCATAACTGTGACCGGCGCTTAATCGGATGGTATCGAAACGGCTTGCAGGATTACCGCCATCGCCATCGGTATCGCGGTAAATAAAGGTTTTAAGCGTTCCGTCGGCGCTGTCTTTTAACTGAATCAGCATAGTTGTAATCAGTTCAGTTTCATTGACCGGCGCATCATCAGGTTTAGGTTCATCATTCTTGCAGGAAACAATCAGCATTAAAATGACAGATAGTCCTGAAATTAAATAGTTTTTAATGTTCATGTTGTTTTTTGTTGAGTGTGTATTGAATTGGATAGTTGAGTCTGATGATAAAATTTGTTCCCTGTTCGTCGATAAAATAGCGGAACCTGTTTAAATAATCGCGGTAAACTGTATTGCTTAAATTAGTAACACCTAATCCAAGCCTTAGAGGATTTCGTCTGATATTAAATTGCCACTGGAGATCAGCTCCGGCAATAAAATATGACGGAGGAGGCGCCAGGTAGTCAGAACTATCAGTATATCTGAACTGCCTTGCAGTGTATTCACCCCAAATCTTTAACTCAATTTTTCTGAACTTGTATTCTACCTGTAGTTTTCCATTATATGCGGGCATCATTGCAAGGGGCTTTTTTTCTTTGACCGAATATCCATTTGGAAGTTTACCCAGAAGACTAAGAGTTAAATTTCTGGCAGCTTCATATCTTGTATGGAAATTTATGCCATAAAGTATGGCATCAGATTGTGTGTAATTGTAAACAGGGAAGGCACCTCTGATAGTTAATTGTGCATTTTTGCCGGGTATAAGATTAATAAATCCACTTACTACCTGATAGTAAAATTCACCCTCAAATGAAAGTTTTTTACCCTGAAATTTGTATGTCAGAGCCTGACTGAAAGACCTTTCTATTTTAAGAAGTGAATCACCTTTTTCAAAAGTTGCGAGACCCTGGTGAAGTCCGTCCGAATATAATTCGTTCACCGCCGGAGGTCTCCAGACGGATGAATGGGTTAATACCCATCGGTGTTTTCCGGATGCCTGCCAGCTAAGATGAAACAGATAAGCGGCAGCATCATAGTTGTTTTGTTTTCTGAAAAGTGTATTGTTGTTCCAGATAAAAATTTCATAATTTTTATTGTCGTATCTCAGCGATGCTTCTGTACCAAATTTGCCAAATTGTCTTTTTGCAATGAAGAAAGCTGCGAAACTTTTCTGTATGAAACCCGGAATAAAAAATCTGCCGGTATAGGCATTTGACTGTGTCAGGGCGAACAAACCGGTTTTAAAATGTACTTTATGGAAATCTGCTCTCGACCATATCAATTCTCCCATACCTGTATTGATATAATAATCGAAGTCGGGCCCGTTAAAAGATCCGGAACTCCTTTGAATATCATATTCACTTCTATGGTTTTTTTGAAATGAAAGGCTGAGTTCAATTCTGTTTCTGGCATCGATTTCAAGTTCATTTTTGAATTTGATCAAACGGTGTTTTACCCATTGGAAAGGGCGATTAATCTGATACGTGAAATCTGAATTATATAGCGGCTTATTGCTGTTTATTGCCTTATACAGGTCGGACAGACTTCCTGATTGAGCACCTCTGTAAATGCCCGTTTTATTAAAAAATTCACTGTAGAATATTTCGCTTTGCAAACCTCTTTTCTTAATGCCGAGATTGAAGGAATAATTCTGCTCTCTAAAACCGGTGTTGTCAATTACATATTGGGGTGTATGGTAATTCCCCTGTTGTTTGAATGTGCCCTGAACACGCCAGTAAAATGGCAGTATTAAATCGTGTTTTGCACCCGCTACTGCATTAAAAACCAAGCCTCTGCCGTTGCTGTTGCCAATTGTATTGACTTCGCCCTGCAATTGACCTGACTTTTCGCTAAACAGGCTTTTAGGTTTTATAAGTATAACTCCTCCGATTCCATCCGACCCGTATCTTAGTGATTCAGCCCCTTTAAGCAGTTCAATTTCGCTGGCCAGAAATCCGTCAATTTCGGGAGAGTGTTCCATACCCCAATTTTGCCCTTCCTGTCTGATGCCATTATTGATGATCAATACCCTGCTGCCATGTAAACCGTTCACCATTGGCTTACTGACATTGTTACCTGTTCTCAATATGCTTATACTTCCAATATCCTGCATCATAGTGCTGATCGAATTTCCTTTTCTGATATCTGTGGCATTCAGATTGCTTACTGAAAGGCCGGAATTACGAGTTTGTCTGATACTCAACTTAACACCCACAAGTTCATGTTCACTGTGTTTCAGATAAATCTGAATGAAACTGTCATTGAGTAATGTGAAACTGATGTGAATGTGTTCGCAGTCGAGATGACTTATATGCAGTTCAATTTCACCGCGGCATAGTCCGCTCAGTTCGAATTCACCGTTTTTATCCGTTCCTGTCTTTTGTTTTCTGCCGTTAACGCATTCAATAAGGGTATTTTCAAGTATACTGCCGCTAGTGCTGTCAATCACCCTGCCTTTCAGTTTAAGATAACAGGAATCTGTTTGTGCTGACAGCAAATCAGACAAAAGTAGTAAAACCAGTATGACTATATTTTTTTTCAATACAACGTAAAGGAAATTGACCAGCTTTGCAGGCAAAGACAAATAAAATAAAAATGGGAAAGAGAGATGTGTTTTCTGAGGTAAATCAGGTCAGGTCAGGGCAGGGGGACCTCTGAGGCATTTACATGCTTTATTCAGGATGAATATTTTGTCTGAATAAAATGAATCAGGTTTCTGAGCCGGTGTTTCGGATAAAAGGTTAATATTTTCCGAATTCCCGAAATATGGTTGAAACTGCAAATCACACAGATAGCAATGCTCGTGCGACTCTTCTAAAGTTATTTCGTGGTGGGAATGGTTGAGATTGCGGCAGTTGTGCAGGTAATTGATCGGAGTGCTGTACAAAATGACCAGCACCAGCATACAGAAATTTACAATATGTTTCTGAAGCGCATTCACAGAGTTTGACTAAGCCGCAGTCATATTATTTGCGATTTCCCTGATTTCATCGCGGTTGTACTTATTCTCGCTTTTAGCATAAAGAGAAACCAGATAACTGAGGTTTTCCTCAACTTCTTCGCTGTCTTCAAGTGTTTGGAATTCCCAGCCGCCATTAGCTTCCAGGTGTTCATAAACCAAACGGACAGAACGCGTGATAAGTGGATCCTGTTCAGCCCTTGCCATATCTCTGAGTTCTTTGAACATTGGAATAAGGGTATCGGCATTAACACTGTTTTTCTCTATTTCCTTGAGGATCTTGTCTATCAGTTCGTTTGCTTTTGAGCTTTTCATAATACAGCCCGCAAAGTAAGGTAAAATATATGAATGATAAAAGGGAAAATCGGTCAAAAAAAAACCACCGGTTCAGACCGGTGGTTTTGAATAATTTTATGTTTTAATTAGTTGATGCTGATTTTAGCAGTGCTTACAAAGTCACCGTTTTTAACCTGCACCAGATATACACCTTTATCAAATCCTTCAACATTTACGTTGAATCCTGAAGCTGCGTTGTAGCCGTTGATGCTCATTACCACTTTACCTGTCATGTCTATAATCTCAAGTGTGGCATCTGAATTACCAAGCATTTTAACATCTACGTTAAGTTCGGTTTTAGCAGGGTTAGGGTAAAGGCTCATAACAGAATTATCTGCAACTGAATTTACACTAACTCCCCATCCTTTATCATTGATATACGGGATGGTTATCTGTACAGAATTGTTGGTGATAGTACCCTGAGCTTCGAGAGTAAGACCCGGACGGTTCTGAAGAACAGACTGTGCCATGAATGGGCCATTGAAGGAAAGAGTAGTGTGAGGAATACCATTGATGTTAAAACTATGATGGATAGTATCACCCGGATTTAATCTGGCAGTTAGCACTTGTATCACATAATTGGTTACAAACTGGTTATTCAGAATTGCTCTGGTGAAAATTGTATCTCCGATCTCGGCAGTGTCCGTACCGTTGTTTTTGCAAACGATTTTAAGTGCAGTGCTGGTGTTGTGAACAACCTGGGAAGGGCTGAGTATTGTTTCCACAGACCAGTCTATGGACCTTTGAGCATAAGAGAAATTTGCCGTGATGGCAATGGCTAAAGTAAGTAGGATTTTTTTCATTGTAATGTTAAATTAATAATTATGACACAAATGTATTGATTTGTGCTTATTCTAACAAATTTTTAAGCGTATCTTCTTCAAGATTGTTTACAAAATGCGCTTCAGTGTCTAAAATATCATCCGAGACTTTCTGCTTGCGTTCCTGCAAATTGACGATTTTTTCCTCGATTGTATCTCTGGTAATAAATTTATATACAAATACCGGTTTGTCTTGCCCTATGCGGTGTGTGCGATCCATGGCCTGCCTTTCAACTGCGGGATTCCACCATGGGTCGAGCAGGAAAACATAATCAGCTGCAGTTAAATTCAAACCTGTTCCACCCGCTTTCAGTGAAATCAGGAAGATGGCGGCA
>CAZRKA010000177.1:0-6135 GCA_964600345.1 uncultured Chitinophaga sp. | reverse complement strand
GTATTTTCCTCAAGGGTAAGTCCGTAGCATGATAAATGATCGATATTAAAACTGCATGCCTTTTCAATGTTCTCTATCCACTGCTCATTGCTTTCGCCGGGTATACCGAAAATCAGATCAAGGCTTAGTTCGAATCCTGAATTAGAGGCATTAGTCAGAGCCAGTTCGGCTTCAGCTGCTGTATGAGCCCTGTTCATCCAGCGAAGATGTTCATCGAAAAAACTCTGAATACCTACACTAAGTCGTGTAATACCCATTGCTTTCCACGCATTTAGATTTTCTTCGCTCATATCGTCAGGATTTGCTTCCAGGGTAATTTCCCTGAATTTATTTTTCCCTGTTTTCAAACGAATCAGATTCAGAAGATTTTCAATCTGAAAAGGCTGCACAAACGAAGGAGTTCCACCACCGAAATAAACTGTCTCAATGTCCTCAGACACCTTGTCCAGCTTAATCTCCAGCTCCCTTTCCAGGGCCTGAAAAAGGGTATCCGACTGCTTTTTGCCAATTTTAAAATAAAAGTTGCAATAGATACAGGACTGTCTGCAAAATGGTATGTGAATATAGATACCCGACACCTTTCAAAGTAAAAACAAATCGATTGAATTTACAAACTGATATTCCCTGATTTTCAAATGTTAGCCCCCTTTTCAGAGCTAATATTTTTTATATATCGTTTTGTTTTTCGAAAAATTTTGTTTTAGTTTGTTTAAGCGTAAAATCCAACCAACTTATGATTACAATTGATACTATCTTAGTTCCCTTTGTAGATTCCCCATCTGCCATCGGGGCACTCAAAACGGCTATTTCCATATCAAAGATCCATAATGCCAAACTGCATGTGATACATGTGGTTACAGAAAAGTCACCCGAAAATGTACTCGAAAAAATCAAGGACATTTGCACGCGTGAAAATGCCGTCTTCACTTTTATTGAAAGAAGTGGCAATATCCACAAGGAAATCATCAAAGCCGAAAAAGAAATCGGTGCCAGTCTCATCGTTATGGGCGCATACGGCGTTACCGGCTGGCAGCAGTTCTGGGTAGGAAGCAATGCATTCAAAGTCATTTCTACTTCACATTGCCCGGTTCTCACACTTCAAAACGATATAGGCGCATTCAAAGGTTTCCACAAGATCATGTTGCCCCTCGATGACAGTGAAGAAACCAGGCAAAAAGTTAACTGGGTGGCCAAACTGGCTAAGGGTTTCGATGCCGAAGTTCTTATATTCAACACCACCAAGGTTAAGGGCGACGATTCGCGCATCAAACTGGCGCAATACGCTTCTCAGATTGAAACCATACTTCACAAGGAAGGCATTAAAACATCATTTGACGAAAGCTATGGCAATAATATTGCCGAAGACTGTATCAAGTTTGCACAACTTCACGAGTGCGATCTGATATCAATAATGACTGAGACCGAGCAAACCAATAGTTTCTTTATGGGCTCCTATGCCCAGCAATTGGTCAGCACTTCTCCGGTTCCTGTTTTGTCGATTCATGCCAGGTCTGTAGCCAAGCCTACCGGCATGGGATGAGAAATTGATTATAATGTCCAATGGCTGCGTTGGGCACAATTTTTTAAATCCTCATGTATGCGATATACACTGCGGTTTAAAAAATTGCACCCGCCTTGCCCTTGAACATTCTAATTCAATTTCTCCGGTTTCAAATGGATACTGTACTCTAAGCGATAAACTGCGTTGGGCACAATTTTTTAAATCCTCATTCCGCATCCAGTGCGGAACTGCGGTTTAAAAATTGCACCCGCCTTGCCCTTGAACATTCTAATTCAATTTCTCCCGTTTCAATAGTTTCCGACCTCAATTCTTAACTTGATATTATTCTATGTAATCGATCGATCGGATGCTTCTGGCTTGTTTTTTAATACGCATTTATAAGTTGGGTTGAAAATTGGGAATTCAATGAATTTATTTGGATTATTGATTTTTAATAAACTGATAAATTGATTTTCTCTAAAAAAAATTCAGTTATCAATTACCAGTATATCAATTGTTCATACCGTCATGTTCCCGTCACCTATAAGCCAACCACAAACTTATCCTTCGGATATTTCACCTCGTAAGCGAACTGAACTTTTTTAATGTCCTTTGATTTCACAGTGACTTTCCATGTCAATTTGCCCGTAAGTTCATTGTAGATGGCATTGTCGTTATCCAGCATGCTGATTTTTATATTTGGATCTGCGGTAATAGGTATCTGATCCTCTATTTCAAATTGCAGGGCTATGGCTTTGGTATTGCGAATGGTAATCTCGAATGTTTTAGTAACTACCTTGTATTCGCTCAATATCTGTTCCTTGCATTTATCTTTCAGGGCAAGGCGCTTTACAATGATTGTACGGTCGCGTCCGAGGTTCATGTAAAGGGTGTCTTTAGTAGTTTCCGGCTCAATTACTGTCATGCCGATATAAGATTCATCGAAGTATATACGGGCACTGGCCGGCAGGAGATTGAGGTCTTCCCAGTTGGCAATTTTACCCATCAGGAAAGCATCGCGGTCGAGTTTGGGCACTGTCATATAAGTTAATGTCACAGGTATTTCAGTATTGCTGACTATGACATTGTGTGCCTTGTTATCGGCTTTGATACTGTATTTTGTTTTGATTTCATACTCTGTTCTCAGAAAATTATCTCCCATGGTAAAAACCGGTTCACTAACGGGAAGTTCGGCACTTATATCTTCCTGATCTTTGCTCATAGCTTTTGAAGATTCAAGTTTAGGAGCCATCTGATTGTAGTTATAAACTCCACTTCTGGCTTTTTTATTAACTGATTCGGAATAGGTATTAGGGTAACCAAAATACAGATTCCAGGCGTTAAGAATTGGTTTGGTATTACCCATTGCCGGATTGCTGGTTGATAGTACAAGGCTGACTTCTTTCCAGTCTACTCCGGTATTCTGGTATACCTGAGCTCTGTGTACGAGATTTATTTTTTCCTTAGCGGAACCTGCCAGTATATCATAGCGTGGCATCCATCCTGCACTTGCTACGTAATATCTGAGGGTAAGAACTGCAGTTACGGCCGATTCTGCCTCCACGCTGACGATTATCTGATAAATCGGATTGTATTGTTCTGTATGTATACCATTCAGGTTATTGCTCTGAAGATTCTGGAAATACTGCAATCTTTCGTTTAATTTAGTCTGTAACTTAGCTATTTTGCTCTCGCGTTTATCCACTTCCATTTCCGATTCATCAATATTATTAAGTCTTGACCGCAGTAAATCAAGACTGGCTTTGAGCAGGGCAATGGAATCGCGTGCAAATTCACCCCTCATAAGGCGATTGTTGAGCAGTAAACTGCGTTCTTTCTGCAAGGCAGATTGTTTGTTATTGCAGTCTTTTACCTGCCATTCAAGGTCTTCAAGCGAATCACTGATACGGTTGATAATGAAAGCGTATTTCTGGTCTGTTTCAAAAACTTTCGGAGCCTCCGGATAACGCATTCCCTTTTTTGTGTCTATTACCAAAGCCCCTTTGATGAATGCTGATATTGAATTCTCGTCGGCTCCGGGAGACACCCCTTCAATGATAATTTCGTTGCTTCCGGCAGCCAGACTAATGCTTTCCGTATAAGAAAGCTCGGCTCCGCTGAGATAGACAATGGCGCGGTTTGGTTTTGGTTTAATGGTCTTAATTACCTGTGCAGTAATGTCTAATTTGGTGATTAAGAACAGAATGATAATTGCATATTTCATGACTTTGATATTTTGACATTAATACCGAAAAAGAAGAAAGGGTAAATGGCATGAAATTGGGAGAATAGATTGTTAGGGTACTTTTCCAAAGTCTTAAGCTTTTCCAAAGTTCGGTTTCACATCAAACAAACTGAGCGAAGAACCTTGTCTGCAGCCGAAAGTCAGCGATCAGAACAATTTTAGATGAATTGAGAATTTGAAGAAAATTGTCCATTTTTCTGAAAACACTTTTCCAAAGTCTTAAGCTTTGGAAAAGTCCTGTCTTCTCAATAATTTACATTGAATTCATTCGCTCTCCGCATGAAAAGGACGCCTGACAACGATTTTTATGATGGTAAATGTTAGCAGTAATGAGAGGACTTTTTTCAGACACTTTTCCAAAGTCTTAAGCTTTTCCAAAGTTCAATTTCACGTCAAACAAACTGAACGAAGAACCTTGTCTGTAGCAGAAAGCCGCTTACCCGAACATTTCCGGCAGAATTGAGAATTTGAAGGTAATTGCACTGTTTTACCGAAAACACTTTTCCAAAGTCTTAAGCTTTGGAAAAGTTATACCTGTTGGATTTCTTAATCCAGTTTAATTGTTGCAACAAGTTTAATGAGCTACCTTTGTATTATATTGCAGATCGGCCATGCAAAGAAAACAATTTATAAAGCTGCTTGCCGGCACCACAGGTATGATAACTTTAGGATCTTTTTCCAATTTAACGGAAATGATGGAGGGACAGGATGAATCAATGCCTGTTCTATTTATGGGTCACGGTTCGCCAATGAACGCCATAGAAGATAATTTTTTCTCACAACGATGGGCGGCGATGGGAAAAGAAATTACCAAACCAAAGGCTGTACTCTGTATTTCGGCTCACTGGCTTACCAACGGAACATTCGTTACAGCGATGGACAAACCCAAAACCATTCACGATTTTGGCGGTTTTCCGAAAGCACTTTTTGATGTTCAGTACCCGGCTCCAGGTGATAGCAAACTGGCAAAGGAAACCAGCGAACTGATTAAAAGCACCAATGTTGGCCTGAACCACGACTGGGGACTCGACCACGGCACATGGTCTGTTGTTAAACATATGTATCCGGATGCAGATATCCCGGTACTTCAGCTCAGCATAGATTTTAATCAATCAATGCAATACCACTACAATCTGGCAAAAGAACTGGCTGCTCTGCGCAAAAAAGGTGTACTGATAATCGGCAGCGGCAATATGGTGCATAACCTTGGCATGGTGGCATGGGACAAAATGAACGAAGACAATTACGGCTACGACTGGGCTGTTGAGATGAACGAAACTTTCAAGAAGCTGATTCGGGAAGGCAATCACAAAGCTTTGATTGAATACGAAAAATTAGGTATGGCAGCCCGATTGGCAATTCCAAGCACCGACCATTACATTCCTTTGCTTTATACCCTTGCACTCAAGGAAACTCAGGATGAAATCAGTTTCTTCAACGACAAGCTGGTAGCAGGCTCATTAACCATGACTTCGGTGAGTATAGGACGCAAAGCTATACTGTCCGGTGAACCTCTGCCTCTTAGTCCGCAGGATTCGACTATTAATGATAGTCTTTGAGAATATTAAAGGGAATTTTACTGATTCAATTATCTTACAATAAGCAATTAGAATAGTGAATTTGCCTCTTTGCAATGGATTGCTGAGAAATTTCGAATCCCCGAAAGGTTTGTGAAAGTGATTTCAGCAAAGTCCGCCGAATTATGCTGGTATCATTATCTAATATCCTATATAGAAACTACTGATAGCAAAACACTGTAAATTTGATTAAATTTGCGGCTTAATTTTAAACAAAAATATTTATGCCATATCCGGAAATGCTGGTATCTCCAATGAGAGCAGAACTCACTAACGTGGGATTTAAAGAACTGAAAACACCAGAAGAAGTTGAGAACAACATGATGGAACAAAGCGGAGTAAGTCTGGTGGTTGTTAATTCGGTTTGCGGTTGCGCAGCCGGTGCAGCCCGTCCGGGTATTATCCGTTCACTTGCCAACGACAAAAAACCCGATAATTTATATACTGTATTTGCCGGACAGGATCTTGATGCTGTTGCCAAAGCAAGGGAATTTATGCTGCCGTATCCGCCTTCTTCACCTTCTGTTGCCTTGTTTAAAGACGGCAAACTGGTTCATTTTGTTGAAAGAATGAACATTGAAGGACACAGCGCCGAACAGGTTGCAGAGCAATTGAGAAAGGCGTATGATCTTTATTGTTGAGGGAAGAGGAGAAGACAGAAGATAGAAGAGGAGAAAAAAAACAGAGATTAGAGAAATAATTTCAGTTTGTTAAGTTTCTCAATTGTTCATCCGCTCCCCAAACATTTGCCGTAACATATTAAATCAACTCCACAAAACCGGCTGTCAGGCTTGAGACCGGAACGGGTTTGC
>CAZRKA010000176.1:0-6347 GCA_964600345.1 uncultured Chitinophaga sp. | reverse complement strand
CAGGTCTTATCACAACCTGTCCGTTCTCCGCCATTGGTCTTTCCACAATATTGTGCATACCGAGAATGGCAGATTGTGGTGGATTAATGATTGGGGTACTCATCATACTGCCGAATACTCCTCCGTTCGTAATGGTAAAGGTTCCGCCACTCATTTCTTCGAGTGACAGTTTATTATCACGGGCTTTACCAGCCAGTCTTTTAACTTCTTTTTCTATATCTGCAAGACTGAGTGTTTCGGCATTTCGTATAACAGGAACCACAAGTCCCCTTGGACCTGAAACTGCAATTGAAATGTCGCAATAATCATTGTATTGAATCTGATCGCCGTCGATGAATGCATTCACCGCTGGCCAGTCGAGCAGGGCTATACAGCATGCACGGGTAAAGAAACTCATAAAACCGAGACCTACTTCGTGTTTTTCGGCAAAGGCTGTTTTGTACTTTGTCCTCAGGTCCATAATCGGCTTCATGTTAACTTCATTAAAAGTAGTAAGCATGGCCGTTTCGTTCTTGGCAGCCACCAGTCTTTTGGAAACAGTTTTACGGAGATTGCTCATTTTTTCAACCCTTGTAGTTCTGTCGCCTGAGGTGATGTATTTACCGGCGCTGCCATTGCTGATGCTGCCGCCTTTGGCCACAATAGCTTCAAGCACATCAACGCGGTTTATTCTGCCGTTTGGTCCGCTTCCCTTAACCTGCGAAGGTTTCAGTCCATATGCCAGCATTAATTCTTTTGCCAAAGGAGCAATTGATACTTCAGAATCGAAAGTTTCGGCGACCTTAGCTGTTTCGACCGCTTTTACTGCGGGTTTATCTTCAGTTTTCTTTTCAGCCTTAGCCGGAGCCGGAGCTGCAGCTTCTTTTTTATTTTCAGTCTTTGGAGCTGCAGACTTCTCAGGCGCCTTTGCCTTGTCGTCAATTTCTACGATTACAGAACCGACTTTGATCTCATCGCCGTCTTTTGCAAGCTGTTTTGTAATTATACCGGCTGCTTCTGCATTAACTTCGAAAGTGGCTTTTTCACTTTCAAGTTCTACCAGTGGTTCGTCGAGCTGAACATAATCTCCTACCTGTTTGAGCCATTTAGAGACGGTAACTTCGCTGATTGATTCGCCCGGACTGGGAACTTTAATCTCGATTGACATACTGAGGTTTTATACTTGCCGCAAAAATAGGTCAATTTTATAAGATGCCCAAATCAGGAACACCGCTGTTTACACTTAGTCTTCTTGCCCTGTTTACGGGCGCATGCAGCAAACGCGGAATTTTGAAAGCTGAGATTTGGATTTAAAGAGTAAATGAAAGGGGATATGGTAAAATGATCAGGTGTTTAATTCAATTACCAGGTATGCATTTCGCCATTCCACCATTTTGACTGAAGTTTCATCGTCATCTCCAGTATATCTCTTACACAGCCTTTTCCTCCTGCCAATGGTGAAACATAATCGCAAATACTTCTTATGTCTGAAGCGGCATCCTGAGGACAAGCAGAAATGCCGGCAGATTTCATCAGGGTGTAATCCGGCATATCATCTCCCATGTATAGAATTTCGCTTAAGTTCAGATCGTGTTTAGCGACGAATTCACTGAAGGCAGCGTCTTTGTGTTGCTGACCGATATAGACGTCCTTAATGCCTAAAGCCTGGAAACGCTTTACAACCCCAAGTGAATTACCTCCCGATATGATTGCAATTTTATAGCCGGATTTAACTGCATGCTGCAGGGCATAACCATCCTTAATATTGAAATTTCTCAAAAAATGGCCGTCTTCAGTGGCAATTACACTGCCGTCAGTCATTACACCGTCTACATCAAAAACAAATGCCTTAATGTTTTTTAGTTTTTCGTGAATCAGTTCCATTGGATTTATTTTCTATGAGGTTTCGGGTCTTGATTTCGTCGTAAATGATTCCGGCAGCCATGTCGGCGCCATCGTTTGTAAAATGATAGCCGTCGTAATAGAATCGTGAATCTTTTGGCAAGCGGGCCGCCAGATTGATAAAGGGAATGCCGAGTTCGCCGGCAATTTCGAAGGCAGTTTTGTTATATAATTTAAGTATGTAGGATCGCGTCTTTCCGTTGATATTTCCTGTTTTTAAATTGCCCAGATAGGAATTGCTGTAAAGATCTTCTTCATCTGAATAAAGTATGCTCTGCGATACCAGAATCAGTTTGATATCCGCATTTTTACAAATTTCGGCAATTTCGCGCAAGCGTTTTTCGTAAGCTCCAAGGAAACGCGATTCTTCCTGTAGTCGTTCCATGATGGCAGAATCGCTCATTTCCAGTTTTTCTTCTTTTGAAAGATCGGAGATAAAGCGGTGATTAAGGCCTGCTTTCCGGGCTTTTCCGGAACGTATAATATTGCTGACAGCAGAGGGAAGTTCAAGAAAATTCCATGCTTTTTTTATCAGGTTTCTGTTTTCGTCGAAGCGGCTTGGAGTATCCAGACTCATATCGTTGAGACCGCACATCATGACAATGTAATCAGGTTTCAGATCCAGTATGTATTGCTTAAGCAGCTGCAGGTGGCCGAAACTTGAATGGCCGTCCATACCGGCGTTGTTGAGCCATAATCCGGGTTGGTCTTTTTCGAGATTTTGCCTCAGCACATTTGGCCAGTCTTTGCCGTCGTTAAGGTAAAAACACTCGGTGGTACTTCCTCCCATGCAGATTATTTTGGGTGCCGAACTGTCTGTAAGTTCAGGTCCGCGGAAGCCCAGACTGTTTTTACTGTGTCTTACCGTTCTATCCATACCCCTGAATTCGGGTAGTTCAAGTTCGTATACAGTATTGACGGGGAGCACTATCCTGCCGTTTTTAAGCCTTGCGGAGAAAGGGTTGTAAATTTGCAGTGCAATCTCCAGACATACCAGTATCAGCGTGGTATAGCCGGCGAATTTCAAAAACCTTTTCATTTTGGCAAAGGTATATAAAATTGATATTCGCGCGACAAGTAGTATATAATTTTAAGCAAGGCACGTAAATCATGTTTTGTGATTGCCATAATTCTTTAAATTTGCGATATGCAAAATATTTCAGCGATATTGAAACAAATCGGGATCAGAAAGGTAAGCGAAAGCGTTTGTACAGGTGTTAACTGGATAAGCGCTGTTGGCAGTAAACACAGAGATATCATTTCGCCGGTAGACGGCAACAAAATCGGGTCGGTTATTTATGCTACCGAAAGCGAATATGAAGCGGTTATGAAACGAGCCGGAGATGCGTTTAATGTATGGCGCAACCTGCCTGCCCCAAAAAGAGGAGAAATTGTCAGGCAATACGGCAATGTGCTGAGAGAATATAAAGATCAGCTGGGAGCACTGGTGAGTTACGAAATGGGAAAGAGCCTGCAGGAAGGAAAAGGAGAGGTGCAGGAAATGATTGATATCTGCGATTATGCAGTAGGCCTCAGCCGTCAGCTTTACGGACTTACAATAGCAAGCGAAAGGCCAATGCACCGCATGAGCGAGCAATGGCATCCGCTGGGCATAGTCGGTATAATATCTGCATTTAATTTCCCGGTAGCTGTTTGGAGCTGGAACGCCATGATAGCAGCCGTATGCGGGAATGTATCGGTGTGGAAGCCTTCCGAAAAAACTCCGCTTTCTGCCGTGGCCTGTATGAACCTGATGAAGATAGTGCTGGAGGCAAACAAACTGCCGGAGGGTATTTTTACTTTGGTAAACGGCGATGCAGGAATAGGTAAAATGATGGCTGAGGATAAAAGAATAGCCCTGATTTCAGCAACCGGCAGCACAGCCATGGGCAGGAGCGTCGGCAAGGCAGTGGCGTCGCGGCTTGGTAAAAGTCTGCTAGAACTGGGCGGCAACAATGCTATTATTGTAAGCGACAATGCCGATCTGGATATGGCTTTAAGGGCAGTGGTCTTTGGCGCTGTCGGTACTGCAGGTCAGCGCTGCACCACCACCAGAAGGCTGATAGTCAACGAAAAGATCTACGATGCTTTTATGAAGAAACTCCTGAAGGTATACAAGCAGTTGAGGATAGGCAATCCGCTCGACGAGCAGATGCATGTCGGTCCGCTGATAGACAGCACAGCTGTTAAATCTTTTACGTCGGCTCTGGAACAGTTGAAGAAGGAGGGGGGTAAGATTCTATTCGGTGGCAAAGTATTAAGTGGCAAGGGATACGAAAGCGGATGTTATGTGCAGCCGGCGGTATGTGAGGCCCGTAATACTTACCGCATAGTGCAGGAAGAGACATTTGCCCCTATCTTGTATGTGATGAAATACAAAAAGTTAAGCGAGGCACTGGCCATGCAGAATGATGTCAGGCAGGGATTGAGTTCGGCCATATTCAGTAATGATGTACGGGAGGCCGAGTTGTTTTTGTCGGGCAGTGGCAGCGATTGCGGCATAGCGAATGTGAACATCGGTACCAGTGGTGCCGAAATAGGGGGCGCTTTTGGTGGGGAGAAGGAGACGGGCGGTGGGCGCGAGAGCGGCAGCGACTCGTGGAAGGCCTATATGCGTCGCCAGACCAATACCGTAAACTACGGCAGCAGCCTGCCCCTGGCCCAGGGAATCAAATTTGAATTCTGATAATTTGCATTCAATCATTGGATTTGCTTAAATTCGAAAGAACAACGGCTACTAATATTTTGTATCAGTTATGAAAATATTGATTTTAGAAGACGATCCGCTCGCAGCAGATTTTCTGGAAAAACTGATTAATGATAATTATTTGGATTTTGAAGTTGTGGGTAAAGCTGCAAGTGTTCAGGAGGCGTGCAGGATTTACAATTCTAAATTTCCGGATCTGATAATAATGGATATTAATTTAGGAGATCACATCAGTTTTGAGTTGTTTGACTATATTGATGCTTCAAATCTCACTGTGATCTTTGCTACATCATTTCAGGAATTTGCATTGAAGGCCATAAAGGTGGAGGCGGTAGACTATTTGCTCAAACCGATTAATATAGATAGCTTTAAGACAGCGATCAGGAAGGTTGAACATAGAATCAGGATGAAAATGCATTTGGTCAAGGAAGAAGAAGGTGAAATTGAGTTGAGTGGCAAAAAGGTTTTGATATACGAAGATTTCAAATTAATGCCGGTTGAGTTACGGTCAATCATTAAAATAACTTCGCAAGGGCCATATTCGGATGTTCATATAAAGGACGGTAAAGTGATACGTTCGTCAAAGAATATAGGATTATATGCCAAGGTTTTTGAAAACAGCAGTTTCTTCAGGATACACGACAGTTGTCTGGTAAATACTGATCATATCAATAAATATACACCAGGGGCAAATGCTTATATAACGATGAGTGACAAAAGCAGAGAACCTGTATCCAGACGACGGAAAAGAGAATTCCTGACTTTATATAAGAACCTATAGTATCATTTAGTGACTACATAAAAAATATTGGCAGGAGCAATTCGTTGCAGTTTGTTTTTGGCGTGGTAGTGATAATTGAATAAGAAAACTTTTGATAAGTACTTATCAAAAGTCATATACAATTTGTTATTATAGAGTTTTTTCTTAAAAATTTTTTGAAATAAGAAAAGCATTGTGAAACAAGGAGTTTCATGTAATACTTTCATATTCAATTTTGAGAAAATAGTACGAAAAATATTCAATGGAATACCTCTTTCATATTTTGTAAGTCCTTTTCTAGGGTAATTCCAATCACCCATTGAAATAATTGGTTCGCGAATCAATAAGTATCCATTGGGTTTTAAAACTCTCTTTAATTCTGAAATCACAAAAGAAACATTTGGGATATGATGCAAAGTTCCAAAACAGGTTATTAAATCAAATTTATTGTCCTCATAATCTAGTTTCCCACTAATGACTGGTTTTTTGTAATGAAGTGGAATATCACCTAATTTATCAGCAATTAATTGATCTGACGGTTCTAAAATATGAATTTCTTTAATATGAGATTCGATAGGCAAGAATTCAGCACCATATGCAGCACCAACCCCAAGGCAAATTAAATTATTTTTTAGAGAAATTTTATTAAATCCATGCAAAGTATTTAATACATTGTATCCATAATCAATGGTTGAAACATTTTCTACTGGTTTATGTTCTGACAAATTTGCATATGCTTCAGATTCATATTCAAACCATGCCGTTATTTGATTTTCATTAAAATCATCTCCAAATAATTTTAAACCTGAAAAATATTCTTCTTGCATAATGCAAAGATATAAAATTATATCTTTGATATTCAAATATTCAGTCAATGTTTTATTATATGAATAAATATTTATTTACAGTTTTAGTTATATTTATTCTGAATTGCAATTTCTTACATGCAATCTCAGATAAGGGATTATATAAGTTTAATTATAGAAATGGGTTGCAATC
>CAZRKA010000175.1:0-6447 GCA_964600345.1 uncultured Chitinophaga sp. | reverse complement strand
CACCACGGCGTATATCCGTTCAATTCCTGTTGGATTGCTGACATTGGTGATTTTGTGGTAAGACTCGTACAACATCGGTCTGATCAGGTGATTCATACCGCTGTCGACACCTGCAAACATGGTACTTGTTGTTTGTTTGACCACATTGGTTTTAACCAGGAAATAACCTGCCTCACTTACCAGAAACTTGCCCGGTTCGAACCACAGTTCGAGTTCTCTGCCGTACTGTTTACAGAATTCCCTGAATCGTCCCGCAATTTTTCCGCCAATATCATTGATATCGGTAGTGATATCAGCTTCCTTGTAGGCTACTTTAAATCCGCTTCCAAAATCCATGTAGCGGAGATCTTTAAAATCCTGAGCTGCTTCGAAGAGCAATTCAGCTCCTCTGATAAATACTTCTGCGTCCAGAATATCGCTGCCGGTGTGCATGTGCAAACCTTCCACATTGACATGATACAATTTCACAACCCTGGCCACATGCCTTAACTGATAATAGGATATACCAAATTTAGAGTCTATATGTCCTGTAGAAATTTTAGTATTTCCACCAGCCATGATGTGCGGATTGACGCGTATACAAACAGGAACCGTGTTGCCGTATTTGGCACCGAACTGTTCGAGAATTGAGATATTGTCTATATTGATTTTAACACCTTCCTTAACCGCCATGTCTATTTCTTCCATGCTGACACCATTGGGTGTATACAGAATCTGAGAAGGATCAAAACCGGCTTTAAGTCCCAGCCACACTTCCTGTATGGAAACAGCATCAAGTCCTGCGCCTAGATGTTTCATATAACGCAGTACCGACAGATTGCTCAGCGCTTTGCAGGCGTAATGCAAACCGAGTTTGACACCGGGAAAGGCACCTGATAATTTTTCGTATTGTTTTCGCATGGTCTCAGCACTGTAAACATACAAAGGTGAGTCGTAAGCTTCTGTCAGCTTCAAAACATCCACACCATCTATCTGGTATCTTCCGTTGACTAATTCCATAAGTGTGCGAAAATAATTTTTTTATCACTGATTAAAAAATGCAATTTGCATACCGGTAGCAATGGGAAGAATAATGGCGATAGATTACGGAAAAAGAAGGGTCGGACTGGCAGTAACGGATCCGATGCAGATGATAGCCCAGCCTCTGATAACCATAGACAGCAATTCAATTCTGGATTACCTCAAAACATATTTATCCAAAGAAACAGTCGAAGCATTTGTCCTTGGTTCGCCCAAACAGTTAGACGGAAGCGATACCGATGCCACTCCCCTGGTTGCCGCATTTGAAATAAAACTGAAGGAAACTTTTCCCGAAATCCCCATTCACCGGATAGACGAACGCCTTACCAGCCGCATGGCCAAACAAACATTAATTGATGCCGGATACAAGAAATCTGACAGAAGAAATAAAAAACTTGTAGATACAGTGGCTGCGGCATTAATTTTGCAGAGCTACCTGGAGATAAAATGATATTACCGATATACGCCTACGGAAGTCCTGTGCTGAGGAAGAAATGCAGCGATATTAATTCTGATTACGTCAACCTTAAAGAACTGATTGAAAACATGTACGAAACCATGTACGACAGTCACGGCATTGGCCTTGCCGCTCCGCAGATCGGTTTGCCCATACGTCTCTTTATAGTCGATGGTTCACCGATAGAGGATATCAATCCGCCTGATTTCAAACAAACCTTTATCAATCCGCTCATCATAGAAGAATGGGGCGACGAATGGAAATACGAAGAAGGATGCCTCAGCATCCCCACTGTTCGCGAAAATGTATCCCGTAAACCGGAACTGAAAATCCGTTTTATGGACGAAAATTTCAAGCAGCATGAAAAGACTTTTGACGGCATGGCGGCAAGGATTATACAGCACGAATACGACCACATAGAAGGCAAACTGTTTATAGATAAGATTTCTCCGCTGAGAAGAAATTTACTCAAAGGCAAACTCAACAACATCAGTCTCGGACGTGTTGAACACGATTACAAAATGCGTTTCCCAAAAAAATAATGGAAATCAACAACGACATCGACAGAAAACAAATCTGGCAGGATATCCTGAAATTTATGACTGCGCGTTTCGGCAAGCAGCCCGATATGGATGCCATGCTGTTTATCATCGGAATGCGCGAACTCGGGCAATTAAGTGAAAAGAATTTCAAGAAAGATGACAAAGTAGCTCTGATGCACATTGCCACCTGTAAATTACTTAGTTACTCCGGACATTACGAACTGATTGGCACCGACAAAGACGGATGGCCTCACTGGCAGCTAAAAAATAGTTTGCCGGATATGTCACTTTTGGAACAGGAAACTTATATTCGCGAACACATCATAGAATATTTTATCAACGAACAGATATTATGAATTACCTTTTAAACCAGATCGGAATCACCGCCGTCACTATTTTGCTGGCAACTGCAACCTGCAACAACACTTCAACTCCTGAAAACACAGAAACTTCTGCAACAACAGAAATAAGTGCAGTGAGTGAAACAATTCCTGCAGATTCTGTGAGCAAGCCCGCTGCTGCTCTCGACTCAGTTCTGATTAAAACCTCAATGGGTGATATCACCATTGTACTTTACAATGAAACGCCTTTGCACAAAGCCAATTTCCTGAAGCTCGTAAATTCCAATTACTACGATGGCATGTCTTTCCACAGGGTCATCATGAATTTCATGATTCAGGGCGGCGACCCCAACAGCAAAGACAGCGATCCGAATAACGACGGTATGGGTGGCCCCGGCTATACCATTCCGGCCGAATTTGTTCCCGGTATCAAGCACATAAAAGGTGCCGTTGCTGCTGCGCGCACAGAAAATCCCGAAAAAGCTTCAAGCGGTTCTCAGTTTTATATATGCCATGTTGCCACACCGTTTCTCGACGGCGCATATACCGTATTCGGACAAACTGTGAAAGGTCTTGATGTGGTTGATCAGATAGCTACCAGTCCGACAGGCGCTAACGACCGCCCTAAGAAAGACATCAGGATATTGAGCACCAAACACCTCAATGCCCCTAAGGCTGTTGAAGCTCCAAAAGAGGACGCCAAACCCAAGTCTAAAAAGTCTGATAAAAAAACCAAATAAGGTTTATGAAAACGGCAAGTCTTTGGATACTGGCGTTTACGCTGATATTTAACGGCGGCTGTGAACATAAAGCCCCTGAACCGCCGCAGGCTGGTTCTTCCGGTAACAGCGATCCCAAAGAAGAGATCATTGAGCTGGAAACCTCTTATGGCAAGATGTATATCTGGCTGTATAAGGCCACACCTTTACACAGGAACAATTTTCTAAATCTGGCCAAACAGGCTTACTTTGACAACAGCACCTTTCACCGCGTGATTCCGAATTTTATGATTCAGGGCGGTGATCCCAACAGTAAAGACAGCGACCCGAATAACGACGGCAGTGGCGGACCGGGCTATACCATACCGGCCGAAATCAGAGACACTATCAAGCACATGCGCGGTGTACTGGCAGCAGCCAGACTTAGCGATGCCGTTAATCCTCAGAAAGCATCCAGCGGCTCTCAGTTTTATATCAGTGTCAGCACATCGGGAACAGCCGGACTCGATGGAAATTACACTGTATTCGGTTTTGTCATGAAGGGCATTGAATTCGCCGACAGTGTGGTTAAGCAACCCCGCACCCAGCCCAATAACAGACCAATCAGCGACCAGAAAATGACGGTCAGGGTTATCAGTAAGTCCTTAAAAGAAATCAAAGACGAATACGGTTATACGCCTAAGTATTGAAGTCTGATTCCGTAAACAGTCTTTCCAACTCTGCTTTTTATTTTTGATTCTTTGCCGTCGCAAAGTCATTCAATATCCAATTTCAGATATTTCTCGCAGCCTTTAAGGCAGGGTATAAACCCGTGAGCACACCCAGACCAAGTGCGGTTGAAGCAACTAAAAGTATGTCTGAAACATCAAGTCTTACCGGGTAATTTTCAACTATGGCGCCGTGCATTTTAACCAGTCCATATTCTTCCTGAAGTACTACGAGCATGATGCCGAACAATAGTCCTGCCAGGGTTCCAAGTCCGCTGATGAGCAATCCATTGCTGAAAAAAACATTTCTGATCAGCGATGGACGGGCACCCAGACCTGAGAGTGTTTTGATATCATCCCGTTTTTCGATGACCAGCATGGTTAAGCTCCCAAGCGCATTGAATGCTGCAATCAGAAGTATAAAACTCAGAATGGCATAGCTGGCCCATTTTTCGCTCTTAAACATTTTATAAAGAGATGCCTGCTGTTGCATGCGGTCCAGAATTTTAAACTTATTGCCAAGCGCAGCCGACAGCTTTTCTATGAAATCCTCCTGATCCGTTCCTTCCTTCAGTCTGATTTCGAGTGCCGAAACCTGACCTTCCCTTTCGAATAATTCCTGAGCGAAATCTATAGGAACAAAAACATAGCGGTTACTGATGGTTTCGTCGAGTGTCAGAACGCCGGAAGGTTCCAGTTCCATGGTTTTTATCGCTTCAATATCTGTCACGTTGTAGTCGCCTCTGCGAGGCGTTATCAGTGATATAAGACTGAAAGGACCACCGATGTTGCAGTTTATTTTCTGATCTATTCCCGAACCGAGTACTATGTAATTAATTCCCTGTTTTTGAATCAGCGCCTCACCTTCGGTAATCATTGAACTGAGTCCGTTCAGGCTGAAGTAATTTGAATCTATTCCCTTCACTGTACAAACAGTCTGAAAATCTCCGTTTCTGACGGCTGCATTGTCTTCCATCACAGGACTGATGAATGCTATTCCAGGAATTTGCCTGATCTTATTCAGAACAGGTTCTTTGTCAAACACCTTTCCCTCCTGCAGCGTTACATTGACATCGGGATTGAATTTATTGTACATCGAAAAAATGAGTTCTTCGAAGCCGTTCATGGTGCTGAGTATGATGATCAGGGCAGCAGTGCAAACCGAAAACGCCAGCACGGCAATGCCCGAAATGATGTTGATGGCGTTTCTCTTTTTACGCGAAAACAAATACCTCCCGGCTATGTATAAAGAGGTTTTCATACTTTACTTAAACGCCCTTACGACAATGCATTTGCCCTTTGAGTGCTTCATATTGATATCTAAGAAATTGCAAAGGATGACAAACGGTATGCATATCAGTGTGTAAACGGGTAGTATCAAAAAGAAAAAACGCGAAGTTTTAATCATGGTAGTTGGCCAGGCTGTGGTCATTTTCCAGCTCAGAATCCCGGGAGTGCCATAGGCATATCTGGCTTTAACCTTAGAAAATCCGACTTCCCGCAAAAGGTTTTTCATCTCCAGTATGCCATATCCGTTTCTCCACTTCTTGTCTTTGAAGACACCTATATTGAGTTTACTTGCTCTGTCGTCGGCGTAATTACTCGAATTAAAAATGAGCAGCATACCCGGTTTCTTCAACGAATCATACATGTTTTTGATGGCGAGCTTATCGTCTTCAATATAGTTGAGCAGATTGATTGAGAGGCAGAGATCGAATGTGTTTTCCTGTTTGAAATTCAGGATATCTTCGGTGCGGCAGTATATATTGTGTATTTCTTCTTCCTTGAAATACGCAGTAGAACGCGTCACCATTCTGGCATCCTTATCAATTCCCAGCACATTGTATTTGCCGCGATGTCTTCCAAAAAGTCCGAGTAACTGTCCCATACCGAAACCCGGATACAACACGTGTTGTATTTTGGTTTTGCGGCGGCCGCACAATTTAATTTCCCTGCGTATGATATTGTTTTTAAGCAGCAGTGAATGGGTAAGGAGTATGTAAAACTTCCTCGCACTACTGTGCTTGTCGAGCACGTCGGTAAAGATTTCCGTATTACAGCTTACAGGCATTAAAGAGCAAATTACTGAATCTTGGTATCGTTATCAGCTTCGCGCCCTTCCCGCTCTTCGCGGAGTTTATCAAAAAGTTTTTCGAATTTCATGGCATTCTCCAGACTGTTATCCTCAAAAAAATGCAATTCAGGAATTACTCTGACGGCATTTCTGATTTTACCGGCCAGTTCTTTTCTGATATGCTTGTTATACAGATTAACCAGATCCATTGTTGCCTGTTTGTTCTTAACATTGTAAATGCTGAGATAAGCTTTTACATAACCCAGATCGGGACTGGCACTCACTTCGGTAACCGTTATAAAGGCACCTTCAAACCAGTCGTGCATTCTGCTTTGAAAGATGACCCCGAGTTCCCTCTGCATCTCTTTGTTGAATTTTTCAGTCCTCGTACTCATAATATTCCACTGCAAAGTTATAATTTGCGATTCTCTTTTACGTGTTTAATTCAATAAATTTAAAAAACTTATACAATCTGCTGAAATGGATTTGTTAAATTGTATATGGCAAGGTCTGCTTACCGGCATTGTGCTAAGCCTGATGCTGGGTACTGTATTCTTTTCCCTGATAAGAAACAGCATAGCTTACGG
>CAZRKA010000174.1:0-6471 GCA_964600345.1 uncultured Chitinophaga sp. | reverse complement strand
ATCCTACTGAATCTGAGATGCAAAACTCTACGCTTGAACTGATAGTATCGGGAACTGAACACGACATCAATATGGTTGAAGGCGAATGCAACGAGATAAGTGAACACGAAATGGTTGAAGCCATCAAATTTGCTCACGAAGCCATTAAACGTCAGTGCAAAATGCAATGGGATCTATGCGAACAAATGGGTGGCAGAAAACCTGCACGTACTTACAGTCACGAAAACAACGATGAGGCACTCAGAAAAAAAATCTGGGACCTTACATACGACAAAGTATACAGCGTAGCAAAAAGCGGCGCTCCTAAATCTGAAAGAAGCGAGAAATTTAAAGCTATTATCGATGAATATCTTGCAACTCTGAGTGAAGAAGAACTGAAAGCTCAGGAGTTCCTGGCCAAGAAATACTACCATGAAGTTGAGAAAGAAGCGATGAGAAAAATGATACTTGATGAAAGTATCAGACTTGACGGGCGTAAACTCGACGAAGTACGTCCGATCTGGACAGAAGTAGGATATCTTCCTGCTGCACACGGATCTGCTGTTTTCTCAAGAGGAGAAACTCAATCAGTTACAACCGTAACACTCGGTGGTAAACTGGATGAACAGTTACTGGATGCACCAATGCTTGCAGGTTATAGCCGCCTGATGCTTCATTACAATTTCCCTGCATTCTCTACCGGTGAGGTAAGACCAAACCGCGGTCCGGGAAGAAGAGAAATCGGACACGGAAATCTTGCACTCAGAGGACTAAAGAAAGCACTTCCGGGAGACGATGTCAATCCTTATGTGATAAGAATTGTAAGCGATATTCTTGAATCAAACGGTTCGAGCAGTATGGCCACAGTATGTGCAGGCAGTCTTGCACTGATGGATGCAGGTATTAAAATCAAAGGCGGTGTGAGCGGTGTCGCAATGGGCCTGATAAGTGACGATAAAACAGGTAAATACAAAATTCTGACAGATATACTTGGAGATGAAGATCACCTCGGTGATATGGATTTTAAAGTTGTCGGAACTGAAAAAGGTATTACTGCCTGTCAGATGGATATCAAGATTAACGGTCTTAAATGGGAAATGCTTGAAGAGGCACTCGAACAGGCTAAGAGAGGAAGAGCGCATATCCTGAACGAAATGAACAAGACTATTAATCAGCCTAACACTGATTACAAAGCACATGCGCCGCGAATAGAAAGAATTACCATCGACAAAGACCAGATAGGTGCTGTTATCGGACCGGGAGGAAAAGTAATTCAGGGCATTCAGAAAGACACCAATACCACAATCTCCATTACAGAGGTTGATAATCACGGTATCGTTGAAATTCTTTCTGATAACGCAGACAATATGAACGCCGCTCTTCGTATCATCAAAGGCATTACCGCAACTCCTGAAGTTGGTGAAATATATGAAGGTAAAGTAAGGAGCATTGTTGAGTTCGGTGCATTCATTGAAATACTTCCCGGCAAAGATGGTCTGCTTCACATCAGCGAAATTGACTGGAAACGCATTCCCAAAATGGATGGCATATTCAAAGAAGGTGATATCGTTAAAGTAAAACTCGTAGAAATTGACAAGAAAACAGGTAAACTGAGATTGTCGAGAAAAGTGTTGTTGCCAAAACCTGAAGGGGAAGAGGGTAAAGCCAACGCTTAATCAATTTATATAGTAAGAGACCCGTTTCAATAACGGGTCTTTTTTTTTGCAAAAATATTTCAGCTCAGTACTTAATTCTAAATCTTTAAATTGCAGCAATGAAATTTCGTGTTGTAATTCATTTATTGCTGTCATCATTTCTTATTCTCTCCTGTAAAAAAGAAATTAAAGATAAGACGAATGACAAAACAATATTTGTTTCTTTCAAAGTAGAAAGCAGAAAAATGGATCTGGTTTTCCCTAATGCAAAAATGATGTATTCAAATCTTTCCACTTCATGGGGACTTGCCAGTTTTAGCAAGCCTGAGTTCGGTTTTTCATTTTATTTCCCGTATAAAACAGAACCAGGTATCTATAACTTAATACCATCCGAAGATCCAATAGCTGAAATGATATATACCGATAGTCTGGGTTCAGAATTTATTTTCAGAAAGGGCCGCCTTGTACTAAGCGAATCTGATTCTGCTGGCTACAGATTCAGCGGAAATTTTGACGGTACCTTTTACAATACAAATACATACGACAGCATCGAAGTTATTGAGGGAAGCTTTCATTTCCACCGCGTATTCTGATACAACTGTGAACACATAAAAATGTAGTTTAAAACTGCAGAGAGCTGCTACATAAAAAACTTCGTCTTTGCGTCTACTTCGTTATTTGCGTGTAAATGATTTACTGCTGTGGATTTATCCGCCGGGATAGTTTCGTTTCTATATAGTTAAATATCTATGATTAACTTAAACTGAAAAAAATATTCAAGCAGAAAATTTCATCTTTTTAATTGAATTAAATAACAGTGGAATAAAAACGTATAAATACAAATCTGCAATACAAAACAAAGTTCTTATTAATGATTATTATTGTAGCAGAATTTGAACAAGGTTATAATTTTTTCGGCACCTTCCGGTAGTGGTAAAACCACAGTCGTAAATCACCTGCTCTCTGTCATTCCTGAGCTTGGATTTTCGGTATCTGCAACCACGCGCAAACCCAGGCCACATGAGGCTGATGGCAGAGAATATTATTTTCTAGATATCGCTGATTTCAAATCCAAAATAGAACAAAATGCATTTCTGGAATATGAAGAAGTTTATTCCGGAATTTATTACGGAACACTAAAAAGTGAAATTGAAAGATTGTGGGCAGAAAAAAAAACAGTTATATTTGATGTGGATGTAGCAGGTGGTGTGCATATCAAAGAAAAATTCGGCGACAATGCACTTTCTATTTTTCTAAGGCCTCCAAGTCTGGAAATACTAATGGACAGATTGAGAAAAAGAAGTACTGAAGTTGAACATCAATTGCAGATGCGTATAGATAAAGCAAAACATGAACTGAAGTTTGAAGACCGCTATGATCTTGTACTGGTTAATGATAAACTGGAAGAAACACTGAAGCAGGCAGAGCAAATTGTCAGAGAATTTATTAAATCATAATCATGAAAACAGGACTTTTTTTCGGCTCATTCAATCCGGTACATATCGGACATCTGAGTATAGCCCAGTACCTCATGAACGAAACAGATCTCAAAAAGATCCGCTTTATTGTTTCTCCTCATAATCCTTTAAAGACAAAAGATGATTTACTGGATGCAGAACTGCGACTTGACATGGTAAGGTTATCAATTGCCGATCAACCTGATTTTGAAGTTTCTGACATAGAATTTCATTTGCCCCAGCCTTCGTACACAGCTCAGACGCTGGAATCTATCCGCAAGGAAGAAAACAATAAAAAATTTGTGATAATTATGGGCAGCGACACTCTTCTGACATTGCCGGACTGGAAGGATCCTGAAACCATTTTATCTTTTCCGATTATCGTTTACAAACGAAGCAATAACTTCAAAAATCCGTATCCTGATAATGCAAACATCACCATACTTGATACACCGTTAATTGATATTTCCGCAAGCCGTATACGTCAAATGCTTAAAGAAAAAAAAGAAATCAAATATCTGGTACGCGATGAGATTATCAATCTCCTGAAATTTATTTAAGTTTGCATCATGTCATCGGGTCTTGAAATAAAAACAGCAGCACAGTTCGCTGCAGAAGGTAAAACACCTGAAGTCCTTTTTTATGTTGGCTGCGCAGGCAGCTTTGACGAGAGGGCGCGTAAAATAACCAAAGCTTTTGCTAAAATACTTCAGCATTGCCGTATCGATTTTGCCATACTTGGAAATGAGGAAGGTTGCACAGGAGATCCGGCCAAACGCGCAGGCAACGAATTCCTCTTTCAGATGCTTGCCATGAACAATATAGCAGTATTAAACGGCTATGGCATAAAGCATATCGTTACTACCTGCCCGCATTGCTTTAACACACTTAAAAACGAATATCCATCGCTGGGTGGTAACTACGAAGTCATGCACCACACCCAGTTTTTGCAGAATCTGATTAATACAGGAAAACTTAAGGCAGAAGGCGGAAGCTTCAAGGGAAAAAAAATTACCTATCACGACAGTTGTTATCTTGGCAGAGCTAACGGCGAATACATAGCACCCAGATCTGTACTCGAAACACTGGATGCAGAACTCGTAGAGATGAAGAGATGTAAAAGCAACGGGTTTTGTTGCGGTGCCGGCGGAGCACAAATGTTTAAAGAAGCCGAAAATGGCACAAAAGAAGTCAATGTCGAGAGAGCAGAAGAAGCATTGGCAACAGGCGCCAAAATAATAGCAGCCAATTGTCCCTTTTGCATGACCATGCTGCGCGATGGCGTAAAACACAGTAACATGGAAAATGAAGTAGAAGTACTGGATCTCGCCGAACTTGTTGCACAGGCGAATGAAATTATCTGAGACTGTTAAAATAAATTCCTAAGTCTGCTCTTCCTTCCGGATCCTAATGGATCAATCGACAATTTTTCTTTAAGCTAATCCGAATTCAAGGTTTAATGTTTAACCTGCTTATCTCTAACCCGGCAAACCTTATCCCGAAAAATTAGCAATGCCCGTGAAAAGAATTACCCCTGATTGTCGCGCCATTCGTACACCCACTGACTCTGAATCATTTCAAGGTGTCCTTCATTGCATTCTTCGCGGGTTCCCTTAAAATTCGGAATTTCGAGCACCCATTCCAGTAACTCTGTAAATCGCACTCTGTAAATTTTTGATTCGCCGAAATCATCGCCAAAACGCTCATGTAAAGCCATGGCTATATCTTCGTAATCCTTCCAGTATATGGGTAATTGATAACTCATTTTATCTGTTTTTTAGTGACCGATTATTTGTGATTGATCAGGAATTGTAACCACAATATCTGTATCTGTTAAAAGCGTACACTGACAGGCAAGTCTTGAATTGAATTTTGGATTGCGCGCGCGATCAACAAAATCTTCTTCCTTTTCGCTTATTTCGGCCAGTGCATCTCCTCCCTGCTCAACATAAATATGACAGGTGCTGCAGGCGCATACGGCTCCGCAGTTGTGATGAAGTTCAATGTCGTTGTCCAGAGCTACATCGAGTATCATTTCGCCCCTGGCAATTTCTACCGTACATGATTCTTTATCTTTTTCTTCAAAATTGAAGGTAATTTTAGGCATAATTCAGTTGGCAAAGTTACTTTTATTCGCCTTTAGTTTTCGTCTCTCAATAAGTTTTAACAATATAAATATAGCGAACACCAATATTCCTGCAATAAATGGGTAGAGACTGTATTGCCTGATGCCCAGTTCGTAAAACTCGTCCATCATCCAGTTGGCGTTGGCAACAATCCAGAATGCAATTGAAAGATTAGGCAGAAAACGGTTGTGGTCGCCGTATGTCACAATAACCATCAGAAACGCTACAAGTATTGTTGGAATGGCCATCGCAACTCCCACACTGCGGAGTGTGAGCAACCAGCAAAGATCTTTTATCAGCCACAATGGAATGTGTATGGTTTCAAGAACAAAAACAAAGCGTGGATTTCGCAGTCCCTTAAGCATTGTATCAGGCGTAAATACCGGCTTTGCGCTCTAAGACTGTTTCGTCTTCCAGATATTCATCGTAAGTGCAGTATTTGTCTATCATTCCTTTCGGTCCGATTTCAATTATTCTGTTAGCTACCGTATTTAAAAATTCGTGGTCATGAGAATAAAACAACAATATACCCTTATAATCAATGAAACTGTTATTAAGTGATTGAATACTCTCCAGATCCAGGTGATTGGTAGGCTCATCTGCTATAATCAGATTCGGGCTATCCAGCATGGTCTTACTCAGCATGCATCGCACTTTTTCTCCTCCGCTGAGCACTTTGGCTTTCTTAAGACTCTCTTCTCCGCTGAACAACATCTTACCAAGGAATCCCCTGATAAAAGTTTCGTCCTTTTCTTTTGAAAACTGTCTTAACCAATCAACCAGATTTAAATCTACTCCTTCAAAGTAAGAAGAGTTATCGTTGGGAATATAAGAACGTTTTATGGTTATTCCCCAGTCGCTGCTGCCGGTTTTGGCCTTTTCATGACCGTGAATGCATTCGAACAATTTGGTAACAGCAAGTGCATTTCTTGATAAAAATGCCACTTTTTCACCTTTGTTAACAGTAAAGCTGATATTGCTGAAAAGGTTTTCCCCGTCATTCTGATAGCTCAGATTATTGACGGTAAGCACCTGGTCTCCCGCCTCTCTCTCCTGTATAAAAAATATACCGGGATATTTTCTGGTCGAAGGTTTAATCTCTTCAATATTGAGTTTATCGATCATTTTCCGGCGACTGGTAGCTTGTTTGCTTTTCGCTACGTTGGCACTGAATCGCTGAATGAAATCCATGAGTTCCTTCTTCTTTTCCTCGGCTTTCTTGTTCTGGTCGGAACGCTGCTTAAGTGCTAACTG
>CAZRKA010000173.1:0-6490 GCA_964600345.1 uncultured Chitinophaga sp. | reverse complement strand
CTGTCAGTAAACCTCTGGCAAATCTCAGTACGGCTGAGGTTTTAAACATGACGGAGGAGAGGTTTAATGAACTGGTTGCCATGATGGGCAGCAGCATTCAGTTTAAATACGATCCTTCGGTAATTACCCAGATTAATTACATGAAGCATCCAAACAGTTCTTTCCTCAGTAAAGCCTGTAGCAGAAAGAATCTGTATTTCAGAGTGTTCGAAGAAGTACTCGACAAGAAAGGGATGCCCGACGAAATAAAGTATCTTTCTATTGTGGAATCGCTTCTAAGTACCAACGCTGTCAGCTGGTGTGGTGCAACCGGTTTATGGCAGTTTATGCCGGCCACCGGCAGGATGATGGATCTGGCTATTGATGCCAACCTCGATGAAAGAAAGGACATTTATAAAAGCACCGAAAAGGCCTGCGATTATCTGCAGAGCATGTATAATCTTTACCAAGACTGGTTGATGGCCCTGGCCGCATATAACGGTGGTCCGGGAAATGTCAATAAGGCTATCAGACTTTCGGGAGGTAAGAAAACATTCTGGGAAGTCAGACGCTATTTGCCCAAAGAAACTCAGAACTATGTTCCCAAATTTCTGGCCACAGCTTTTCTCATGACTTTCTCTCCCCCTGAAGAAGAAAATGAAAATATTCTCAGGGCACACGAAACGCTGGTTCCTGTTTATCTCTGCTGTGAGGTAGATATGAAATATGTTTGCGCGCTTGTCAATGTCAGCGAAACGGAACAACTGGAGTGGAACAGCGTTTATAAAAACGGATTCATTCCTGAGAATATTGAGAATAAAAAAGTTGTTCTGCCATATAAAAAAGCCATGCAACTGGCCGAATGGCAGGATAGTGTTTATTACATAAGCTCAAATGCATTTAACCCTGATAACTACATAAAACGCGAATCTGTTTTAACTTATCATGTAGTCGCTAAAGGACAGACTCTTGCGCAAATAGCGGCCAAATACAACGTCAGTATTGCCAATCTTAAACGCTGGAATAATCTTAAATCAAGCAAATTAAAACCCGGACGAAAGCTTAGAGTATTTAAATCTTACGAAATCGTGCTGCCGCTAAACAACACTAATCCTCTGGGATTTTTTTATTATATTACCGATTATGAGTCGCAAACCATTTCGGATATTTGTTCCAGATTTCCTGAATTCGATATCGAAAAAACCTGTGCCATGAATGGGATTGATAATCCAAATACCCCTGTTGGTAAAGGTAAACTTCTTAAACTATATACCATTTCAAATTAAATGTTAAAAAAGACCGCTATTTTTCTGTTCTCTGTTATTTCAGTTTTATTTTTTGCCTGTAAGGATGCCAATAAAGTTACCCTGCCCATAGCGAGCGGAAAACTTGGCAGTTTGGTGATCGTAGCAGATGGGTCAGTTCACAATGCTCTGAAAGGAATTGTTGATTCGACATTTCTGAAACCACTTCCGCATTTGCCGGCAGGTGAGCCTTTTTTCGAATTGCTGAAACCGGATGTGCAGGATTTTACGCGATTCTACTACAATCAAAAAACGATTTTAGTTCTGGTCGACGAAAGCAGTGTGGGTGGAATGGAAGAATTGCTGAGCCCTTTCAGCACTGCAACTATTGAAAAAAACATTTCGGACAAAGAGCCTGTTTTAATGAGTAAACGCAATTTGTTTGCAAGGTATCAGCACATCGTTTATCTGTTTGGAAAAGATGCAGCTGATTTAAAGCAGAAACTCAGAAAATGCCGCGATCAGTTAAACAGCGCATTGATGAGCTACGAGATAAAAGATCAGAACGAGAAATTGTTTCACGATACTTCATCAAACGATAAATACTTTAAACAGATTAAGGATGAGCTTGGACTTGGCGTGAAAATACCGGCCATGTTTACGCTTAAATATCATAAAAACAAAACTTACTGGTTCGAATACGATGCAATTGAAAGCGATATACCGAAAACAATCGCATTGGTTATGCATGCATATCCATATAAGGATACAAGTGATTTTAGCTATGCAGCAATAAGAACAGCCCGTGATACAGTATTCAAGTATTTAATCAAGGGGGAAATTGCAGGTACTTACATGGGGACAACGGAAAGCGAATTTTACCCGCCCATTTTCCGCGAGATCATTAAGCTTAATGGCAATTACTGTGCTAAAATCCGTGGTTGGTGGACTATCAGAGGAATGAGTCAGGCCGGTCCATTTATCAGATATGTCGTTCACATGCCCGAAAAGGGAATGTTGTTTGCCTTCGAAGGATTTGTATACAAGCCTAATCTGAACACAAAAGAACGCGATCTGAGACTGATAGAGTCTATCGCTTTAAGCATAAAATAATGCACAGGATACTTGTTTTTGCATCAGGCAACGGCAGCAATGCACTAAATCTGATTGACTATTTCGGAAAAGGTGATTTTGCCTCAGTTGTTGCAGTTTTTTCAAATAAACAATCTGCCGGGGTAGTGCAAAAAGCAAAGGACAGGAAAGTTGATGTTCATTGTTTTAACAGACATGATTTTTATGATAGCTGTAATGTAATAGAACTTGTTGAGAGTTATAAACCTGATTTGATTGTACTGGCTGGTTTTCTCTGGCTGGTTCCAGAAGAATTCATAAACGCGTTTGAAGGTAAAATCATCAATCTTCACCCATCATTACTGCCTAAATTCGGCGGCAAAGGCATGTATGGACGCCGTGTACACGAGGCAGTGCTCGAAGCCGGCGAAAAAGAGACAGGTATAAGTGTTCATTTGGTCAATAATGAATTTGATAAGGGGGAGTTGATTTATCAGGATAAATTTACTATCTTCGGTAATGAGACCGTTGAGGAAATCGAATCCCGCATACATGAGCTTGAGCACAGGGGATTGCCTCTGGCGGTCGAGAAATTTCTCGGCAAATGAAAACAATTACATTGATTGTGATTTTGCTATCCTCCGGCAGGATTGCAGCATGGGGCTTTTACGGACATTCTCGTATAAATGAGATTGCCGTTTATACTCTTCCAAAACCACTTTTCGGGTTTTATAAAAAACATGTTGAATACATGACTGAACATGCAGCAGATGCAGACAAGCGCAGGTATATAGTTAAGGAAGAAGCGTGTCGTCACTATCTGGATGGCGACCATTACGAATGCCGCATACCGCTTGATACTATTCCGCTTAATTACCGTGATGCCTGTATTCTGTACAGTGAAGATACGGTTCTTGCGCACGGAATTGTTCCATGGCATATACAGACAGTTATGTTCAGACTTACTGAGGCTTTCAAGGCAAAGGATGTAAATCTTATTTTAAAATTGAGTGCAGATCTCGGTCATTATGTAGGCGACCTTCATGTTCCACTGCATGCCACATCGAATTACAACGGTCAGAAAACCGGTCAAAAAGGAATTCATGCACTATGGGAAAGCCGGCTTCCTGAAATTTATTTTGAGCAATATAATATGTTTACAGGCCTGGGTATTTATGTTTCAGACCCCGAACAGATAATCTGGAATGCCTTTTCGCAAAGTTTCAGTCTGGCAGACAGTGTGCTCAAAACAGAAAAGAAAGTCTCACTTGATTTTACAGAACAAAGCAAGTACAGTTGGGAACAGAGAGGAAGTATCGCTGTCAGGGTTTATTCAAAAGCATTTTGTGCGGCTTATCACAATGTTCTCGGATCAATGGTTGAATCGCGTTTACGCGCGTCCATCATTATGCTGGGGAGTCTTATTTATACCGCCTGGGTCAATGCCGGTCAGCCCGACCTTGTAAATACGCCTGTTCCTGCGCAAATGCCTGTCGAACTGCCGCAGATTCCAGAGAAAGGGACTATGTTAGGCAGGGAAGAAGAATAAAAGTCAAGCTGGAAATGTGATCAAAGAAAGATTTCGGTCAATTCATTTTAACGAATCGGTTTTAACAATTAAAACCACTTTTTTCTTCTGAAATAAATCAGCATACCCAATGAAACCAGAATGGCAACCAGCCAGAAATAGTAGTAGGCATAGGGATGGTTCATTCCCGGAAAGTATTTGAAGTTCATTCCGAAAACGCCACTAAGGAAACTGAGAGGCATAAAAATCGTACTGATAATTGTCAATACTTTCATGACCTGATTCAGTTTGTTGCTCATGGTGGTGTAATAAATATTCATCAGGTCGCTGAGCAAACTTCTGTGGTTTTCTATTGTATCATAAGCCTGAAAAGTATGGTCGTAGACATCTCTGAAGTAATTAAGATTTTTGGGCTCAATCAGGTCTGTTCCTCCTGCTTCCAGTTTATTCAACGCTTCACGCATTGGCAGAATATGCTTACTCAGTATTAAGAGTTCTTTTCTTACGGCCTGGATTTTAAAAGAAGTCTTGCTGTTTGGATAATACATGGTTTCCTCTTCAATGTCTTCAACAATTTCACCAATTTTATCTATCAGAATAAAATACTGATCCACTGCGGTATCCAGAATTTTATAGAGCAAATAATCACTTTTCTTCTGGCGAATTGTGCCTTTGGCAGTGTGAATGCGATGTATTATTTCACTAAACAGTAAACTGTCAGTTTCCTGAAATGACAGAAGGAAATTTCGTCCGAGTATGATGCTGATTTGTTCGCTTTCTATACCCTGGGCCAATTCTGAATAAAAAAGGTTTTTAAAGGTAACGAAGAGGTAGTTGTCAAATTCTTCGATTTTTGTTCTCTGCTGGGTATTCAGAATATCCTCCTGAATGAGTGGGTGGATATTGAAAATGTTGCAGATCTCTTCAACTTTTTCAGATTCATGTATTCCTGTAACTGAAATCCAGGTGACAGTTTCCTTGTCTTTGTATACTTTACAGATTTTTAAATCATCAATGGTTTTTTCTTCAAGATTCAAACCGTCGTAATCAATGACTTTGACAATCATTTTTTCGATTCTCTCTTTGCCAACATAAACCATGCTTTCAGGTGGCAAATGCGATTTTGCAGATAGGGTGTTGGGCTTTCTTGGCCTCAGCGATTTTCTGGGACGTGCCATATGCGCAATATTAAGAATATTATAACTGTATGCACCTCATAATGGTTTAAAAAATTTTTAATCCGAATAGGGGTATTTTAAGTTTCGCTTGTCATATAGGCATGAAAAAAAGATTATTGGTTTTATTGGCCCTGATATTTGTGTCATCTTCATTCCTCAAAGCTGATAAATATTATGATTATATCAGTCTGAAAACAAATTTATTAAGCTTTTGGAACATTGGGGTAGAATTCCCTTTAAAAGACCGTTACAGCCTTGAACTGAATACGAGAAGGGCAGGTTCCGGTTTTAATTCTGAAGGTTTAAGGCGCGACAAACGCATCAATATTAAATACCATTTGGCTATTCCTGCTTTGGAGAGTTCTATGTCTTCCGCATATATTTTGGCCGGTTTGCATCATAAATACAGAGTGAGGAACGATTTTTCTCAGGAAGGTCCGCGTAAAATCAAAGCAGAATTAAACACTTTGAGGCTTGTGGCAGGATTTGGAGTCAGATACAGGAAATTTGATGTCTGGATTGCTGCAGAATCTGCAATAGCCGAGACAAGTAATTTTAAAATAGTTTATGACGGTTTCGGTTCAAAATTTATTGAGCAACCATGGAAATCCAGAACAGGTCTGTCATGCGGACTTGCATGGAATTTCCTGAGTTTCAGAAAAGCAGATTTAAATCAGAATTTGTTCGAAGAAATTGGTCTCCGGAATTAAATATACCTATACAGGAAGCATTTCGCGATCACTTAAAACTCACAGTATGGTATAACTCATCCTAAGCAATGTTTTTTTTCGAAAACCTTCTAAGGATGAGTATAAAGATTTTTCCTATTTCACAAGGGCTGCGGCTTTAAGAGCATTTTCGGCATTGACAATACCACCGCTGCTGCACAATTTCCTGTATTTGGTTTTTTTTCTCTTTTTCTTATTGCCCGGTTTTTTAACCTTTTTTTCAGGTTTGAGCACCGAAGATTCAATTATTTGTTTTACCTGAATAGCTGTCAGGTGAGGATAGTAGGCTCTTATCAAGGCAGCAAGTCCGCTTACAACTGGTGCCGCCATGCTTGTGCCATCGTACTGATCGTATTTTGCATTGCTGACTGTGCTGTAGATTTGTACTCCCGGGGCAAATACATTGACACCGCTGATACCGTAATTCGAAAATTCTGCCGGTTGTTGATCTTTGTCGCAGGCACCAACTTCAATCCATGTTTTACAGCTTGAGTCTTTCAAGTATTCAGGTGAAGGATAATGCACTGTTTTGTCGTTGTTTTTATTGTCGTTGCCTGCGGCATGTATCATCAATACATCTTTACTTTCTGCATAGCGGATTGCATCTTTAACGATTGCAGAATTATAGCTGTAATACTTGCCGAAGCTCATATTGATGATTTTGGCGCCGTTGTCTGCCGCATATCTGATAGCATGTGCAACATCCTTATCTCTTTCATCGCCATTCGGCACCACTCTCAAAGCCATTATTTTTACAAGAGG
>CAZRKA010000172.1:0-6694 GCA_964600345.1 uncultured Chitinophaga sp. | reverse complement strand
GTTTACCATTGTATTCAAAAGTCATTACAGAAGTGGCAACCGAAATACCTCTTTGTTTTTCGATTTCCATAAAATCGCTAGTAGCGGCTTTCTTTATTTTATTGGACTTGACGGCACCAGCAGTTTGAATGGCACCACCAAATAAAAGGAATTTCTCGGTGAGAGTTGTTTTACCGGCGTCGGGGTGAGAGATGATTGCGAAAGTTTTGCGTTTGTGTATCTCGTCGTTAATATTCACGGCGCGAAATTATTCTTTTCCTTTCAAATTCTTTCAGTAAATGTACTCTAATTCGCCTGTGTGGCCTTAATACAAAGTAATTTCATAAAGAATCCGACGGTATTGCATTTTGAGATTATATTGAATTCACTTTAACAGGGAAGAGTTTCGGTACATAAATCCGAAAGCAAATTCCGATCTGAAGATTCCGGTCAAAGTATTCTTTTTTGTACACTTTAAAAGAATGTTTAAAATTCGGGAAATATTTCATTGAAGAATCAATAATTGATTTTAATTTTGCGATGGAAATAATGACCAGACTACTGCCACTTCTTTTTATCCTCATTCTCTTTTCGTGTAAAAAGAAGCAGAGCCCTTCAGTGGCAGAGGATTCGGCAGAATTAGACCTGTCCGGAATATTTGATACCGACGATTATTTCAAACAGAAAAGGAAGCCCGGCAACAAGGGGGCCGACAGCCTCCAGCGTCGTCTTGTCGGGCTCAATGATATCAACAACGACGGAATTAAAGACACAGCAATCATAGTTTACAACGAAATAAACAGCCGTTATAAAATCAGCTTCTCGTGCTATGATGGCTTTATCTCTCTTGGCAATATTGCAGAATTGCAGGTAAAAGACATGAGCGACCTCAACGGAGACGGCCACAGTGAAATCATGCTCTTCCTTCAATCTGAAGAAAGCTGCTGGGACGAAATAAGGTTGTATTCCTGGCTGGGTAAATGGGTCGAAAAATACAATGGCCTGACCTATCAGTGTACCGAGAACAACAATAACAATTATCAATTCCGTAAAATCGACGACCATACTGTTCAATTAACAACTTACGGAGTAAACAGAGATTCTTTCGATGCCGAGTTGGGTGATACACTCGAGAACATCATACCCAATGCGATGAATTCGCATTTGATTACCTGGTAATGCAGGATCAATAAAACTCAGCTCTTTCTTTCGCATTTATATCTTGCATTCATTCCTGATTTAACTATAAATTTCAGTAATGTGTCATATTTGCCCTGAAATCATGCCGATACATTTTTTTTGAATTATAATTGAAAAATATTAAATTTGACTGTTTATAGCCTTATGAAATGGATAAGGATTATGCACTATCTCCGGCAATAAAAACTAACACACTAAAACAACACCCCGATCTATCTTTATGTCACAAATTGCCGAATTCCTCGTCAAACCTGCATATCGCATTTGTATGAATCTCTATAAAACAGCAACTTTAATACTGTGTTTACATTTCTTTGTCAATTCCATTGAGGCCAGTCACATGATGGGTGGCGATATAACCTACAAATGGCTTGGCGGAAAAAAATACGAAATTACTTTCAAGGTATACAGAGACTGCAGAGGTATACCGTTTAACAGCCCTGACATTGCAATGTTCGGACTTATTAATGGCAGTGTAAGCAACTCGACAAGTATAAATTACACCCGTACTTCAATCAGGGATATCAGTATCATGTGTAACGATACCATGGACAAGCCCTGTAGTCCGGCGAATTCGCCAAGTTCGGCCGGAATTGAAGAACACACTTTCGTTTCTACAGTAGATTTTGCTTCATCACCGTTTAAAACATTTGTAGATAACGGCTATTGCGAAATCTACATCAAGCTTGAGCAATGCTGCAGAAACGGGGCCATTACCACCATGTCGCCCGGTAATTTCTACATAGAATCGATGATGAATATCTGCAATTCCAATTTTGCAAATTCTTCGCCAACATTTCTGGATATTGGAACCTTATATGCCGCCTGCAACCGTCCTCTCAGAGTTAATTTCGGCGCTTACGATTTTGAAGACAACGATTCTATAGCATACGAATTGAGCAGACCTTTGAATGCACATGCTTCTTATGAGAGTTACACCGGCAATCACAATCAGAACATTCCGATGACCCCTTATTGTCCTCCAAATCCGGGTGTATTGAGCTGCAAACCACTTCCGGGGGCCAAACCTCCGCGAGGATTCTATTTCGATAATAAAAATGCGGACATGGTTTTTACACCTACAAAATGCGACGAAGTTGGTGTGATTTGCCTAAAGGTAACTGAATACAGAAAAATCAACGGCAACTGGAAAATGCTTGGTTTTACTATTAGGGATATACAGATAAACATAAGGATAGAAAGTGATGAAAATGTATACCCTGAGCTGAGTGTCGACGATAACTTCACTTTTAAGACCAGGGAAAAGACATGTTTTGATATTGAAACCTGGGATTCCATCAATAGTTATACAAAAAGCAATAACCGGGGCGATATTACCAGAATAAACATGCTTAATATGCCTTTTGGAGCCTCATTCTCATATCTGGATTCGGGAGCGGGCAATAAAACAGGGAGATTCTGCTGGCAGGTGCACGATTCTGTTTACCATCAACTGAATAATATCAGCAAAAAAATTCCTCTTACTATTGAAGTGATTGACAATTTCTGTCCAATGCCAAAGTTTATCAGAAAAACGGTATTTCTTAAAGTATTGCCACCAGATTCAGCCGGCTATGTAAGCAGTAATATTTATTATGACATAAACAGAAACCTTCAGAAAGATAACAATGAGAAAGGAATTAAACATAAATTGCTTGTAAAGGATAAAAACAGTACCTACTCAATATCTACTGATACCGCAGGAAATTATAGCAGTTTATTTGGCAGGGGTCAATATCTTATTGGAGTAGCTTCCCACCCTTATCTGGATGAATTAAAATCCGATACAAGCATCACAGTTAAGATGGACAGTATCTATTCGCTTGATTTTCCGGTTTACAAAAAGCCCGGTGTTTACGGATATGTTTACCGCGACCTAAATGACAATTGTAAATTCGACAAAAACGACCTGCCCCTGAAAGGTTATCTGCTGATGGATAATAACAATCAAAATGTGGGAATCAGTGACGAAAACGGAATGTACTTTATCCCTCTGCAATCCTATGGCAATTACCGTTTCCGTTGTGTTCACAAAATCAGGGAACTGAAAGTAACGTGTCCGGATTCAAATTTCATAGATGTGTCCTACACCAAAGATTCGGTGTATGATGGAAATGATTTTGCAGTTAGTTATAATCCAAATTATTCAGATGTGGCTGTAGCGCTTTCCTTTAACCGCTTCAGGCGCGGGCAGTCGTCCATTTTTTACATACATTGCAGCAATAAGGCCTCGTCTGTGGAGAGAAATGTTAAAATACATATTCCTGTTCCCGCTAACATGTCAATTAAATCCGGTAATACTACCCTTGGTGATGCAGGTGACACTGTAATTATTAATTTAGATTCAATTCTCCCATTTTCTACAAATACAATAACCCTCTCAACTTATGTAGACGCAAATGAATTTAAAGCCCTCGACACTGTCTGGTTTGAAGCCTTTACCGATTCTGTTTGTCTTTACAAAGACTCGGTTAAATCAAATAATCGCAAACGTTCTCTTGTAATTATTGACGCCCCATACGACCCTAACGAAAAGCAAATCAGTGGCCTTGTAAATAAAACCATGCTCGACAACTATATCGATTATACCGTACACTTTCAGAACACAGGCAGTGACACTGCTTTCAGAGTTGTGGTAAGCGATACAATTGACACGCGCTTTTTGGATCTGGGTGGCTTTGAAATGAACTGGTCGGAAGCACCCTGTCTAACATATATGAATGGTAATGTACTGTATTTCATTTTTGAATCGATTAAGCTGCCGCACTTAAGTGTTTCGGGCGATAAAAGTATTTCAGGCTTTAGTTTCAGGTTGGGGCTTAAATCGAAAATTATGAGCGAAGATTCATTTAAGAACAGAGCCTCCATATATTTTGACTTTGAAGATGCAGTTGTTACAAAGGATGCTGTGGCCCGAATTGTAAGTCCGACGCAAATTGTCTCGGTATCAAAATCTGGTTTATGTCAGGAAGAACCTGTTGACCTGTATTTCAATTCGCTGTTCGAACCTGAAAGCAATAATAAATTCTATCTTGAAATGTCTGATGCCAACGGCAGTTTCGACAACGCCACTTTGCTGAGAGAAAAATCTTCGGTCCTGAAAAATGACAGTTTCAGCTTCAAAGCCCCATCTTATCTGAACGGCAATTTCAAATTAAGGATAAGAAGCAGTTCACCTTCTAGTTTTGGTATTGGAGGTTCGGGACTAAGCCCTTTCAATGTCATGTCGAAACCGGATTTTCTGATTAATACCAATATCAACAACTTCAGTTTGTGTCAGAATGATACTTTGTTACTGGACATCGTCAGTCAAAAGTACAATTTTAAGGTTTTAAAAAACGAGCAGGAAATAAGCGATTTTAGTAATATTAAATCGTACAAATTCAAACTCGACCTTAATGACAAATTCAGCGTAATAGCCATAGACAGTAATAATTTATGCACAGATAGCAGCAGGATTCAACTCAATATACTGGAAGCTCCAAAAACAGAACTTAAAATACTGAATCAGAAAGTATCTTATTGCTCAGGTGATACTCTGCAACTGAATGCCAACGGAGCATTAAACTATATGTTCTACGGAAACGGACAAATAGTAAGAGCTTACGGAAGTTCTGAAACCTATCAGCCGGTATTGTATAACAGCTCGGATTTCCTTGTATATGGATACAATTCAAATGGTTGCCGCAGCAGCAGTGAGGTAATGTCTGTTGTTGTCAATCCATTGCCTGCCAAACCGGTAATTTTACAGACAAACAATAATCTAAGCATTAACCGGTATTCAAGCATAAGCTGGTACAGAAATGGCGATTTATTAAGCGATACAGGCATTACTTTATTCAATGCACCTAGCGGTACTTACAGTTGTAAAGTGGCAGATAATAATTTCTGTACTAACAAGTCTGATGAATTTATACACTTTAATACAGGATTAAACATTTCCAATAAATCAGATTTTAGTATTTACCCCAACCCTGCAGGTTCTGTGTTACATATCCGAAATCACAAAACCGAAAGTTTTAAAGCAGAATTGTACGATCACACCGGAAAACTGGTTTTATTAATTGAATCCGATTCACAGCATAAAAGCTCTGATATCAGTACACTGGAAAGCGGTATTTACAATATCAGGCTACTGTCAGCAGATGGAAGTGTTTACATGGTATTGCTCAGTATCATCAATTAACAGACTCATCTGCATAAGCTTATTAACTTATAATTGACCTGGTTCACTTCAAGCTTTATAGCCTTATAAACAATTGTTACACGGGAGCTTATAAACTCATTTAAGATTTTTTGCTTCTTTCCTTATTAATCTCTTTAATTTTGAATTTTATGATTCAAAACCATGCCTTAAAACTATTCAGCACCGAACAGATACGTGAATGGGACAGGTACACCATAGAAAAAGAAGGCATTGCATCTATAGATCTGATGGAACGTGCCGCTTCTGCCGGCGCTGATGCCATACTCAATTTGTATCCGGTGCAAAAAGAATTTAGTATTGTGGCGGGTACAGGTAATAACGGTGGAGATGGTATTGCCATAGCGCGCATTCTGGCTTCAAAAAATAAATATGTAAAGGTGTTTATTATTCGCGAAAACTCAAGCGCCAGCGGTGATTTCATTATTAACGAAGAGAGACTTAAGGAACTTAAAAACAATGTGGAAATTTTCGACATTCATACCCACGACATGTTACCTAAGTTCAATGAAACAGACTGTGTTATTGATGCCTTATTCGGAACAGGTTTAAACAAGGAAATAAATGGTTTAGCCGGTGAGTGTATACGAAGCATCAATCAATCTGATGCAACGGTAATTGCCATTGACATGCCTTCAGGTATGTTTGCAGATATTTCCACAAATCAAACTTCAGCGGTCATTGAAGCGGATCACACTTTGAGTTTTCAGGTTCCAAAAACGGCGTTTATGTATCCGGAAAGTGAAAGATATACCGGCAACTGGCAATTACTTGATATTGGATTATCGAATGTCTATTATCAAACTTGCAGGTCAGATAAGTTTCTGCTCGACCGCAGTTTTATTGCCTCACTTTGTGTACCGCGGAAAAAGTTTGCCCATAAAGGCCAATACGGTCATGCTTTACTTATTGCCGGTTCTTACGGAAAAATGGGCGCTGCTGTCATGTCTGCTTCTGCTGCCATTAGAAGTGGTTTGGGACTTCTCACAGTCCATACTCCGCGCAGCGGTGTAAGTATTTTACAGAGTTCTGTTCCTGAGGCCATGGTTCAGGCCGACGAACATGAGTTTTTGTTTTCTGCACCCGGAGAAATATCGCATTTTGATGTTATTGGCATTGGACCCGGCATAGGATGCGGCGAAGAAACCGATTACGGCATGGAAGAATTGCTGAAAATGTCGGCCAACAAACCTATGGTATTTGATGCCGACGCAATCAATCTGCTGGCTGCCGATCCCGAATTACTGACACTGCTCCCTCCAAACAGTATTTTGACGCCACATATCGGTGAATTTGACCGATTGTGCGGTC
>CAZRKA010000171.1:0-6818 GCA_964600345.1 uncultured Chitinophaga sp. | reverse complement strand
ATGCACGTCAGCCAGAAAATCGCATTTCGCCTTGGCGATTCATTTTACATTGCACTTTCCAAGTCTGACATAGTAGCACTTGAACAGAATCTGGACAGTGTGATTCACCGCTGGATTACAGACAATGAATTTGACAATCCGGAAGATGCCAATAAGGTTTTCCCACGCGGCAGTTACGAGTTCCTTAACCTGTTTAGTTTTACGCTGAACAGTTACAATAAAAATCTACTTCAGAGAAAACTGAGTGCTGAAGTAAGAGAAGTCAATTATTTGCTGACAAGAGGAGATCAGGATGATTTTGAAGAAGACGCCTGGCTTGACCTTTATATTTATCAGATTGCCAAAAAACTTGGAAAAGGTTTTACAGGTGTTGAAGAATACGAGGAAAGCCGCGAACTGGTCAAGAAATCGCAAAAGGAACCAAAAGACAGCAAGAAGAAAAAACCGAGAAGATATAATTACAAACTAAGACTCCAGGTGGCAGAAGCATACCGTAAAGGTGACATCTACATGCTTGATTCAATAGACCGTCTTACCGAGACAGAACACTATCTGGAATATATGCTTTACAGGCGCAATGCCAATATGGTGCGCAGAATGGATTCTATTATGCGTCTCGGCAAAACGATGTTCACCGGTGTTGGCTGTTCGCATCTTCCGGGCGCTAAAGGTGTTCTGCAAATGCTCATTGACAAAGGTTATACTGTAAGACCCGTTCAGAGTATAGCCCTTGAAAAAAGCAAGATGGCTAAAAAGTATGAAAACATGACCATGAAGCATAAGTATGCGACATATTCATCTGATGACGGATTGCTTGCTGCAACTTTACCAAGCCGGTTAACAAAAGTTAACGACAACAGTTTCTATTCTTCCTATCTTTCTCCTGACCTTGCCAATGGTTATTACTATCAGATTGAAAAGATTGCCTGTAACACCATCTTTTCGGGCAAAACCCCGCAGGATATATTACTGGTAATCGATACCATGATTTTCGAAAACATACCGGGTGAGATCACAGATAAAAGAAATATAGTTTCCAACGGTTTTGAGGGAATGGAAGTCATCACCAAATTAAAAACGGGGGATTTAAACCGTTTTCAGATTCTGGCTTCTCCTTTCAATGTCTACATAATCCGTATGTCGGCCAAAAAGAATTTTGCTGTTTCCTCTGAGGCGAATGCTTTCTTTAAATCTCTGAAAATAAACGAAGGCAATGCCAGCGCATGGCAGCGCATCTGCAGTCCCGACAGTGTCTTTAGCATGGATCTGCCTCACAGCGACAAAGACCTTAAGCTGCCAATGCCATATAAATCGAACCCGTCTTTCGAGCATCTGGTTTATGATAAGTCTTCGGGCAATACCTACCTCATAAAGCAGGAAGATATTCTGAATGAACACTATCTGGAACACGACACCTTCGAACTGGATGTTATGGCCAGAAGTTTTGCAGCCACCGACAATTTCAAAATACTCAGCGGTAAACATTTCAATTGGCAGGGATACAATGCGCTTGATGCGGAATTTGAAAACAAAAACGGTCATACCATGTACGCCCGATTTGTAATCTGCGGCACCAGATATATCATGTTTGTTTTGAAACCGAACGGTATGGGCGGGAATTTTGAAGATCGTTTCTTCAGCTCAATACATTTTAACGGGAAGCCGGTATACCAGTGCTTTGATTACAGCGACACTACCCTCTATTTTTCTGTTAAAACACCGGTGTTGCCGCTGTTGACTAAAAAATTCCCAACTTACACTTCTTATTATTACTCAGAAGACGATGAGGATGAAAGTGATAAGGAAAACAAGTATAAAGGCAATTACAAGGAGGTGTATTTCAAAAATGACAATGCCAATGAATTCATTTCTGTCAGCGCCTACAAATACGGCTATTATGAAAGTCAGAACAAAAGCAGAGAGGATTATTTCAAATGGAAAAAAGAAGGTTCGCTCAAGGTCTTAAAAGAAGAGCGCTTTACTAAAAACGGCGTCGACTATGTGTCGTTTACCTATACGGATACAAATACAACCCGACAGTTTAAGGTTATGCATGCATTGCACGGGCAGATGCGCTATTACGTAGAAGCCTATATGGATACCGTTTCAGGAAAAAGCGATTTTGTAGAAACTTTTTTCAAAACATTTGACGTCAGTGATACGCTGATTGACGACAATATTTTTGCCAAGAAAGGCTACAGATTTTTCGCCGACTTTAACAGCAAGGATTCTGCAATAAGAAAAGCGGCTATCAAAAATTTCAGTGAATTAAGTTTTGACCGCCGCGACATTGCCAATATTTGCAATGTAATAGACAGCATCAGCATGAAAGGCGATGCAGCCGAACTTCGCACTCAACTCATTGTGATCCTCAGTCAGATAGACAGTTCACAGGAAGTGATAATCCCCTACCTGCAAAAACTGTATACCAGATTTGCTGATACAGCTTATATGCAGATTGAGATTCTGCAGGCTATGGCCAGGCAACAAAGCGACAAAGCTTTTAACGCCATTAAACCGATACTGGCTTCTGATATTCCTATTTCAGACAATTCGTACGACATGCGTGAAATGCTTTATGCATTCAGTGATTCACTTAAACTGACCAAAATAATTCTGCCTGAACTTATTGAGCTAACCAGCATTGCCGAATACAGGAATACGGCTTACAGCATGATTTCGAGGATGAAAGACAGTGGTATTATAACAGAAAATGACTACGCTTCGATCCACGACAAGCTGGTAAAAGAAACCAAGATAGAATACAAGCGCATGATGGCTGCACTTACGAAAGAGAACAACAACAGCCGCAATGATATATACAGTTTCGACCGCTTCAGCATTTATCTTGATCCGGGCAATTTTTATAATGGTCGAAACTATTATTCGGATGATAACCATTATTCGCTGCTGAGCGATATACTCGACTTATCGCTGCCGCTGCGCGCAAAGAATGCCACAATCAATGAGATAGTGGACAAGATATTAAAACTGACAGACAATGATAAAAGGTTAAGTCTGCTCCCGGTTCTGGTAAAATACAATATCCATTTTCACGATTCGGTATACAACACACTGGCAAAGACAAAAAGCAGCAGAATTGAACTTTATGAGATACTGGCTGAGGCCAAACAATTGTCTAAATTCCCAAAAGCCTATATGAATCATAAAGACTGGATTCTGGCTGATATTTATGCAGAAGACGACGAATACAGCAAAACTGATACTGTAGTTTTTCTGGGATCGAGAATCGTAAAGATCGGCAAAGACAGCGGTGTGGTATATATCTGCAAATTCAGAATGGAAGAAGACGACGAATGGAATCTTTACCTTTCGGATGCTCTACCCACAGACAGCAATACATTGCCGGGACCTGATTACAAACCTGTTTTCGAGTCTCAGTCAGAAACTCTGGATCCTGAAATTAGCATAGACAAACTGGTGAGTGATTTACTGTTTGAAAACCTGTTAATGCATACCAGACAGAGAAACGGAGGCTATTACGACACATATTCGAACAGACGCCGCAATAGCTTTAACAGCTATATGTGGGACTATTGACCAGTGCCTCAAAATTGCATTGTGCGGAATAATATCCGTTTCTAATCAGGTGTCAGTGTTTATTATCTGACCCTTTTATTTTAAGGAAAAGGTTAAATATTTTGTATGAGTAATTGGTGTTTACCAAGTCATCAATCAGAGAATCTGGTTTGCTGAAAGTAATCCTATTATGTTTAAAGTATTGGGGAATGATTTCCTTAGATTTACCTGAATAAGCAGTGCTATATACAGGAGTCAGATTCACTTATAATAAGGATACCCGGAAACAAAAAAAAGCCGCATAAATGCGGCTTTTGAATATTGGGATGCTGAATATTATTCAGCTGTTGTTTCGTTTGATTCCGGCTCGGCAGGAGTTTCTGTAGTTTCGGCTTTAGCTTCAACTGTTTTAGTTTCTGCAGCTGCTTTTGCTGTTTTACCCCTTCTGGTTTTGGTTTTAGCCGCTTTTTCTTTTTTGCCGATTTTATCGGTGTACTCGTTAAAGTCTACCAGTTCAATCATTGCCATTTCAGCGTTGTCGCCTGCTCTGGTTCCGAGTTTAAGAATTCTGGTGTATCCGCCCGGTCTGCTTGCTACTTTTTCTGCCACTACACTGAAGAGTTCTTTAAGTGCTTCCTTATCTCTAAGGTAAGCAAATACAGTTCTTCTGGAATGCATGGTATCGTTTTTAGACTTGGTGATGATGGGCTCGGCGTAAACTTTGAGCGCTTTGGCTTTTGCAAGCGTGGTGGTGATGCGCTTATGTTTTATAAGAGAGATGGTAAGATTGGCCATCAATGCTCTTCTGTGTGAAGCGGTTCTTCCTAATTTATTGACTTTATTTCCGTGTCTCATGATATGCTGTGATTAATCCTCGCTTAAATTATATTTAGAAACATCCATACCGAAGTTAAGACCTTTCTCTCTGACAAACTCTTCCAGTTCTGAAAGTGACTTTTTACCGAAGTTTCTGAATTTCAGAAGATCGTCGATGTCGTAGCTTACGAGTTCGCCAAGTGTGCGAATTTCGGCAGCTTTCAGACAGTTGTATGCTCTAACAGACAAATCGAGGTCGGCCAGATTGGTTTTAAGAATTTTGCGCATGTGAAGGAAATTCTCATCAACTTCCTGAGCCGGTTTTTTAACCTGGCTGTCGAGGAGAATGTTCTCGTCGCTGAACAGGATAAAGTGCTGAATCAGGATATTGGCTGCTTCTTTAAGTGCATTCTCCGGGTGGATAGAACCGTCGGTTTGCAGCTCTATGATAAGCTTCTCGTAGTCGGTTTTTTGTTCAACCCTGAAATCTTCTATGGTATATTTCACATTTTTGATAGGTGTGAAAATAGAATCGATAGGAATGAGGCCGATTTGAGCATCCTTTGGTTTGTTTTCGTCAGCCTGCACGTAACCGCGACCTTTATCGATAGAAATTTCCATTTCCAGATTTACGAAGGGCTCCATATTGCAGATAACCAGCTCCGGGTTTAACACCTCAAAAGTATTGGTATATCTGGCTATATCACCTGCAGTAAATTGTTCTTTACCTTTGATGCTGATGAATATTTTTTCGTGGTCGTCAGAATTGCTGACTTTTTTGAAACGAACCTGTTTGAGGTTGAGCACGATTTCGGTCACATCTTCTGCAACACCTTTGATAGTTGAGAATTCGTGTTCCACTCCCTGAATTCTGATCGAAGTGATGGCATGGCCCTCGAGCGAAGAAAGGAGAATTCTACGCAGTGAGTTACCTATGGTAACGCCATAGCCTTTCTCAAGCGGGCTGAATTCGAACAGACCATAGAAGTCTGTATCCTTATGCATTATCACTCTTTCGGGTTTTTGGAATGCTAATATCGGCATTTGATTATGGTTGTTTATTTTATGGTTTATTTAGAGTACAACTCTACGATTAACTGTTCTTTAATATTTTCCGGAATTTCAGACCTTTCGGGCATATTCAGGAAAGTACCTTTCATTTCTTTGTCGTTCCACTCAAGCCAGCTGAAGCGTTTTCTACCGCTGTTTAGTGAATTGTTGATAGCTTCGAGAGATTTTGATTTCTCGCGAACAGCAACAGTATCGCCCGGTTTTAGGAGGTAAGAAGGGATATTTACCACTTCTCCGTTCACCAGAACGTGGTTATGAGAAACAAGCTGTCTTGCTGCGCTTCTTGTTGGAGCTATTCCAAGTCTGAAGACTGTGTTATCCAGACGTGACTCGAGGTATTTGAGGAGGTTTTCACCGGTGATTCCGCGTTTTGTTGCGGCCAGTTTAAAGGTTTTGGCAAACTGACGCTCAAGTACACCATAAGTGTATTTGGCTTTTTGTTTTTCAATCAGCTGTATGGCATACTCTGACTGTTTACCTCTTCTTCTTGAATTACCGTGCATTCCCGGAGGATAATTCTTTTTTTCAAGTGTTTTATCCGGACCAAAGATTGCCTCTTTGAACCTGCGTGCGATTTTGGATTTAGGACCTGTATATCTTGCCATTGTTGTTTACTTCTTGATGATTGATGATTATATACGTCTGCGTTTAGGTGGGCGGCAACCATTGTGCGGCAGCGGTGTAGTGTCGTTGATAGACATTACCTCGATACCAACGGCTGCAAGATTCCTGATTGCAGAATCTCTTCCTGAACCCGGACCTTTAACAAATACATCCACTTTTCTCAGACCGAGTTCGTAGGCTACTTTACCACAGTCCTGGCTGGCCAGCTGAGCTGCATAAGGCGTGTTCTTTTTAGAACCCCTGAAACCCATTTTACCGGCTGAAGACCATGAAATCACGTCGCCGTTGGAATTGGTAACAGAAACAATAATATTGTTAAAGGATGCTTTGATATGCACCTGACCTACCGGATCAACTTTGACTTTCTTTTTGTTTTTTACAGTACTCATTTATCTGTTATTTAGTGACTTTCTTTTTATTGGCAACTGTTTTACGTTTACCTTTTCTGGTACGGGCATTGTTTTTGGTGCTCTGACCTCTCAATGGCAAACCTTTACGGTGACGGGTTCCGCGGTAACATCCAATGTCCATAAGACGCTTGATGTTTAGCTGAACTTCTGAACGAAGCTCTCCTTCGGTTTTGAAAGATGTAGAAATGATGTTCCTGATTGAAGTCAGTTCATCGTCATTCCATTCTGCCACTTTTTTGTCGTGGTCTATGTTGGCCTGATTCAATATTGACTTAGCTCTGCTTGCTCCAATACCGAATACATAGGTTAAACCTATGACGCCTCTTTTGTTTTTAGGTAAATCTATACCAGCTATCC
>CAZRKA010000170.1:0-6833 GCA_964600345.1 uncultured Chitinophaga sp. | reverse complement strand
ATATCAAGAATACCGCCAGAATTCAGCCCGATTATTCGCTCGGCTTTGTCGATAAAGTTAAACTGCCGATGTATGGCGGTAAAGGTACCGGCGACCTGACAATTAACCTTAGCAACCGTGGTTTTTATGGCAGTGGCGACCTGATTTACCAGACATCTATTTCCAAATCGACCGAATATCTTTTACTTCCGGATGCTACTGTCGGTAACAGCTCAAGCTTCGATCTGCCGGAGAGCTCAAAATATCCCCTGGTGGCAGGCGTCAATGTGAGGACAGAGTGGTATCCAAAACAGGACCGCATGTTCCAGACAAAACTGGACAGTAACTTCAAAGTGTTTAAAATGGCTTACGATTTTGAAGGTAAACTGACTCTTTCACCGCAGGATTTGCGTGGTGATGGCAAACTAATGTGGAGTGAGGCGCATTTTACAAGCAATGACATGGTTTTTGGGCGCAACAAATCTACTGCGGCAGCATCAGCCATACAGATTTTTGCAGTCGATCCGAGTAAGTTTGCATTCGAATGTACAAATGTCAAGGGACTTGTCGATTTTGACAGCCGGACCGGGCATTTCAATACCAATATTATCGGTGCTTATACCCATTTTCCATACAATCATTATTCCAGTAACATGAACGATTACAAGTGGGATATGAATAAAAAGACAATGGAAATAAAACCGGGAACTGCTATGGGCACATTGAAACCGATGTTTGCCGGCCTTCCGCAGAATGCAAAAGACAGTGTGAAATTTGAGTGCCATTATGCCAAATTCGACCTTGTCAGCAATGTGCTATACATGGATAAAATTCCGTATATCGATGTGGCCGATTCACGCGTTTATCCTTTCGAAGGCAAAGCTATTGTAAGAGAAAAAGCCTTCATGGACCGTCTCGACAGTTCGCGGATAGAAGCCAACAGAATTGACAAGTTCCATGAAATCAAGAATTGTAAAACCAATATACTCGGTGGTAACAGTCTTGCCGCAACAGGGTATTACCGCTATATAGACAAATACAAAACAGAACAACCGCTTTATGTGGACAGCATACGGATTGACAGGGAAAATCATCTTGTGGGATATGGGCGAATCAGTGAAGAAAAAATACTGAAACTCGATAAAAAAATCGGCTTCAAGGGTCTATTTGAAATCATAAGTATTAGAAGACCTATAGAGTTTATAGGATATGTCAGGCCCTTGCACAGCTTTGTGAAAATGGAAACCCTCTGGCTCAGATACAAGAATGTGGTAGATCCTCAAAATGTAATTATTGATGTAAGAGACCCCCGCGACAAAGACAACAAAAAACTGTCTATCGGATTGTATTTTGCCAACGACAGCAACCACGTTTACCCTATTCTATTCGATTTAAAAAGGCGGTACAGCGACCCTGAACTTCAGGCAGATACCGGAATACTGTTTTATGACAATGCGAAAGATGCCTTCCTGGTGGGAAATGAAGACAAACTGTTGAACAATGCCCTGAAAGGTAATTATATTCAGTTCAACGACAAAGACCACAGTGTGTATGCTGAGGGATTATTCGACTTCAATATTACTGCACCTAAGGTTAATCTGATGTCGGCAGGAACTGCTTTGCACAGTGCCAGTGACAGTACCTTCAGATTCAACCTGATGATGTGGCTGAACTTCCCGTTCCCGACCGAGATAAGCAGTAAAATAGCCAAGATACTTAATGCCGAAAATGCCGGTTCACCTGCTGGTTCAATGAAAACGGAAGAAAATAAAATGGGTATCTACGAGTTGATAAGCGATCCTAAAACGGCTGCCCGCATGGTAAAATCACTGGATGCTTCAGGAAATATTCCGGCAGATGGCGAGTTTAAAACCGGATTTATTTTTACAGACGTGGACATGGCCTTCAACAGGATAAGAAGGAAATTTATTGCCACAGGAAGTATCAGTTTGCCGATGTTCAATGGCGTTGCCGTCAACAAAAAATTCAGTTGTACAATTGCCATTGAAAAGAAAAGAAGCGGCGATAAGATCTATCTTTATATCATGACGGATAACGGCGACTGGATTTATCTTGAATATACAAGAGGCAATATCATGATAGCCACCAATAATGCTGAATTGGCGACGGCTGTTACCAACGAAGCGACCAAGATGGCCGACGAACAATTCATCATCAGACTTGGAAGTGAAAAAGCAAAGGATAATTTCCTCAAAAAGAACGATGCGGATCCGGATGAATAACCTATATAAGTATCTATATATCATTATTTTATGCTGTGGATTGTCTTTTTAAAAAAATAAGCTTACCTTTGCCTTTTATTAATTTAAAAAAATATTTTTAGATAATGGAATTATTGTTAATTGTCCTGGGTGTTATCCTCTCTTACCTTTTAGGTTCAATGCCCACTGCTCTCTGGGTCGGAAAAGCATTTTACGGCATCGATATCAGGGAACATGGCAGTGGCAACTCAGGAGCTACAAATACTTTCAGGGTTTTGGGCAAAAAAGCCGGAACTGTTGTATTACTTCTGGATGTGATTAAAGGTCTTACTGCAGCCAGTCTGGTGCGTTACCTGGCTTTCATTGAACCGGGCAGCGTCAGATATGTGAACCTCCAATTGCTTTTCGGTCTGGTATCTGTTCTCGGACACATTTTCCCCCTTTACTGTAACTTTAAAGGTGGCAAAGGCATTGCCACTTTATTTGGAATGGTTATAGCAATACATTACTTATCTGCACTGGTTTGTCTTTTTCTGTTTGTGGTCATACTTTTTTCAACCAGATATGTATCACTCAGCAGCATACTTGCAGCAGTTGCATTCCCACTCATAGCTATTGTTGTATATAAAAACGAAGAACCACTTTTTGTTGCATTTGGAATAGCAGCTGCTATTATGGTGGTAATGACTCACCAGAAAAATATTGTCAGACTGGTAGCCGGAAACGAAAATAAAGCCAAACTGCTGAAAAAACACAGACGTTAATTTTTGTATGGCAAATCCAAAGCACAATCCCCGCGAAGAAAACGAATCTGATGTACTGCTGAAAGACAGTGGTATTGAAGATTATGAACTGATTCTTTACAACGACGACTACAATACATTTGATCATGTCATTTCCTGTCTTGTTAAGTACTGTAAACACGATGTTTATCAGGCAGAACAATGTGCGTGGATTGTTCATACAAAAGGCAAATGTGTAATCAAGTCAGGAGATTACAATATGCTGGAACCACTTTGCACAGCTCTGTGCGATCAGGGACTTTCGGCTCAGGTAGAACTGATATAGGCATTCTTTTTGCCTCAACTTACTTAAAAATCAACATGAAAAAAACTGCATTATATTTATTTCTTTTCGCTGTAATTGTTTCATGCAGCAGAGTACCCATCACCAACCGCAAACAAAGCGCCTGGGGAAGCGAAGCGGAACTTCAGAAAATGAGTGATACCGCTTATATCAATTTTTTAGCAGGTGCCAAACTCACCACTAACAAGCAGCAAAGCGATCTTGTCAAGAAAGTTGGAAACAATATAGCTACTTCCATTACAGATTTTTTCAAAACCTATGAAGGTGGAAAATATTACAACAGAATATCTGCCTACAAATGGGAATTCAATACTGTCGAAGACCCTACTGTTAATGCCTGGTGCATGCCGGGTGGCAAGGTAGTGGTTTATACCGGATTGTTACCGGTTACTCAGAATGAAGAAGCGCTTGCAGTGGTGATGGGGCACGAAATTGCCCACGCAGTTGCAAAGCACGGTAACGAGCGCATGACCCAGCAGATGAAAGCTCAGGGACTGGGCAATGTGCTTTCAGTTGCTATTTCAGGCAGCCCTCAGGCAACACGCGATATATTCTCAGTCGCATTTGGTGTGGCAGGTAATCTGACTATTCTCAGCTATTCAAGAAAACATGAACTCGAAGCGGATAAAATTGGTCTTGTTTTTATGGCTCTGGCAGGTTACGATCCTTCAGCATCAATTGCTTTCTGGGAGAGAATGAGCAAAATGTCCGGCAATGTTAAGCCACCTCAGATCCTCAGCACCCACCCCAGCGACGAAACACGTATTGCCGATCTCAAAGCCTGGCTTCCTGAAGCCATGAAATACTACAAGAAAAAAGCCTGATTTGTCTTCAGTAATTATTACAGATAGCCGGGGCGACCTTTTACACGCCGAATCACTGGCAAAAACTGTTTTACCCTTACTTAAACAATATCCTGTTTTACTTCTTAAAGGTGATTTGGGCAGCGGAAAAACCAGTTTCTGTAAATTGCTTTTAAAACAAGCCGGGGTAGAAGCCGAAGTATCCAGTCCTACTTTTAATCTGGTGAGCGAATATGTATTACCCGATGGTAATAAGGCTTATCATTTTGATTTGTACCGGATCAAACACTTTGAAGAACTCGAAGAAATTGGTTTCTTTGATTATCTTGATTCAGGCCATCCCTGCCTTATTGAATGGCCCGAAATTGCAGAAAAACACATCCGGGTTCCCCATCTTAGTCTTAGTCTGTTTCACGACAACGGAATCAGACATTATGTTTTGGAAAGACACGATTGAGAGTAATATCATTACCATCAGGGTTTATAAACCCACATTTCAGTTCCTGAAAAATGTTCGTCAATCACGTAAAAAAGCATACCTGCTGCAACGGTCAAAAACATAGGTGGCAAAGTATTACTTGATGAATAATCTGCCATTATCATGACGGTTCCTGCAGATTTGCCGTTGCTCTTCCACAATTCGGGATCGTTGCTGCCCCCTACTGCAACAAAGTACAGTTCACCGTTTAAAACACAAAGGCTGCGACAGGCACCTCCTGTTATACCTTTTTGAATGTCTTTAACCATTTCGGTACCTTTTTCCCTTCCATCACTTTTCCATAACTCAGCCCCATGTTTGCCGTCTGAGGCGGTAAACACCAGTAAATCTCCAAGCACCCTCAACTCGCCCGGATTAGAATCTTCAGCCCCGGCAAATATATCGGCAACCAGCAAAGTCCCGTTTTCAGTTCCATCGCTTTTCCATAATTCAATTCCCTGTTTGCCGTTACTGGCAGTAAAAAAAAGCAGATTATTACAAACTGTTAACTCTTCGGGATGTGAGCCCTCTGATCCTTTTCTGATATCGCTTACCAGCTGAGTCCCTGTCCCCGTACCGTCTGTCTGCCAGAGTTCAAGTCCGCTAATGCCATCATCGGCAGCAAAAAATAATTTCCCTTTATAAGCCTGCAGATTGACAGGATCTGAACTGTGTCCGCCATTGTAGATATCTTTCACTATGACGGTGCCTTTCTCGCTTCCATCCGTTTTCCAGAGTTCGTTGCCTTCATTGTAATTGTCGGCGGTGAAATACAATTCGTTATTTACCACTGTTAGCCATTGAGGTGCTGAAGACGCCATTCCACGCTGAATATCTTTCAGAATAGCTGTTCCATTGGGCGTTCCATCGCTATACCAGAGTTCGTTTCCGTTAAAATCCGTTTCGGCATTAAAATACAATTTACCTTTAAAAATCACCATGCACTGCTCTATACTTCCAATTTTACCAATGCTGAACACACTGATTTTTCTGGTTCCCTCCTTACTGCCATCGCTGTACCATAGTTCGCTGATTCCTTTGCTCTGACTGCGGCTGAAATTCCCGGTTCTTTTTAACGATGGTTTTGCGGCACTGTCACTGCTTTTAAAACCGGGATTCTGACTATAGCTGACGATAAAAAAAAGACTGCTTCCGTTTGCACACATTGATTCACTTAATATCTGTGGATCTCTGTCAAATGTCTGAATCAATTCTGTTGACTGATTATTGATATTGTATGTCCATAATTGAGTTTGCTCATTTCCGCTATTTACCATAAAATACAATAAATGACCGGCAGCAATCAGATTAAAAGGTGAGGACGAATTACCGCGTGTATTGATATTCTTCAACAAGCGGGCTTTCTTATTGTCGGCATCCATCATCCACAACTCTCTTCCGTTGTTGCCGTCGTCGGCGATAAAGAGAATTCTGTTTCCCAAAACCGAAAACCCGGAGGGATTTGATGATTCTGCACCCGGTCGGATATCAGTCATGATTTCACTCTTCACATTACTACCCGCTGATGTAAATAATTCATTTCCTTTTTTGAAATCAGTCGCTCCGAATACGAGTAAATTATTGGCAACTACTGCATTTTTGCATTCAGATTTATGCAACTCGTAAGTTCCGGCAACCGTTCCATCTGTGCACCAGGTGTGAGAATATACAATTGCGGTAGTTATACCGTCTCTGTCTGTACTTCCCGATTCAGTATAATTAGCTTTGAATATTAATTTACTACCCAGATTCTGAAACTCAGCTCCCCCTTCTGCATTTTTAAGACCGCTAAGTTTCTCTGTTGCTCCGCTTAATCCATCATAACGCCACAATGATTTATTCTCAATGAAAAAAACAGCATTTCCAATTATTCCAAGAGAATTCCTGTTAATTTCTGTATAATGCATATTGAGTTTTTTAACTAATTGCATTTTCCCGTTTCCAATCTGATAAGACCAGAGTTCTACATTACTGCTGCTTGAATTTCCGGGAACCCTGTTGTGGCTGATATTGATAAAATAAACGAAACTTTCGCCCGCAATATGGAAAAGGCTATTGACCGATGGATTGGATGTAATCTTTGTTGTACCCTGTTCGGTACCATCACTACACCACAACTCGCTGCCTGAGGATTTGCTGTTGCAGGTAAAAAACAATTTGCTGCCGCTTACCGAGAAATTCTCGGGCTGCGAACCGCCTTCGCCGGCAACTATATCCTTCACCATCACCGTTCCGGTTTCAGTGCCATCACTTTTCCATAGTTCT
>CAZRKA010000169.1:0-6859 GCA_964600345.1 uncultured Chitinophaga sp. | reverse complement strand
GTGACTTGCTTTATAAGAAATAGTTTTTATCCGCCCTTTCGAATCGTAAAAGGTATGTATCAGATACAAAGTATCACCTTTGGCATTTAACATGACTTTTTGGTATTCCTTATTTAAGGAATCATAAGAAACTTCGAGTAGTTTGTATGATTTCACGGAGTCATTCTGATACTTTAATGAATCGAAACGGTTTAGCATATAAACTGCTTTTTTCAACTGATCGCCTTTTCCGTTGTATAAATGAAAAAAAAAATCTTTTCTTATTCTGTTCAGTTCCGGGTTTAATCCTTTCCAGGTAATTTTGCATTCATATACTTCTGTTTTATGCCCTGAAGTATCATAGCGATATTCCCATATTATGTGATGATCTTTTTTGATAAAATACTGTTTCCTGAGTCTGCCTTCACTGTTATAAAAATAACAGGTAATACGTAGCTCCGGAGCGCGGCCGGGTTCTGTTTTCCTATACCAGAATAATAGACGTTTGAGACTGTCGAAATATTTGATTTCGACTGCCGATTTGCGGCTTCTTTTAATCATTTTTACATAATCTACGACCTCATGGTTTGCCGCTTCAGTCAGAACAGACCAGGGCTTAATATCAGGCTGAAACTGTGCATAAAGGGATTCGCTGCAAACAAGACAGATGAAAACCAGGCATATCGTATTTAAGATACTTGTAAATTTCAAATCATTTGTTTGTTTCATTTATCTCCAAAGGCACGTAACACTCCATATTTTTGCAAGGATAGATCAGGTTTTTACCACTGTGGTATTTGCCGTCAAACAAAGGAATATTCCCTGATTCTCCTGCAAATCCCAAAATAGCATTTGCTTCATTTGTATACACTGACAGAGGAAATTTTTCGCGTTCAGCTGTCTTTGCAGAAAGTATGTATTGAGAAGTTCCGTTTTCTGAAAATAGCTGCAAAGACGCCCAGTTGCTGTACCAGGGTCCTGAGCTTTTTAATAGCGGACGCATTGCCTTTAGCATATTGTCTGCCATCGTTTTCCAATCGCTTTTTGAAAAATAGAAAGACAGTTTCCACAGTACATTTGCCATCATACTGTTGCCGCTGTTGATGACATCGTCGGTGGTATCAAATTTTTCAGTGATAAAATTGCCCTTGTGTTTAAAAGCAAAAAAACCGTGTTCACTGCGATAGAATTTCTCAACACAGATTTCTGTCAGTTTGCGTGCTTCAATCAGATGTTTTTCGTCGAGGCTGCATTGATACAATGCGATAAATGCATCGGCAAGAGATGCATAGTCTTCAAGCAGTGCATCAATCTTAATAATACCATCTTTTTCTATACGCTTCAGTCCTTTTTCTGAATTGAACAAATTGAGCATAGCTGCAGCAAGTTGTTCTGCCTTTGTAATAAGGGCGGGTTCTTTCAAATACAATGCTGCCTCAGAAAGCGCCTTCAACATTAATGCATTCCACGAACAGATGCATTTGTTGTCTATGCCCGGACTTATCCGCTTGCTCCGGTATGTTTTAAGTTTCGAAAGGCAATTTTCAATGAATGATTCAAAAGCATCCGCTTCCATGCCAAACTTTTCTGCAGCATTTTTGCGGGTATCTATGGCAAATAAAATATTTCTGCCTTTTTCAAAATTACCTTCTCTGCTGCACTGGAAATAATTGGCAAAAATATCTGATTCATTCTTCAATACTGTTGCCAGTTCATCAAAGGTATAGGTATAAAATAAACCCTCTTCGCCTTCCGAATCAGCATCGATTGCCGAGTAATACAAACCATTGCCAGAAGACAATACATCATTGCAGAAATTGATGGTTTTCAATGCAGTTGTTTTGAAATCAGAGTCACCTTTTACCGCATAGGCATAACTCAGCAAACTGATCATTTGTGCATTGTCGTAAAGCATTTTTTCGAAATGTGGGACAAACCATTTTTCGTCTACAGAGTATCTGGCAAAACCACCGCCTGCATGGTCGTGTATACCTCCAAGACAAATCTGATTTGTTGTATGAACAGCCATTTCGAAGGCCTGTTCATTTTTATTCAGATGTGCGTATTGCAGCAGGAATTTCCAGATGGAAGGCATAGGGAATTTTGGTGCCCTGTTGATGCCTCCGAACACAGGATCATACTGCGATTGTATTGTATCAAAAATTATATTTGTAAGATTTTCGGTACTTGTTTCCTCGTTGTCGTTGGCAGGGGGCAGTGATATATTTTTGATGCCTGCGCTCAGCTTCTCGGCGTATTCATAGGCCATAGAAGATTTATTGATCCAGAGATCGTTTACCGATTGGAGGATATTATGCCATTTTTCTTTTGGCGCGTATGTAAGGGCGTGGATTGGGCGTTTGTCGGGTAATGCAAAAGCATTGAGTGGCCAGCCTCCGCTGCCGCTGAGCAACTGGCAGGCGTCCATGTAAATCTGATCGACATCGGGAAGTTCTTCCCTGTCAACCTTGATACAGACAAATAAACTGTTCATGAGGGCGGCTGTTTCTTCATCCTCGAAACATTCGTGTGCCATGACGTGACACCAGTGACAGGCACTGTAGCCGATACTTATCAGCATCAGTTTATTCTCGGCCTCCGCTTTTGCAAAAGCTTCCTCGCCCCATTCATGCCAGTCTACCGGATTGTATGCGTGCTGCAATAGATAGGGGCTTAATGAATTGATAAGCCTGTTTGGTTTTTTGTTTTCCAATTTATTTGTATTTTCGAAGTCCTGCATGCAAAAGTACCTCATTTTAGTTTTTAGCATTGTTTTTTTTACGCACCTGAATGCGCAGGAGGAACTTGATTCGACAGACCGCAAGGAGGACAGTCGGCTCAAAGATCTTATCTGGGTGAAGGATACAAGCTATAATATTTTCAGAACCATGCGGTTTTCGAACATGAAAGTTCTCTACCCTTCTTTCAAAACTTATCGCCGTTTTATAGATACTTCGGCCGCCGGGGCACAGAGCGATGTCACACAATACGCCATGTACAATTCTTTCTGGAACAGACTCAGAATTCAATACACCCGATTGCAGAAGAAATTGTTCAAGGCAGGTGTTGAATGGGATAAAACCAATCTCGATTCGTTTTACATCGACAGCGGGGGTATCGGTTCCAACGAATTTGTTTATATACACTGGATACTCAAAACGAACAAAAAGAAAAAATATCATATTTCTGCCTTATATCTCAATATGAAAGGGAAGTGGTTTCTCATGGATGAACTCAAATATGAAGGTATGATAGTTGAAAAGAAGAAGAAACCGAAGAAAAAGAAGTGAGTGAAATAATGCGTATGTAAGATGCGTTATAAACGGGTAGCAAAAATATTTTTAAATAAATGCAATTCACACTTAAGGCAGGATTATTACTTACAACTTTACTAATATCGCTTCTGTTGAGGGCAAAATGCGGTGAACTTGAGTAATCCGGCAAGCACATTTCGGGTTATTGGCAACTGAGTATTGTTCAAAATAAAACTTTCAGAACCGGACTTTTGGACAGTGTAAGGCTTTTTTCCGGCAGTAAAAGGATTGCTTTTGAGTCATATCCGGATAAAAGCGGAAACTATCTTTATGTATGGCATCAGTTGCCTGAGGGAATATATCAATTTAGAATGTATACCATTTTCGGCAAGGTGCATACCATGGATATTAATCTGAATTGTGACAGTAGTATTATGCTTAATGATATTCCTGAGCCATTGTTTTCAGAGTTGATTGGAATAGATATGATGAGAAATTCAGATACCATAGAGATCATCTATATGGTTAATGGGTGCTTCTCAGATCATAAAGAAAAAGTAACTGTTTACCGTAAGCAATCAGGAGGATATATCTTAAAGCATTTTTATGACAGTGCGTATTTAGCTGAATTTGATGGATATGAAAAGATTGAGATAAAAGAAATAATGCGTTTGCGAAATGTAGGGAATGAAGTTCTGGACAGTCTGTATGCGTTACAAACCGAATTGAGGCAAATTGCATTAAGGGCTAAGAGCGATTCTTTTATGAGAGTAAGTACAACCCGACATGAAGTTTATATAAGTACAGGCGATTTTCTGTTTGGATATTCAGATCGCAGCAGCCCGTCTTACACAGGTTTTTCAGATTTTATATCTTCTTTTTTCAGGGATTAATCAGAATTCAGTTTTCGAATTAGCACATTTACTGTCATATCTTTGCCGCCCCCATGAACGAAAAGTTACATTATATTAAACAGGCAACAGGTCTGGCCGAGCGTTCGGTGGCTGCCGTTGTCAAACTGAGTGAAGAAGGTGCTTCGGTAGCTTTTATGGCGAGATACAGAAAAGATCAGACAGGCAATCTCGACGAGGTGCATATAATGGATATACTTCATCAAGCCGGAACTTACGACGAAATTGCAAAGAGGAAAACTTTTATTCTTGAATCCATTGCTGAGCAAGGTAAACTAACAGCCGAACTCGAAGTAAAAATAAAGGCATGCATGGATAAAGATACACTTGAGGATCTGTATCTGCCGTATAAACAAAGGAAAAAGACACGTGCGGATATTGCGCGCGAACGCGGACTGGAACCGCTGGCCAGAATTATTCTCGCTCAGAGGGAACGCGATATCGAATATGCCGCCAAAAGATACCTGAATGCAGAAGTAAAGGATGAAGATGCTGCCATAGACGGTGCATCAGACATCATTGCGCAATGGATAGCGGATGATGCTGAAACCAGAAGCATGCTTAGACAAAGATTCGAAATGCATGCCATGATTGAAACAAGATTATCAAAGGGAAAGGAAAAGGATGGCGAAAAATACCGCGACTATTTTAATTACAAAGAGAAAGCATCAGCAGCAGCATCGCACAGACTCATGGCCATCATGCGTGCAGAAGATGAGGGGATATTGAAAATCAGCATAGAGCCGGACGAGGATAAAACGCTGGAAGCCCTGGACAGGAAATGGATAAGGCGCGATACATCATGCGAATCCATTATGCTGGATATTACCAAGGATGCTTATAAACGGCTATTGCTGCCATCACTGGAAAATGAACTGAAGCAGAAATTATTCGAAAAAGCAGAGGAGGAAGCTATCAGGGTTTTTGCTTCAAATCTTCAGCAACTGCTTTTATCGTCGCCCCTGGGTAGTAAAAGGGTGATGGCCATTGATCCGGGAATAAGGACAGGTTGTAAAACAGTTTGCCTGAGCGAGAATGGCAGGCTCTTGCATCAGACTGTTTTGTATTTCAATTCGGAATCGGATAAAAAGAAATCGGAAGAATCCTTGCTGGCACTTAAATCTAAATTTGAAATCGAGGCGGTGGCAGTTGGCAACGGAACAGCAGGAAGAGAAACATCAGATACCGTAAAGGCGGTATTAAAAGGCGTACCGGTTTTTCTGGTCAACGAAGACGGTGCTTCGGTGTATTCGGTTTCGGAAATCGCCAGAAAAGAATTCCCTGATCAGGATGTAACGGTAAAGGGAGCGGTCAGCATCGGACGCCGCCTGATGGACCCCCTTGCCGAACTTGTAAAGATAGATGCCAAGAGTATAGGGGTTGGTCAGTATCAGCACGACGTCAACCAGAATAAATTAAAAAAGGCTCTTGAAGAAACGGTGGTGAGTTGTGTTAACAGGGTAGGAGTCAATCTGAATACCGCCGGCGAAGAGCTATTGAAATATGTTTCGGGCCTGGGTCCGGTGCTGGCGGCCAATATTGTAAAATACCGCAACGAGGCAGGCGAATTCAGATCGCGCGAGGAACTTAAAAAGGTAGCGCGTCTGGGTGATAAGGCATTTGAACAATGCGCGGGCTTCCTGAGAATAAAAGGGGCAAAAAATCCGCTCGACAACAGTGCGGTGCACCCCGAGTTGTATGAAACGGTGAAAACCATGGCTGCGCTGGCAGGACTTAAAACAGACGAATTGATTGCCAATCCTCAGGCAGTCATGAAACTTCAGTCGATGAATGCAATCAGGGAAAAAATAGGAGAGTTTACATTTAATGATTTGCTGAAAGAACTCGAAAAACCCGGACTCGATCCGAGAGAACCGCTGGATCAGGAGAGCTTTGATGAAGGCATCAGGAAAATGGAAGACCTGAGGCCGGGAATGATGGTAAAGGGTATCATCAGCAATATAACGAATTTCGGAGCCTTTGTAGATCTTGGCATCAAAGAAAACGGATTGCTTCATATTTCAGAGATGTCGAATCAGTTCATTAAAAATCCGAACGAGGTGGTAAAGCTCAATCAGCACATGAGTTTCAGGGTAAAGGAAATTGATTTTGAACGCAAGCGGATTTCACTGTCGTTGAAGTTTTAAGTGGATTGTATGATTAAGCTCAATGAAATAAAATTTATTATTGTCAACGCAGGGTTGCTGTTTTTGATAATTATACTGATCAATGCAAGTAGTTGTCGGAAAGAAGAAAATACAGTTTGCAGTTTTGAAAATTCAGTGCTTTTGCCAAAGGATGCTGTAGACCGGTTTTTTTTCAGAGATTCATCATATTGGATATACAGAGATAGCCTAACAGGTGCATTGGACAGCATTTGGGTTTGGCAATCCGATTTACAAATATTAAATATGGAAAAACCACATCCATTTAGTAAAGGAAAGTGTTATCAGGCAGGTATTTCATATTTCCATTCGAATAGATCTAAAGATTATATTATTTCTATAGATCCTCAGACTTCACGAAAGGGGACAGAGTATCAAGATGAATTATTTAATATACAAATTTATCAGAATAATTTTTATTCAGATTTTGCTCTCCTAAAAGGGGATAATTATTTTAATTTCAACATTGAATTGGGGATCATTGATTCTATTTCTTCACTAGAGGTAAATGGTGTGATATACAATGATATTTTGAGAAAAAATAATACAG
>CAZRKA010000168.1:0-7006 GCA_964600345.1 uncultured Chitinophaga sp. | reverse complement strand
ACAAGGTGAAAAAAAACTTAATATAAAAACACCTCCGTGTCCTTTGCCTTTGAAGTTAACACCAAAGCGACAAAAAGTAATTTTCATGTTTTAACCATGGAGAGCACCAAGATAAATTTATAATAATACTTCGTGTTCACTGTATTAATGGTTTATAATCTGCTGCGTACTGAAACAATCAACAAACCTCGTGATCTTTGCGCATGCTTTGCGATCTTCGTGTTATTGGCTCCATCCTTAATTCATCCTGAAAATGATATCGGCTTTAGGCTTCGGAAACCTATTAAGGATGAGTTTAAATAAAACTCCCTTAAATTCGCATTAACAAATTTAACAGATTATGAAAATCGGAATACTTGGAAGCGGCACGGTGGCTCAAACCATCGGTGCAAGACTTATTGAACTCGGCCATTCAGTTATGCTTGGCTCGCGCACTGCCGACAACGAAAAAGCGATGGCATTCTCGTCGCAAGACCCTGAAGCCTATGCCGGTACTTTTGCAGAAGCAGCCGCCTTTGGCGAAGTCATTTTCAATTGCGTGAAAGGCGAACACAGCCTGGCAGCTATCAAAATGGCAGAAGCAGGAATCAAAGGCAAGGTACTGGCAGACGTGGCCAATCCCCTCGACTTCAGCAGGGGTATGCCGCCCGGATTAATACCCGAACTTTCCAATTTCAATTCGCTTGGCGAAGAGATTCAGAAAACATATCCGGAGACCAAGGTGGTTAAAACGCTTAACACCATGTGGTGCGGCATAATGGTAAATCCTGCTATCCTCAAAGGTGGCGACCACGTCAATTACATCTGCGGCAATGATGATACTGCAAAAGAAACAGTAAAAAAAATACTGCAGCAATTCGGGTGGAAGGATGAAAACCTGATAGATCTGGGGGATATAAGCTCTGCCAGGGGAACTGAAGCCGTTCTTCCGGTATGGCTTAGAATTTACGGTGCGAAAAAGAGCGGAGCTTTTAATTTTAACATCGTTACATGAAAATCATTCATCACCCGACCGACAATAAGGGTTATTTTGCAGCAGTCGATGGAGAAACAGAAGCCGGTAAAATGACTTATACCATGGCCGGTACAGACAGAATGATTATAGATCATACAGAGGTTGAAAAGGAATGGGCCGGCAAAAATGTCGGAAAACAAATACTGCTTGAATTGCATGCATATGCCAGACAGCAACATCTTAAAGTAATTCCGCTTTGTCCGTTTGCCCGCTCCATGTTCAACAAACTTCCTGAGTTAAGAGACGTATTATGAAAATTACAGCATTCGCCGGTAGCAACAGCAGACATTCCATCAATAAAAGACTGTTGCAATTCGTTGTCAGTTATTTCTCCGAACACCGGACTGAATTGCCGGACCTCAACGATTTTAATCTTCCTCTTTTTGGCGTTGATTTAGAACTGGAAAAAGGCATTCCCGAAGCTGCCTATCTTTTTGCCGAAAAAATAGACGCTGCCGATATGCTCATCATTTCTCTTGCTGAACACAACGGTGCCTATTCTGCTGCTTTTAAAAATTGCTTCGACTGGATATCCAGAATCAAAGGTCGCAAGGCATTCGGCGATAAACCGATGTTTCTTATGGCGGCTTCGGATGGCGGAAGAGGAGGTAAAAGTGTGCTGGAAATAGCAGTCAACAGAATGCCCTTCAGCGGCGGAAAGGTGATAGAAACATTTTCCTTTCCTAAGTTTTACGACAATTTTAATGATGAGACCGGCATAGTAAATCATGAACTCAAAACACAGCTTGAAGAAAAAATAAAAATAGTGAAGGCCTATCTGGAAAACAGAGCAAGCACATAATGACTTTCAGGGAAAGCATACCGTTCAAAGACATTTCAATTGAGGATATTCAATTGCTTGAATCAAAATCGCGCCTTAGGAAATTTACAAAAGGCCAGGTCATTGTATCTCCGGGTGAAATAGAAAGAGAGCTCTATTTCGTCGCATCGGGTATTCAGATGTCCTATTTTGAAACCGAAAGAAAGCAACAGGTGCTGGCATTTACATACGCCCCCGGAATTTGTGCCATACCCGGCTCTTTCAGTTTTCAGTTGCCCTCAGAATACTTTGTATCAGCACTCAGTGATTCGGAAATGTACGGTATTCAGCATAAAGACCTGGAAACAGTATTTCAAAACTCACGACGTATTGAAACGGAGTTCAGAAAAATGACCGAAGCAATTCTGTCTGGCGTCATTCAGAGGCATATAGAATTACACACTCTAAGTATTGAAGAGCGCTTCAGACAGTTTTGCAAACGAAGTCCCCACCTTCTCAATGTTGTATCTCATAAACATATTGCATCCTATCTCGGTATTGACCCGAGCAATTTCAGTAAACTGTATAATTCCGTCCGCATCTGATTCTTGGTCTGCACCAATTTTTATTCATTTTCAATATATCAGTTTTGCAGGCATGAAAACTTCAATACCCTGGCTCGACCATAATGAATATCCATTCAAATCAAGATTTTATAACGTTAACGGTCATCGCATGCATTACATCGATGAAGGAAGCGGAGAAATTTTACTTTTTGTTCACGGCACCCCTTCATGGAGTTTCGATTTCAGAAATCAGATCAAAGTACTGAGCAAACAATACCGCTGTCTGGTCATTGATCATATAGGCTTCGGACTATCAGACAAACCCGGGCATTACAATTATTCGACAATTAATCACAGCCAAAGTCTGGAAAAATTCGTCACCGATAAAAAACTCAGAGATATCACTTTGATTGTACACGACTTTGGCGGAGTAATAGGCTTGAATTATGCATTGAAGCACCCGGAAAACGTTAAACGCATCGTCATTCTTAACACCTGGTTGTGGAGTGCTGAATCTGAACCGGAATTCAAAAAAATGAAAAGGATATTGAAAAGTCCTTTACTTCCATTTCTTTACCGCTATCTCAATTTCTCTGCATCCTTTATTATGCCGTCATCCTTTCACCAAAAACCAAAACCTGAAATCAGAAGGCATTACACCTCACCATTTGCCAACAGGCATCAGAGAGAAGGATGCCTGGCTTTTGCCCGTTCGCTGCTCAAGGATCAGGCATGGTTTGAATCGCTCTGGGAGAAAAGGCATTTGCTTCAGGACAAACCTGTACTGCTTATATGGGGTATGAAAGATCCGGTAATAAAACCTTCTTATCTTGATAAATTCCAAAGTGGATTTCCTCAGGCAAAAGTGCTGAAACTGGATAATGCAGGTCATTTCCCGCAGGAAGAATCAAGCGGTGAAGTAAGTCAGGCTATACAAAACTTCATGGACACCTGAATTGCCTTTAATAAACCGGGGGTTCAAATTCAGCAAGAATCGGATTGTCCCTTTTGAAGAATGGGTATAAATTTGCTGCCTGTGAATCATCAAAGCGAGAAACAAATGGAATTAAACTATGAACGCATTGAAAAAGCAATCAGGTATATCCGTGCAAATTACCATCTGCAACCCTCGCTGAATACGATTGCAGCAGAAATTGGATTGAGTCCGTTTCATTTTCAGAAATTATTTACCGAATGGGCAGGTGTAAGTCCCAAAGAATTTCTTCAGAGCAACACCATACTGCACGCAAGAAGATTGCTTAGAAACGACAAGAACTCTATTTTTGATACAGCAGGCGAAACAGGATTGTCGGGCACTTCCAGACTGCACGATCTCTTTATAAAAATTGAAGCCATGAGTCCGGCCGAATACAGAGATGGCGGCCGGAATCTCCGCATCAGTTACAGCTTCGGATATACACCCTTTGGCGGTGCCCTGATCGCATCGACCGAAAAAGGTATTTGCCGTTTGTCTTTTACAAATTCAGTGCATGAAGGGCTCAGGGAATTGAACAAAGAATTTCCTGAAGCCGTTTTAAAAGATCAGGAAACTGATTTGCATCGCAAAGCTCTTCAGTTTTTTTCATTCAGAAACAATCCTTCACAAGTACTTAATCTACACCTTAAAGGCAGCAGTTTCAGGATGAAAGTATGGGAAGCTTTGCTTAAAATACCGCATGGGAAACTGAGCACTTACGGCGATGTGGCAAATTCCATAGGCATGAAAGATTCGGCAAGGGCTGCAGGCAATGCCATCGGCAGCAATCCTGTGGCTTTTCTGATTCCCTGTCACAGAGTGATACAAAGCAGCGGTCATTTCGGCGGCTATTTGTGGGGAAGCGAACGAAAAGCAGCTATCATATATTGTGAGGAGCAAATACAAAATCCGGAATGAATCAAGTACCCGATCTATTTACAGAATTAATTACGCCGGAACAAAACCTGCTGCCTTATGACGGAGAAGTTTTTTATTTCGGCAAGATACTGACAGCTCAACAATCAGAATTTTATTTTCATGAACTCATGAATGGTATAAACTGGAAAAACGATGCCCTGCAGATTTACGGAAAAACCATTATCAGTAAGAGAAAATACGCCTGGCATGCTGATGGGCCATACAACTATGCTTACTCGGGGGTTGCGCGGATTGCAGAAACATGGACAGATACACTGCTTGAATTAAGAGAAATAGCTGAGAATAATTGCGGTATCAGTTTTAACTCCTGTCTTCTCAATCTCTATCACAATGGCGGTGAAGGCATGGCCTGGCACAGTGACGACGAAAAATTACTCGGTGATAATCCGCAGATAGCATCAATTAGTCTGGGTGCCGAAAGAAATTTCGCTTTCAGACACAAGCGCGATAAGAAACGAATTGATTTAATGCTGAGTAATGGCAGTTTACTGCTCATGAAAGGCGAATGTCAGAAATACTGGCAGCACGCATTACCAAAATCCTTAAAAATAAAATCGGCGCGCATCAATCTTACCTTCAGAAATGTAATTGAAGACAGTACCGCTAAGTTTTAATCCGCCAGCCATTTCCTCAACTTTTCGAGAATTACCGGGTAATCGGATTTATCCGGCACGTGCCTGGCATGTTCGAGCATATAAGACTCTTTATATCCCTCGAATATTTCCCTGATTCGCTTCAATGTCACATCACCCGGAAAGAATACATCATCGCCGGCAAGAAGGGCATATACCGGCTTTTTAAAATTGAGTACGTCCTTCTTCTTCAAAATTGGCGGACGCCTGTAATCCATTTTGACTCCGGTAAGAGTATGTTTCTGAAATGCCAGAGAATACGCATCCTTGCTGATATAAAATGCATCCATGAATTTAATCAGGTCTTCGTCTTTTTTACTGATCTGAAATTTCATAAGCGGTAAACTGAGCCTTTTCATTGAAGACATAAAACCGCCGTTGGCAAAACCTGAAGGAACAATATAAATTGCTTTATTCACTTTCCCGGGACTGTGTCTGATCAGTTGATTGAGCAAAAATGCACCATACGAAACACCAATAACCGTCATATCATCATGTTTCAGCGCAGTCATCAGCTCAGACAACCAGCGGCCATAAGAAAGGTCGTTGAATGACAGTCGGTTCTCGGCGCTTTTGGTAGCTTGTCCTACACTGTCGACGGCATAAATGCAATAATCACTTTCAAGTCCTTTTACAGCCTCAAGTGCCATTGGCGCGCCCGCATTGATACCGTGCAGCAGCATGATAGCCGGTTTTTTCCTGTCGCCGCAAACGAGTACATGTGTTAATCCGCCATAAACCGTATGCCATTCTTCTTCACATTGCATGCCTGTTTCGGCTAGTTTACGGTCGTAAAGCGCCATGATTGCTGCCTTTGCCTCCGGATTTTTATAAATTGTTTTCATTGTTATTTCAGAATCCTGCTGCAAAGATAATGAAAATTAGTTTAATTAGGCCAAATGACCTAATTAAACTAATTTTGCACTGTGACTACAAGAGAACAGATAAAAAAAACCGCTCTGAGACATTTTAATATCAGAGGATTCGAAGTTGTTACACTCCGGGATGTTGCCGGAGCAATGGATAAAAGTTACGGAAACATTACTTACCATTTTGCCGGAAAGGAAGTGCTTGTTACTGAATTGTACCGCGACATGACAAAAGAACTCAGTATTGCTATGAAAGTTGAAAACGGGAAAGGAAATTTACTCGAAATGCTTATTGACGCACCTGCTCACAGTTTTCAGGTGAGCTTGAAATATATTTTCCTTTACCGGGATTATGTCTCTATAATAAGAATGTATAAAGCTCTGGCCCGCGAACTTAAAGCGGGCAACAAGCTGCGTATGCAGTTGTATTTGCATTTCCTTCTCGATTTGCAGAAACAAGGCTATCTGGACAAATCGCTCGAAATTGAAGACCTGAATTATCTGATGGAATTAAGCGGCGCCATGCGGACATTTTACTTTCTGAATAATCCGGAAACAAAACTCAAAAAGTCAGAATTAAAATCACACTATATCAAATACGTCAATCAACTACTTTATCCCTATCTGAGCAATAAAGGGAAAAAAATATACAGATTAAAGCTGTCTCAGCATTAAGTCACTTCTTTAAATTATTTCAGTTGAAAATAATTATTCAAATAAAATCAACCCGACTTTTAAATAATTCGTCAGCTAAGAAACACAAGGGTTGTATGTAGTAATCATGTTGAACTTTAGTTGTTTACATTGTAAATTATTTTTTAATACATACCTTTGTTTCTAAATTGATTTCTAAACATGAAAAGCAAAATAGCATTTCTACTTTCCCTATGTCTTTCACTTAGCTGTATGAATTCCTTTGCGCAAGCAGGAGGATCCGATCCGGGTTTTAATACGCAGGATGACTGTACCTACGGCAGTGGTGAAAGTTTTGATCAAAAAGTTATCGTCACTGCTTTACAAACAGACGGAAAACTTTTAACAGGCGGTAACTTTACCATGTATAATGGCGTAAACAGAAATTGCATAGCCCGGATAAACAAAGACGGAACCCTAGACCAGGGTTTTAATCCGGGTACTGCCTGTACTAATATGTTTACGTCATATAGTCCAACAAATGTTGAAGCTTTAGCCATTCAGGCAGATGGAAAAATAATACTCGGCGGAAATTTTCTAAAATACAATGGTTTTA
>CAZRKA010000167.1:0-7012 GCA_964600345.1 uncultured Chitinophaga sp. | reverse complement strand
CCTATAGATCCCGCCAATACTCCTGAAGCTCGCGCCAAAAACAGACGCACAGAAATTATCCTCACACCTAAACTGGATGAATTGTTATCCATCCTGAGTTCACAATAGTAAAACACCCGTTTCCATAACGGCAGGTTTCATCACAGCAATGTATGAAACCTGTTTTTTTATAAAAGGATATGTTGCAGATTTATATCATCAGTATTGGCAAGACCAATGAAGATTATGTCAGGCAGGGCATTTCAAAATACGAAAAGCTCCTGGGTAAATTCTGTAAACTGGAATGGAAAGAACTTCCGGATGTAAAGAATGGCAATAAAATGGACGCCCTGAAACTCAGGGATGCAGAGGCTGAAAGTATAGAAGCGGGATTGCCCGACAAATGCACGGTTTTTTTTCTCGATGAAAAAGGAAAGCAATTTGATTCGAAAGGGTTTGCGGCTTATCTGGACAAAAAAACACATGAGCATTCTAAAATGGCATTTGTAATAGGTGGAGCTTACGGACTTTCAGAAAGCATTAAAAAAAGGGGAGAGGCTATATCACTTTCAGAAATGACCTTTAACCATCAGATGGTAAGAGTGATACTGGCCGAACAACTATTCAGGGCTTTTACCATCATCAGGGGAAGCACTTATCATCATTGAAATAGTTTCAATAAAGCAAAGCTGCTGATTGTACAAGTTGTGCTTATTTCCTTCTTACAACACGTCCATTGCGGTATATTATCTTTTCACGGATACTGCCGTCCTGGTTGAAATGAATACACTCGCCGTCGGGCACTACCAGATAATACTGAACAGGGTAAAATAAAGGCATATCCGGATCTCTAGTTTCGTGAACCAGACTATCAATTATTAATCCGTATTCAATTCTTAATTGCAGAAATCCTGTACTGTCATATACCAGCCATTGCCCAACCGGAAAATAAGGCGCAGATACCCTGCTCAGATGAACTTCGAAACCTCCTCTGTTAAGTGTAATGTCGGGTTCTTCGTAAAATGCGGATTTGATATAACGGATTTCCTCAGATTCAATTTTTACATTACCCGTCTGGTATACCCGGCCATTACTGTGGTAAGACGTGTAAACGATATCGCTGTCACTTATAAAGTCAATTCTGAAATCGCGTTTTTCATCAGTGAAATATTCCGAATAAATGCGTTTGCCAAAATGGAAACTGTCAACGGAGTTGATCAGGTAATCCTGTTTATTGGCATTGTATATCCATACTTTCCAGATTCCATGTTTCTGTTGCTTTTCCGAAACATTTAAACTGTGTTCGGTCAAAGGGTATCTGTACGGTCTTATTTCATTGTCTATGACCAGGTTTCCACTGATTCTGCAGTGTGTCGACTGCTGTTTGTCCCAACCTGGTTTTACGACTATGAACAAAAGTGGCTTGAGAGCAATTTTATTTCCTGTCATCTGCATTTGTATCCGTTGAATGACCAATATGTCGCCGATTTTAAGTAATGATATTTTATCCTTCAACTGTTGCTGAATCGCATTGCCATTGTAATTCATCTCTTCCATCAGTCCTTTCTTTGGTAAAATTAAAACACTGTATGAAACAATAGCTGCATTTTCGCTTATTCCGGTGATGCTGACGTCGGTGCTGTATTCAATTCTATTTTGTGATAAAAGCTCGTCAATAGAGTAATTCCCGTTGTCGAGCTTGCCGAATTTTGCATTTCCTTTTGGAATGTCTTTAATCTGATAGCGAAAGGTACCCAGAAGTTGCTTTTTGTTTTTTCTGACACCGGTTACGTACAGGAAACATACACCGGTATCTTCGCCAACAATGACACTGTATAAGTTTTCACTTTGATGATTTACTTTGTTTTTCTCGCCTGAAATACTCAGCAACAGTTGATCGGATTTGTAACCCTGACAGGCAATACGTACGGGGTTTTCAATTCCTCTGTACAATACATTGTGATTGTCTATTGAAATTACAGGTCTTTGCGCAGCAATTCTGTGCAAGGGTAAAATAAATAAGAGTAGGAAAATGCACCTGAGTCCGGCAATGCAATTAAATATTTCGGAGAATTTCACAGTCATTATTATAGGAGTTTCTTGAAGCAAAGTAAAGGAAATATGCTTAGAATTATACCTTACTTCGAAGAAGCTCCGATTAAAAATATTGCTTACTTAATTTCCGCATAGACTTAATAAGATAACATTTTCTGCCATGTATGTCACATTGGTCTTTTTCTGTGTCTAATGAAAAACAATGAAAAGAAACCTGCTTTTTATATTGGTATTGCTGAAAGTGACTCTTGGACTGGGGGCATCTCCAATTGCTTCAAGCATTACCTACCAGTATATTGCTGTCAACAACTACAAAATAATATACAAGGGTGTAAGGGATTGCCGGGGCACACCTTTTAATTCATCGGGATTATTGCCTCTGATTGTGACATGCGACTCCGGGAGCAAAACAGTCAATATGAGCCGCACATCCATTCGCAACATTACAATCAATGCACCGGGAGCCTGCAATCCCCCGAATAATTCAACAAACATTGGTTCCGAAGAACATCAATACGAATACCTGCTCAACCTGGATACATTTGCCGGGGGTAGTTTCAAATCTTCATGTAAATTTACTTTTTCAATTACCGTTTGTTGCAGGACAGGGTCTGTTAATACCATGAATTCCGGCGCCATGTATTACGAATGTATGCTCGACCGTTGTCTGGCATCTGATAATAGCGGTCCGGCATTTTTAAATACAAGGAATATTTACGCCCGCTATAACCAGCCCAATTATTTCAACCCCATGGTACTGGATACCACAGACAGTGATATCCTGATCTATGAACTTTTTACTCCTATGTTTGCGAAAAATTCCTACACTACTTATAACACGGGTTATAGTCAGGATTTTCCGCTTACACCGCTTTGTACTCAGGCTGGACAAAAGAACTGCATGCCTTTGCCACTGAGCATTCCACCCAGAGGTTTGTTTCATGATTCTTTAAGCGGAAATTTAATCTATACACCTACCAATAGCAATGAAGTAAGTGTGATTTGCTATAAAGTAAACGAATACAGGATGATTAATGGTAGCAGGCGACTTATCGGCTATTATATCACCGATCACCTTATGGTTGTAGCCAACAATATCATCAATGAACCACTGCTTTCGAAGAACTCAATGAAACTTGAACACCGGGTAAAAATCGGACAGTCTATCAGAATCAATCTGATTACTGAACATAAAGACACCATGAAAACAGATTCAGTCAGAATGTTTATTACCAATCCTGTCAAAGGTTCGCTGGATTCTGTAAATTTGGCATGGCGTTCGACCGGTAGTTTTGACTGGACCCCCGGCTGTAAAGATATCAGAAAACAACCCTATATATTCATAGTCAGCTTTTATTCAGAAAGACCATGGGTATACGACTTTCAAAGTATCGCAATTAAAATCTATGTGGATCCGGATCTCAATATCGGGCATGACACAAACATTTGTAGAAACAAGTCCTTACAACTCCGGTCCAATATCAGCGGTAAATACAGATGGAACGGGAACAGCGGCGATAGTACTGATGTCTTTACAGCTCAGAATGCAGGTAAATACTGGTTGGATGTCACCCGCAACAACTGCACTGTAAGCGATACCATTTATCTGAAGGAACTGACGGAACTTCCCAAAGTCAGACTTGCAGCTGATACAATAATCTGTGATCAGCCTATTAATAGTCCCATAACCTTGTTTACCCCTTATGAAAATAATGTACTGTATTCGTGGAATGTCAATCCGTCCAATAAAACATCTGTATTGCTTTTCAACGGAAGCGGTACCGTCATTGTCAAAGGTGAAAATGTCTGCGGCGAAAGTTTTGATTCAATTCAAATTAGCCGCCTTTATACGCCTGATATTTCTCTGCCTGCTGATACACATTTATGCCATCCTTTTAATTATACAATCCATATAAAGGGAAATAATGAAACATTAAGCCGGCGCTGGAGTACAAACGATACTGACAGTACACTGAGTGTAAATCAGGAAGGCCTATACTGGGTAATAGCCGAAAATGACTGTGGAAATGACAGAGACAGTATCAGCATCCTGGCATCCCGGCAGCCCATACTCGAATTAGGTCCCGATACAATTGTCTGCAACGGAAATTACCCATTCCTGGACGTTTTTTTCCCCGATTGTCAGTATAAATGGTCTGACGGTAGTGTTGATCCGGTATTGCAGATACCTGATTCGGGATTGTATTTTGTCAGCATCAGTAATTTATGCGGTAAAAGTACAGACAGCATCCGTGTAAGCAGCAGGTATACGCCGCAAATAGACATCGGGTCTGATACGGCAATCTGCCTTCCGTTTAATCATACATTAAATGCCCGCTACCCTCACAGTTCTTACATTTGGAATACAGGATCCGTCAATGAAGAAATCCGGATCAAGCGGGGAGGGAAGTTTTTTGTGAGCGTCACAAATTTGTGCGGATCCACTTCCGACACAATAAGCATAACAGAAAAAAGCCTGCCTGTAGTAAATCTTGGTAATGACACCGGACTCAGAAAACCATTCAGCCTCTTGTTGAAAGGTCCTGATCATGAAGACAGATATAGCTGGAATAACTCGTCGTCGGATACTTTTTCCCAATTACTTGTTTCTGAGTTCGGATGGTACTGGCTGAGAGCCGAAAACAGTTGTGGTTCAGACATCGATAGCATACTTGTATCTGACCTTTCGAACATACAGGTGACGCAAAATGAAGCTTTCAGTATTTTTCCGAATCCCGGTTCCGGAAACATTCATGTGCTGTCTCAGAGCGAAATAATAAGTATTCAGGTTTTTGATATCACCGGAAAAGAATGTCTGATTAACCCTGTATTTGATAAGCCTGACAGGGTTTTATTGAATCTGAGTGATTTTGAAAGCGGGTATTACTATTTAATTGTCAAAGGACAATACAGTAACGGACGCTACCTGATTCAGGTATTACATTAAGCCATATCCAAGGTCGGCGAGTGATCCCTATTCTGGATAACGAACTTACACTATAGGCAAAGCCCTTGCAGCATCCAATACCTTGTCGAGTCCTTTAAGGTCTTTTCCGCCTGCAGTCGCAAAGAAAGGTTGACCGCCTCCGCCGCCCTGTATCAGTTTTGCCAATTCCTTCACGATATTACCACTATGGATTTGCTTGTCCTTTACGGCTTCGTCAGAAGCAAATACAGTGATAAGAGGTTTATCGTCTATGTTAGATGCAATAACACCAAATATTGGATTGTGCTCGGTTCTTAACTGAAAGCAGAGATTCTTTAAATGATCGGCACTCAGACCGTCAACGCGTTCGAATAAGAGGTTTAGCCCGGCAGACGATTTGTTAATTTTACCCAGTAATTTTTGTTTTTCACCTGCTGCTTTCTCATTTTCTATAGCTTCGAGTTTCTTCAAAAGTTCACTGCGTTCAGACTGCAGTTTCTGAATGGCGGCTTCAGGATCTTTGGAATCGCCAAGCAATTCAGTGATAGCTCTGAATTTATCTTCAATATTCCGGTAAAATGCGTCGCAGGCATCGTTGGTAATCGCTTCAATGCGTCGCACCCCGGCAGCAACAGAACTTTCAGAAACTATTTTGAATCGCCTGATGATGCCCGTGTTTTTAACATGGGTACCCCCGCATAATTCAACCGAATATTCCTTTCCGAAGGTAATCACCCTGACCAGGTCGCCGTATTTCTCCCCAAAAAGAGCAGTGGCGCCAAGTTCTTCCACAGCTTGCTTTATCGGCACCATACGCTGTTCGTCCAGCGCAATGTTTTCGGTGATGCGTTCATTGACAATTTGCTCCACCGATTTGATTTCATCATCCGTCATTTTAGCAAAATGGCTGAAGTCGAAGCGGAGATATTCTGAGTTAACCAGACTGCCTTTCTGAGCAACGTGCGATCCTAAAACCTGTTTTAACGCAGCGTGCAATAAATGAGTGGCACTGTGGTTGCTGGCTGTCAGTCTGCGTTTTTCGGTATCTACTGACACATCAAACGACTGCATCAGATTTTTGGGTAATTGTTTGACGTAATGTATAATCAGGTCGTTTTCTTTCTGAGTATCAGTAAGTAGAACACTTTCTCCGTCTACTACTCCTTTCATGATACCGGTATCTCCAACCTGGCCGCCGCTTTCGGCATAAAAAGGCGTGATATTGAATACCAGCTGATACTGTTCCTTGTCTTTTACTTTGACGGTTCTGTATCTGGCAATTTTAACACTTGCTTCGGTGTAATCGTAACCTATAAATTCCTCGTTGTCGTCGTCGAGTAGATAATTCCAGTCGCCGGTTTCTTTTTTAGCATCCTTGCGGCTTCTTTCTTTCTGCTCGTGCAGCAACGATTCAAAACCTTCTATGTCCACTTCAAATCCGTTTTCGGAAGCTATCAGTCTGGTCAGGTCTATCGGAAAACCGAAAGTATCGTATAGCTCGAAGGCCGTTCTGCCATCCACAATTTTGGTGTTGGCACTCAGATAGGCATTAATTTTCTCGAGTCCGTTAGCCAGCGTTTTCAGAAATGTATTACCTTCTTCCTGTATCACTTTGGCAATAAATTCCTTTTGAGACTCAAGTTCAGGAAATACCATTCCGAACTCGCGCGACAAGACCGGTATCAATCTGAACATAAAAGGTTCGCGCATTCCCAGATAGCTGTAGCCGTATCGCAGAGCCCTTCTTAAAATTCTTCTTATGACATAACCTGCACCGGTATTGGAAGGCAACTGACCATCAGCTATGCAAAATGCAACTGCGCGGATATGGTCGGCAATAACCCTGAATGCGATGTCTTTTTTATCGTCAGTTCCGGTATATTTCTTACCGCATATATTTTCAAGTTCACTTATTATCGGTGTGAAGACATCGGTATCATAATTTGACTTTTTCTGCTGCAATACCCTTACAAGGCGTTCGAATCCCATGCCGGTATCAACGTGCTGTGCAGGTAGTTTTTCAAGACTACCGTCGGCTTTGCGGTTGAATTC
>CAZRKA010000166.1:0-7077 GCA_964600345.1 uncultured Chitinophaga sp. | reverse complement strand
TATCTAATGCTCTTTTAGCAAGCGAACCTGCACCGGGAGTTGCAAAGGCTTTGCCATCCATCACCCTGAATTTGAAACTAATCAGTTTGTAGAAGCGGCCATTTTCCTCTTTAAACGGACAGAGATAAAAACCGGTATAACCCTGATTTCCTTCAAGACTGTGCCATACCTGAGGCGCAACCTGTCCCCTGAGTCCTGCCAGCTTATTTCTGCTGAATTCGGAAAATCCTTCGAGGGGTTTATATTCCATATCGTAAAACTCCAGCGAAGATTTGCCTGAGGTCTTGAAGTTTTCAGATACAGAGGGCAGAATTATGCCGTTAAAACTATGCGCTGCAAGTTGATAATCAGATGATACGGGATAATCCTGATTAAAGCCGTTTATCCAGTTGATAACCCTTGTTTCCTCCCGGGCAACGTTTTGTCCGTTTATGGTGTTTAAACAAAATATTATAAGTGAAAAAATAGCACGGCTTGATATATTCATAAACGAAACAAAATTACGATTTTCTTTGCCCTGACTAACGATATGACTAAAAAAAAATTGCAAAAAAAATATGAAATTACCAAAAAATGACAATATCTTTGTAACAAATCCGTTTTATCTCAAAATGCATATGAAAAAAATCTACGGTTTAATTTTAGGTCTGGCAAGCATATCACAAGCCTATGCACAGGATCCTGAGTTTTCGCAGTTTTACGCTGCGCCGGTTTACACCAATCCCGCCATGGCGGGTACGGCATTCTGCGGAAGGCAATCAGCCGGACGTATGTCTATCAACTATCGCAACCAGTGGCCAAGTTTACCGGGCACATTCAGGTCATTTAACGCCAGTTATGATCAACACTACGAAAAAATAGGCGGCGGTATCGGTCTGATGGCAACATACGACAGAGCCGGTGCCGGTTTGCTCACCACCACATCTGTCAGCGGTGTATACTCTTATGTTCTCCCGATCAATAAGGTATTCTTCCTGAGAGGCGGACTACAGGCTTCCTTCGTAAACAAGGCAATTGACCACAGTAAACTCAGATTCGGAGATCAGATTCACCCGACTCAGGGGTTTGTGCTTCCTACCCAGGAACCAACAGCTGATGCTTCGGTAGTATTCCCGAATTTCGCTGCCGGTATACTCGCCTACTCCGAAAAGTTTTACGCCGGATTTGCCATGCACAATATCACACAGCCGGTTCAGTCTTTCTACAGCAATAACGACGGAATAGTTCCAAGACGCTATACCATGCACGCAGGTGTTGTTATTCCGCTCGACAGAAAGAAATTCTCTCAGGCTACATTCTCGCCGAATGCTTTGTTCATGATGCAGCAAAACTTCACACAGATCAACTTCGGTTTCTATGTCAATAAAGGACCAATAGTTACAGGTTTATGGTACAGACAGACCCTCGGCACTTACGGCAATTCCGATGCGCTGATGGTACTGCTTGGATTCAGAAAAGACCGTTTCAAATTCGGATACAGTTACGACATTACCGTATCATCTGCCCGTTCGGCTGCTCCGGGTAGTCATGAGGTTAGTGCCACAGTAGACTGGTGCTTAAGAGACAGACCTCTGAGGTTTAAACCTTTAAGATGTCCTGACTTTTAATAATATTTGGTAATAACACAATAAAATAACATCTTTGCAGTTATTATAATATCCAAGACACAAAGAACAAATGAAAAGTAAAAAGAGTTTATTTGCCTTATCCTCTGTACTGGCCGCCACTCTGTTACTTGCTCCGTCATGCGGAAACAAGAATGCATCACAGACAACAGGCTTCGGTTACAACAGCAGGAAATGGGGAGGATTTGAGAATCACAAATACAAAGGACAGGAAACAGGACCGGGACTGGTACTGGTACCTGCCGGTGCATTTGTAATGGGATCAACCGAGCAGGACGTGCTGTACGATTACAACAACGTTGAACGCAAAGTGACCGTCAATTCCTTCTACATGGACGAGGCAGAAATCAGTAACCTTCAATACGGTGAATACGTATACTGGTTGCAGAGAGTGTTCGTTACATATCCTGAAGTATACAAACAAGCATTGCCTGATACCCTTTGCTGGAGAAGCCGTCTGGCCTTCAACGAGCCTTATGTGGAATACTATTTCCGTCACCCGGCCTATAAAGATTATCCGGTTGTTGGTGTTAGCTGGCTGCAGGCTACTGCATTTGCCGACTGGCGTACAGACCGTGTCAATGAAATGATACTCGACAGGGAGAAAATTCACCCTTACGTAGACAAACGTGTCGTTGACCAGGATAACTTCAATACCAAAACCTACCTTGCCAATCAGTACGACCCTGCTGTCAGAAAGAAAAGCAAAGGCATGCTTAGGGATTACAGAACCAAAAAAGGCAAAAGGGATGTTGCTGTTAAAGACGGTATCCTTCTTCCTGAATACAGACTACCAACTGAAGCCGAATGGGAATACGCCGCTCAGGGCGCCATCGGCAACTCTCAATACGAAAATACCGACGAGAAAAGAATTTATGCCTGGAACGACCTGACAGTGAGAATGACTCATGGTAAAGAAAGAGACAGGGGTAAGATCATGGCCAACTTTAAACGCGACAAAGGTGACCAGGGTGGTATAGCCAGTCAGCTTAACGATGCCGGTTTCATCACTACACCTGTTTTCTCATACTGGCCTAACGACTACGGTCTGTACAATATGGCAGGCAATGTCAGCGAGTGGGTAAAAGACGTTTACCGTCCGCTTTCTATCGAAGATATAGACGATTTCAATGCATTCCGTGGTAACGTTTACACCCAGTTAAAACTGGATGCTTACGGCGAACTGGAAGAAAAAGATTCACTTGGTCGTCTTGTATTTGAGCCGGTAAACGATGCTCAGAATATCAACAGAAGAAATTACAAGGTTTCTGACAATATAGGTTACAAAGACGCAACCACCTATAACAACGAAGAGCAAATGTACGAATACGGTGTTACTACACTGATAAACGACAAAGCCCGTGTTTACAAAGGAGGTTCATGGAATGACAGAGCCTATTGGATGAGCCCCGGCACCCGCAGATGGCTTGATGAAAATCTTTCTACTTCAACCATTGGATTCCGCTGCGCTATGATAAGAGTCGGATCTCCTATCGGTAACAGTAAGAAACGCAACAAGTCTTTACCTTCCAGCGGTATAGGTAAGAAAAACAAAAAAATGAGATAATACTCTTAAACATATTTAAGAAAAGCCTTTCACACGGAAGGCTTTTTTTTATTTACCCTGCACAGCGATGAAATTCGAACAATACCATTTACACCCCAAAATTCAGGAAAATCTGAAAACACTCGGGTTTAAGAGACCTACGGATATCCAGTTCAAAGCCATCACCCCTATTATGAAAGGTGAAGACGTTCTCGCTATCGCACAAACCGGTACCGGAAAGACAGCTGCATTTGCTATTCCTGTAATTGACTTTGTTGCCAAGCAGAAGAAATTTGAAAAAAGTAAACATACCAAATGTCTGGTGATGGTTCCGACACGTGAACTCGCCATTCAGATTAATGATGTTTTTGAAAAACTGGGTGATGGTTGTTCGGTCATTACCTTAAGCCTCTACGGCGGTGTAGAACAGGATGCACAAATAGCAAAACTAAAAAAAGGAGTAGATATTCTTATCAGTACCCCGGGCAGAATGTTTGATCTGATTAGTCAGGGTTATGTTGATCTCAAACAACTGGAAACCCTTGTCATAGACGAAGCCGACCATATGCTGGACCTGGGATTTCTGAAAGATATTCAGGATGTCATGCGACATATTCCCAGACAGCGTCAAACGCTTTTTTTCTCAGCTACAATCAACGACAGAATCAGAAAACTGGCCTATAGTATTGTTAAAAATGCTATAAGGATTCAAATCTCACCTGAAAATCCCGTCAACAAGAACATAGAACATTCGGTAGCGTTTATAGAAATGGACGACAAGCGATTCTTTATGGAGCGACTGGTTGATGAACTGCCTGATAAAAAAATACTGGTGTTTGTAAGAACCAAGGTCAGAGCTGAAAGGGTCTGTAAAGCCATGGAAAGAGCCGGAATTCATTCCGAAACCATACACGGCGACAAGGACCAGAAAATGCGCGTACAGGTGCTTAATGACTTTAAATCCGGTAAAAACAATATTCTTATAGCAACTGATGTCAGTGCAAGGGGTATAGACATTCCTGATGTGGATTATGTCGTTAATTACGACCTGCCCGAGTTACCCGAAAATTATGTGCACCGGGTGGGACGAACCGGTCGCGGGAATAAAAAAGGACAGGCTGTAGCTTTTTGCAGTAAAGAAGAGAAACCTCTGCTTAAAGAAATAGAAAACTATATCGGAACTCCGGTTGATGTCATGAAAATTGAAAAAGACCTTTACAACGAAACCATCAGTTTTACGAAAGATGAAACCCAGAATGACTGGAGAAGTCTTTTAAAAGAGGACGACGAAGTTTCCGAAAAATCTAAAAAAAGGAAAAGCAGTAAATCCTGATTGACATGCCGGACTATGTCCCAAAGGCAGCTGATAAGCGATTGCCTTTCAGCAGGCATTCCTCGTATTCAGCTTCTTCAGAAGAATCGTAGGTAATTGCACTCCCTACTTTGTAACTGAGTATACCATCACTTAACCCGTATACCAGGGACCTTATAATCACATTGAGGTCCATATCACCCTCAGGTGTCATATAGCCCAGGCAACCGCTGTACATACCTCTCCTTCCCTTTTCGTAAAGGTCAATATGCTTCATTACTTCTATTTTAGGAGCTCCGGTCATGCTGCCCATAGGATACATGGCTTCGAAAATATCCGCAATTCCGATATTATCCTTTTTTATACCACTTATACTCGAAACAAGGTGATTGACACTGGTATAAGCATAAGCACCGCATAATTCGTCAACTTTTACAGTTCCGCTTTCGCAAATTCTGGCCAGATCATTTCTAACCAGATCGACTATCATCACATTCTCGGCCATCTCCTTTTCACTGCTTTTAAGCAATTCGAGCTGATGAAGGTTATCCATTCCCGGTAAGCGCTTATTTGTACCTTTAATCGGCTGAGACAACAAACGCTTCCCTGCTTTCAGAAGAAATCTTTCCGGGCTGCTGCAAAGCACCACCCTATCTTCATTTTTGACATAAGCTGCAAATGGTGCCCTGCTGGAATCATTGAGCTTTAAAAAATGAGTGAGCCATGGCAATGACCTCTGTACCGATTTAAATTCAATGCAGTAATTCATCTCATAGTATTTGCCGTTTCTTATATCATTTCTGATACGGGCAACTGTCTGTATGTATTCTGACCGCGAACAGGCCGCTTCAAAGTTTATAGTTGACGGTGCCTTCTCGGCGTGTTCAGGCTTAAGTTCTCTTAATGTTCTGAGCAAATACCGGAATTTTTCTTCACTGATTCCGTTGTTGACCGCCCTGAATTTGCGTTCATTCTTTAAGATGTATATCACCAGTTCAGGTTCAAATATATCAGCCGGCAGATTTTCATCGCTTATAAGACCATACTCAATACTTAAGAATTTCCAGTAACCCGAGGTTTCTGCCTCCTTGAGCTGTACTGAGGCGGTTCCGCTATATTGCTTTCTGCAACCGAAACCTGCCAGAAACTCATATTTCCCTTCGTTTAATGCAGCAGGGGTTTCATTACTGTCCAGCACAGAGCACTTCGCGAAACTATCTGCAAATTGATAAAGATAAGACTTTATTTTATCCAGATCATCAAAAGCCTGCTCTATACTATTCATGAAAGTGTTTGTATACAGTCTTTGCCAGTTTTGGACCAATTACACGTGTCAGCATTTCTTCATTTGCTTCTTTGATTTTCTTTACCGATTTAAATTCCCTGAGCAGCATAGCCGTTGTTTTTTCTCCCACACCTTCTATTTCCCCGAGCGACGAAACGGCAAAACCCTTGCTTCGCCTGTTGCGGTGATGTGTGATACCAAAACGGTGTGCCTCGTCTCTCATTTGTTGAATAACTTTGAGTGTTTCCGATTTTTTATCGAGGTAAAGAGGCAGCGGGTCACCGGGATAATAAAGCTCTTCAAGCCTTTTGGCTATTCCTATCACCGGCACCTTCCCATAAATTCCAAGTGCTTTAAATGCTTCTACAGCCGAGCTTAACTGTCCCTTTCCTCCATCTACAACAACCAGATCGGGAAGCGGATTGCCTTCATTTAATATCCTGCTGTAACGCCTTGTCAGTACTTCAATCATACTTGCAAAGTCGTTTGGCCCTTCTACCGTTTTTATATTGAAATGCCGGTAATCGCTTTTACTGGGTTTTCCGTTTTTAAAAACCACACATGCCGAAACGGGATTGGTCCCCTGAATATTGGAATTGTCGAAACACTCAATATGCCTGGGCAAACCAGTGAGGCGAAGATCTTTCTGCATGACCGAAAGCAGGCGATCGGTTTTGATAGACGGATCCAGTTTTTCTGCAGCCAGTTGTCTTTCCTGTTTGAGATAAAATGCATTTTTCATACTCAGGTCGAGCAATTTTTTCTTATCGCCGCCGGAAGGTACTGTAAACGGAATACCTGAATCTATTTCAGGTTTAAACGGTACAATAAATTCTTTGCTTTCTACCGGATTGCTATTCCTGAACTGAGCAATTGATTCGAGCAATATTTCTTCATCACTCTCGTCGATTTTTTTTCTAATTTCAAGATTCTGTGATTGAATAATCATGCCGTTGACCACCCGCAGATAATTGATATAAGCCGCCTGATCAGACGAAATAATGCCAAACACATCCACATTGCTGATGTTTGTATTGACTACTGTCGACTTTGCCTGGTAGGATTCAAGTGATATGAGTTTTTCCTTATAATCCTGGGCTTCTTCGAATGCGAGCCGCGCCACTGCGTCTTCTATCTGTTTGCGCAAATGCCTTTTAACCTCTGCAAGATTCCCTTTTAATATGTGCCTGATGTTTGCTATGCTCTGACGGTATTCTTCCTCGCTTTGAAATCCCTGACAGGGTCCTTTGCAATTTCCTATCTGATACTCGAGGCATACCTTGAAATTACCTGCGGCAATGTTTTTGGC
>CAZRKA010000165.1:0-7146 GCA_964600345.1 uncultured Chitinophaga sp. | reverse complement strand
ACCCGCCAGTAAATTATCTACAATTCTATTGATATACTGAGAAATGCTATCACCAAATAAAACATCCCCTTTGAGCAATAAATCTTCAACTAAAGAAGTGTTACGAAGGGCGAAGTTCCTTTTATGAAGCCGGTTTATTTTATTTCCGGATGTATTTAGCTGATTGAAGTAAAATGTGTTTAATTCTTTTGCTTTCGATGAAATGTCGTAAGGTACTTCACCATATGACTTCAATGGTTGATAAACCATATTTATACCATCGGGATATAAATTTAAACTAAACAAAAAGTATGAAATTATAAATACTTTGCACTTCATTTCGTAAAATCTGATTATGTTATATTCGCTACTGAATCAAGCAAATATACATGTTAGTGTTATTAAACAATAAAAATCTTAAAATCTTCTGCTGTTTTAAAAAATAATTTTAATGAAAATAATCGCAATGAACTTTCGTTTGTAAAAGGTAAACAAACAATTATCGCGATTAAACAGGCGATTAGAAGGGATTCTAATTTCATTGACCGAACAGTTAATTCTGAACTATTCGATATATATTGAATTTAGTACTATTCAGATTCTTGGAAGAAATGAAATAATATCCTGTGCCGAGTGTTTCATTGGTGAAATATCCCCGCAGATATTTGAATTTTTCCAACACATTTGAGTGAAATTCAGGAAAGTCTTTGGTATTTGCAGCCAAATCTCCTGTCTTTATTCTTCCAATGGTATTCGGATATAGAATCCTTAATGAATTTCTATCTTCATAAAAACAGAAATTCAGTTTATATATTTCATAATAGTCGGTGGTATTAACTATGGAAAAAATACCCGGTCTCTCGTTCAGAGCACCTGTATCTTCTAATTTTAAATATAAGAAATTGATTGATCGGTATCTGAATTTACCTACTTCATTTATCAATTTTTCATCCAATGCATTCTCTTCAGAATTTGAAAAAACACTGCCTATTACGCTTACACCCCCGCTCTTTCCGACAATAAGATCTTCAATGAAAACTTCCGGAATGCTGTTCTCTTTGCATTTATTCAGTTCATTCCATTCAGATATCCTTTGCTGAGTTGTACCCTTGTCGAATGTATATATTCCTTTAATGATATAATCACACAGATCTCCTGAGAAGTCCCTAAGATTCTCATTTACCGGTTTAATGCCTGTATTCACATCCAGTATACCGGTATATAACCCATTGGAAACATTCAAAGTCTGGTTTTCTCCCACAGACTTACCGCAATACCTGATACATGCTACATAAAGACTGTCACCCATCAGTTTGAATTTGTAAGTATGTTTTGTATTCTCTACACTGTAGGTCGTATGTATATCATAATATCCTATCATATAAAATCTGAAGGTCAGCAAACTGAAACCCGGATTGAAATCCATCTCTGTCATCCTCCCGTCAACACCAATCCTTTTAATGTTTCTTGAATAACTGCTTTTCGTGTACTCAGACATAAAAACGCCAATCACTGTTCCATGGTCGTTCAACTGGAATTCATAATTATTCAAGTTATTTTGGGTATTGAACATTACCTTATTTCTGTTGTCCAATAGCACCTGACATGAAGCAATTTCGTCGGACAAACAAATAAAAGCATATTTTTTTCCCGGCGACTGCACCCAACTTACTTTCCATTTCCACAAGTCCATTTTCACGTCCGCAAGTTTTGTCCTAGCGCCGCTGAAAGCCATGGTTTCAAGATCGATGCTTTGAAAATACAGGCCGCTGTTTTTGAAATCTCTGGATTCAGAATAATAAATATAAGTTAGCTCCTTTTCTCCGTTATGCCTGAAACCGACAGTTGCAATATTCTCATTCTTTTCAAAATTTATACTTACCTCCTTCTGAATTTTAAGCAAAGTGTCAAATTTTATCAGGGTGAGAACAAATGGTGATTGATCAGTATCTCGTAAAATATCTGAAAAATATGTATTTCCGTTATATTCACAAATGAAAGCTTTGTCTGTAAAAAGGCTATTTCGTTTATAATTTAAATCTTCGCTTTTAATTATTCTAAGTCCCGGGATTTGAGCATCGACAATATTTAATACCAGAGAAAGCATCAATATGAGCTGTATTTTCATTTCACAATATTAAAGCTTCTTCATCAATTTCAAATTAACTTATAATGACAAACTCTTTATTTTCGGGAGTTTACCACATACAAATATTTTTTCACCGCAATTGAATTTCGTCTTACTTTTGCAGCGTGAATTTTAATCGCAAAAACATGAGCAATGACGAATTGCTCAATGTCTATAAACAACTGCTGTACCCGCGAATCATCGAAGACAAGATGCTGATTCTGCTGCGCCAGGGTAAGATTGGCAAATGGTTCAGCGGCATCGGTCAGGAAGCCATTTCGGTTGGTGCTACCATGGCACTTCACAGCGACGAATACATATTGCCCCTGCACCGCAACCTCGGTGTTTTTACCACGCGTAAAATTCCGTTCCGCAAACTTTTTGCTCAATGGCAGGGCAAAAAAAGCGGTTTTACCAAAGGCCGCGACAGAAGCTTTCACTTCGGCACCAACGAATACCATATCGTCGGTATGATTTCTCACCTCGGTGCCATGCTCGGTGTTGCGAATGGCATATCGACAGCTCACCTACTCAATCGCTCTCCCAAAGTTTCACTCGTTTTCAGCGGAGACGGTGGTACCAGTGAAGGCGATTTTCACGAAGCACTCAATGTGGCTGCCGTATGGGATCTTCCGGTTATATTTCTGATTGAGAACAACGGCTATGGACTTAGCACCCCCAGCAACGAACAATTCCGCTGCAAGCAATTTATCGACAAGGGCATTGGCTATGGCATGGAGGCCTATCAGATAGATGGCAACAATATACTCGAAGTTTACCACAAGGTTACTGAACTTTCGGATAGCATGCGCAAATCGCCCAGACCTGTCATTCTCGAATGCATGACCTTCCGTATGCGGGGACACGAAGAAGCAAGCGGCACCAAATACGTGCCTCAGGAAAAATTTGATGAATGGTCTGTCAAAGACCCTATATCCAATTACGAAAAATTTCTCTTTGAAGAAGGAATACTAAACGACACACTCAAACAATCTGTATACGACGAGCTTAAACAGGGAATGGATGATGATCTGGCAGAAGTGTTTGCAGAGGCGGAAATAGTAGCCGAAACCGGCGAAGAACTAACCGATGTTTACGCCCCCTATCAGTCTCGGACAATTGAAAGCGGTAACGCTTCAAGTTCTCAGAAAAGACTGGTCGACGCCATTTCAGACGGACTTAAACAGTCTATGGAAAAACATCAGAACAGTGTCCTGATGGGTCAGGATGTGGCTGAATACGGAGGTGTTTTCAAGATCTCGGATAATTTTTACAAACAGTTCGGAAAAGCAAGGGTACGCAATACGCCAATTACTGAATCGTCGATACTTGGTGCCGGTTACGGACTTTCCATCATGGGATATAAAGCCATTGTCGAAATGCAGTTTTCGGATTTTGTAACCTGCGGATTCAATCAGATAGTTAATAATCTCGCCAAGAGCCACTACCGTTGGGCACAGGCAGCCGATGTTGTTGTGCGGATGCCAACAGGGGCAGGCGTTGGAGCCGGACCATTTCACAGCCAGAGTACCGAAGCCTGGTTTTTTCATGTGCCCGGACTGAAAATCGTTTATCCGTCGAATCCATACGATGCCAAAGGACTGCTTTGCGAATCAATAAACGACCCCAATCCGGTGATGTTTTTTGAACACAAGGCATTATACCGCAGTATAGAAGGCGATGTACCCGACGATTATTACACCATTGAAATCGGCAAGGCTAATACCGTTCAAGCCGGAGATGAACTCAGCATCATTACTTATGGCTGGGGAGTTCACTGGGCTGTCGAAGCATGTGCCAAAGCCGGAATCAGTGCAGAAATTCTGGACCTGAGAACATTACTGCCATGGGACAAAGAAGCAGTCCGCGCTGCAGTAGAAAAAACCGGCAAAGTGCTGGTCTTGCACGAAGACACACTGACAGGCGGTATCGGTGCTGAAATAGCTGCCTGGATAGGCGAAAACTGTTTCCGCATGCTCGATGCTCCAGTTAAACGTGTTGCAAGTCTCGACACGCCTGTGCCACTGGCCAAAGACCTTGAAGATAATTTCCTGGCTAAAAAATATCTGAAAGACGCTTTAGAGGAACTCAGAGCCTGGTAATGGCATTATCATCTTAATGCAATATCCTGACGCTGTTTCTGCCAAACAGGGTTCCATCAGGGTTATACAATACAAGGGTATAAATTCCCTGACTCAGGGCTGAGACATCAATTGAATTATCCGAAACCTGCACCTGAATAATTCTACCGTCGGAGCATATAAGTTCTGCCTTGCCTATTTCCTGACCCTCGTTACAATCTATACTAATCTTATTGCCGGCAGGGTTGGGATAAGTCCTGAACGAATTGAAGGTTTTGCTGTCAATACCGCTGACCCATTTCTGAAAACGAAGATTGTCAACAATGCAGTATTCGTTTGTTGCTCCTCCGAAATTAAAATAGTACAAATTGATTAAAACATAGGCAGGACGGGGTTCACTGGCATATGGTAACGGCAAAGTGGCGGTTTTATAGGATGACTGATTACCGCTCGAATACCATGCAAAATCATCGATGTAATCTCCCAATGAATCGTACAGATAAACCTTTACTGTCAAACCATTTACAAATGATGTGTTGTTGTTGAATTCCTTGTAGTCAAACATCAGGCTACCGGGATTGGACAACAATGTATCATAATACTCAATCTGAGCACCCCAAACCTGAGCACTATACACATAACTACCGAGATGCACGGCATAATTACCATGCGTGCCGGGACTCGTTCTGAAAACATGATCATTCTGAATCAGAAAAGAGTCGCAGCGCCAGTTTGTCGGGTACTTCTTACCCATACTATCCGACCAGTTCTCAAAACTGTTGTTCTTAACAATTGGCTGAGCTCTCAGCGCAACGGTGGCCCCAAGGAGCAAAAGGGAAAAAATAATATGTCTCATAAGTTGTTTTTTTACAAAAATAAAATTTTTCAAGTAATACAAAAGTGATTTGTCGGAAAATCCTTCATTTTAAATTGAAAATTACCTCATCAAATTCATTATTAAACAATTAAATCCGATTATTTTATATTATTTACGATCTGATTCCAAATGAAAATTCAGGTAAATAAATTGAATGCGACATTGACAGTAATTCGTATTCCGATGAAATAAGTATCTGCAAGAATGCATGATCTACTTTACTTTACAACATGCCCTGTTCTCTTAAATCTTTAATCTTTTTTCTCTAATCTTTGATCTCTTTCCCTCATCTCTAGCCCCCGCAGCAGAGTCTCCTTCGTCGCCACGCCGCGGGGCAGGCTTTAGTCTCTTATCTTTCCTCTTTAATTTTTTGTCTTTCCTCTTTAGTCTTTTGTCTTTAGTCTTTAGTCTCTAATCTTTCCCCTCCCTCATCGGTCTTTCCGCATTTTTTCTTATCTTCGCGGCTTATATGGCATATCGCTGGACAGCCTCCCCGAAACTTAATGATCAAAAGGTAGAACAACTGGCCCAACTCATTAATGTAGACCCGATAATTGCCACCCTTTTACTTCAGAGAGGAGTAGAAACCTTCGAACAGGCAAAGAAATTTTTCAGGCCTCAGCTTACCGATCTCTACGATCCTTTTCTGATGAAGGATATGGATAAAGCCATTGACCGCATCATTCTCGGTTTACAGCGCAAGGAGAGAATCATGGTTTACGGCGATTATGACGTAGACGGAACCACTTCGGTTTCAATCGTTTTTTCGTACTTCAAGAATATTACCGGAAACATCGAATTCTACATACCCGACCGCTATAAAGAAGGTTATGGTATTTCAAAAATAGGGATAGATTACGCCGCCGAAACCGGTGTCAAACTCATCATTGCGCTCGATTGCGGAACCCGCTCTGTTGAGTTGATTCAATACGCCAAAGAAAAAGGAATTGATTTCATTGTCTGCGACCACCACCTTCCGGGCGAAGAATTGCCACAGGCAGCAGCTCTGCTCAATCCGAAAAGGAAAGACTGCACCTATCCCTATAAGGAATTATCCGGTTGCGGAATTGGATTTAAACTGATACAGGCTTATGCACAGGCTAACGATTTGCCTTTCGAGGACGTTGCCAAATACCTTGACCTGGTTGCAGTAAGTACCTGCTCCGACATTGTTGAAATTCGAGACGAAAACCGTATACTCGTATACTATGGTCTTAAAAAACTCAACGAATCGCCCTGTATTGGTTTGCAGGCTTTGCTTCAGAGTTATCAGATCAAGGAAGAATATGAAGTAGCCGATATTGTTTTCGGAATCGGACCAAAAATAAACGCTGCCGGGAGAATAGCCGATGCTAAGTCTTCTGTAAAACTGCTGATAGAAGAAGATTTTCACCAGGCCCGCAATCTGGCCAAAACACTGATAGACAACAATACCGAGAGGAAGGATATCGATAACGATATTACCAAGGAAGCACTCGAAATGCTGGAGAACAGCGCTGAACTCAGAAGCCGCAAAAGCACTGTGCTTTACAGCGAAAAATGGCACAAGGGTGTTATCGGAATTGTAGCTTCGAGACTGATTGAAACCTATTACAAGCCAACCATTATTTTCTCGGAAGTTAACGGCATGCTGACAGGTTCGGCGAGGAGTGTTAAAGATTTTGATGTGCACGATGCCATTGGCGCATGTGGTGATCTGGTGGTTCAGTACGGCGGACATAAATACGCTGCCGGCCTGACAATCAAAAAAGAGTCATTCGAGGCATTTACCGAGAAATTTGAAGAAGTCGTTCGCCAGAATTCAACCGATGAATTGCTTACCCCCGAAATCGCTTATGATACCGAAATCGGATTCGACGAAATAACTCCTAAGTTTTTTGCCGTTCTCGACCAGTTTAAACCGCACGGACCGGGAAATATGACGCCGATATTCAGAACCAACCACGCCATTGATGCCGGAAGCAGAATAGTCAAGGAGAAACACCTTAAGCTCATCGCAAGTCAGAAGGGCATGAAATTTGACGGTATTGCATTTAACATGAGTGAAGTATTTCAGCTGATAAGCAAAAATCTGCCTTTCG
>CAZRKA010000164.1:0-7253 GCA_964600345.1 uncultured Chitinophaga sp. | reverse complement strand
TTTGTGGGAAGGGGCAAAACCAATGGACTGTGGTTCCTGATAGAGAAAAGCGGCAAGGTGAGGAAGAAACTGGAACCTAAGCGATAAAGTTCAAACAGTATTCTTTTCTTTTTCGAAAGTAAGGGCAAATGCGAGCAGCGTGGAGAATGCTATGACCGATGCCTGTCTTTCCAGAATGCTTTCGAAACAGGAGGCTAAAAGAAACATTATGGCCATGGAAGAAGCGAGTGCTGTGCCTTTTTTGCCGAACACTATGATGAATGGAATGGCAAGAAAAAGGAGAGCTGAAATTAAGCCACTCTGTACTGCAGTTTCGAGTAACTGGAAGTGTGGATTTTTGCGGTTGTTTATTTCTATTGCGGGATTGGAAACCGCAAAATTTTGTTTCAGTACACTATCGGCATCGCCTATTCCAACGCCGCCGACAGGGTTGTTCCCTATTACTTCAGAAGCATTTTTCCACGCCTGTACCCGCATGGCAAATGAATAATCGTTGGCATTTTTACCTTCCCATACCACTTTCAAATCCACTATAGTATTGCTCAGTCTGTTTTGCAAAGACGTGCTGAAAGTCAGCATGAGAGCAGGAAGCGCTATGGCAGCAATCAATCCGGCCAGCTTCAGTTTCAGACTGAGTCTGCTGCCTTCTGTAAACGCCAGAACTGCAAGTCCTGCATACAGTGCAAGCAGGCCGGTCCGCGCACTGAGGATATGAATAAAAACTAGATTAATCAGTGTGAGTATTGCATTCATCCAGACTGAAATACCGGTGTAGAGATATTGTCTGCGTTTAAGGTGCAGGTATACACCGATGAGCACCGAGGCAGCCAGCAATATAGAGAACTGAATGTGGTAGATACCGTAGCCGAATTCGACCGGGAGCGGTTTGGATTCCAGTATCAGCTGATCGAATAGTTTTTTGTTCAGAAAGTAATTGTAGACGCTTACAACAGCAGGAATGTAAACGGCGATCTGAAAACCCTGAGACATCCGGCTTTTGATTCCGGCACTGCACAATTTCATGCTGATGAGTATCAGCGGGAAAAAAAGTACAGGTAGTTTAAGTACGAGTTTTCTAATAGCTTCAGACTGGTTGTACGAATATAAAAGTGATATCAGTGAACTGAGGTAGTACAAAACGAAAACCAGCATCAGCAGTTTTTCGGAACGGCTGAGTGGGGTGTGCCTGAACATCAGCAAGCCGGGCAGGCAGAGTAAAATCAGAGATATGCTGAGTATGGCAGGAGAAAGGGTATAGGCAAAAGATAAAATTACCCAGCTTATAAATACTGCATAAGGCAGGTATTTAAGATAGGAAGGGGCTTTATTTTCGGGACTATTTAGCGTAACTGACTTTGACTTCGGCGTTGTCTGATACACCCAGTTTGCTGGCCACTGTTTTACTCATTTTGAGTATGACACCTTTCTCGGGTTTGCAGTTGCCGACCACTCTTGCAAAAACAGTGTTATTGTTAAGCGGATTAGTGATCATCACTATGGTGCCGATTTTAGCAGTAGGGTGAAGAATGAAACTGCGTTCCTGACTCAGTTCGCCCTCGCTCGAAATGATGGCCGTTCCGCTTTCGGATATTTCGTCACCATCGTCGGTGCTGTAGGTTGTATTGACAACTCCCGGTGCTTCAGCCATTGGTTTTTCGGCAACCGGTGTTGGATTGACCACCACATTGTTTTGCGGTTCTGCAGCTTTGACAGGTTCTGTTTGAGGTGTAGTGTTCTTGTCGGGAGCCGGGTTGGTTTGTGTAGGTTGAGCGGCGGCGGGAGTTTGTTTAGGTGCTTCGACTTTGGGTTTTGGAGGTGTCAGTACTGTGGTTTTCTCACCTACCACCAGTTTCTGTCCCAGTTGAATATTGTCCGATTTCAGTTTATTGAGTTCCTTGATTTTACTGACAGTGGTATTGTGTTGTCTGGCGATGGATGAAAGCGTTTGACCTTTGCCGACGGTGTGGTAAATTTTTTCTGTTTTGGTGGTGCCTGCAGGACTGCTTTGAGCGCCTGAGGAGCCGGAAGAAGAGGCATTCCCTCTCGGTATCAGGAGTATCTGTCCGACGTTAATCGACTTATCCGAGCCTTCGTTGGCGTTGTATATATCGCTGGTAGACACTCCGTATTTTTTACTGATGCCGTAAACACCTTCACCCTTCATTACTTTGTGCATAACGTAGAGTTTGCCGTCTATGATTTTCGTGCCGATAGAATCATTTGGCATTGCCATAGCTGCAAAGGCCATAGTGCAGAGGCAGAGAGTTAGTAGCTTTTTCATCGTTGCGTGTAAAATTACAAAGTAAGTTTAAAATGATTTTTATACATGAGGATTTGCGCGATACTTGTCAACAGGTGACGAGGATTTGGTACATACTGAGCTTGTCTGTAAGTGAGTGATGCCGGTTAATCGTTGGAGCTTTTTAGAAATAAACAGGTTCAGGCCCGATTGCAAGGGATCAGCATTTGTGGTTTAATACCCTGTTGCAAACTTTTACTGCAAACAATCCTTGTGATCTATGCGAATTCCTTGCGTTCTTAGTGTTATTGGTTCCATCCCTGGCTCATTCTTTTTGAATACCATGACCCAAAGTTCACAAGGTAAAAACCACACAAAGAACACCAGGAAATTTCTCTGTGTCCCCCGTGTCTTTGTGGTTTATAAATTCCTCTGCATACACAATTGCTACAAACAAACTTTTCTTTTTGACTTCCTTGGATATAAAAACCGCGTGTCCTTACAATTTATAGAGTTCCATATCCGTTATCTTTTCATCAATTATGCTCCGTTATTTACAGTTGTTTTCAGTTCTGGTAGTTGTTTCATACAGCGTATGTGGTAAGACTAATTATGCAGGAAAGTATTATGGCTCGTATACAAAAGATTCGTGTAAAATATCTGTGACATTGAATTTAGCCGGCAATGGCCACTACACTTTAAGTATCAAAATGATTAATACAAATACCAATAAGGATTATTTTGACAAGTTTTATCTGATACCCCTTCAAACGGAAGGAAAATGGTTTGTGCGAAAAGGTTTATTGTTTCTGTCTGAAAAAACCAAAGACAGTGTATGCCATGATGGACAAACCCGATTTTATTACAATTTTATTTTAAAGCAAGACAGCATCGTCAATAAAAAGAAGTTCTATCGTGTATCCAAGAAATTTCAAACTCAAACCAGACTGATTAATTGCAGCGGGGATAAATTTCTTTGTGATGAGCGTTATTCCTGCTACGAATTTCGCAATCTTTCTAATAATAAACCGGCCCTGGAAATTGGGATTTTCGCCGATTTTTACGAACAAATATGGAATGGAGAAGGGACGTTTTTGGTGAGGGAATAATATGAGTTTATATTTTCTTGCGGTGGAACGATGATTGCCGGAAATTTATTTAAGAATATCCGTAACAATTATCCTTTATTTAGGAATTAATTCTAACATATAGTTATCCTTTGATACCTTTACAATTCCATAGTCTTTGGCGTAATAAATAATTGTCTTACCGGTCTGGTCGATTCCCAGTTTTCCTACACAGTAAGTCTTTCCCAGAACAGTGATGCTTGAACTGCCCGGATCGCAATTCACAATATATTGAGGAAACTGACTTAAATCTTCATTGTCAAAACGAATGGAGAATTGATCATAATCAAAGTTGTAATTGAGCATCATACTGTAAATTAGTTCTATGCTGTCATCAGACGGGCTTATTAAAATTTGTTTTACCGCCTTAAAAGATTCCTTGCCACAGCCGTTCTGTGCCGGGATAATCTCGTCTAAATTTTGAATTGGTCCTGCAACAAACACCACCGTATCAAGCCCGTTTTTCAGAAACCTGACACTATCTGCATGCTTATAAACCATGATATGCGAATAATAGGCCGGATTGAAGTCGTGAATTCTGACGATGGCAGAAGGATTTTTGCAGCCTCCGGTATTGTCGTCTCTCTTACAACTATGTATTATAATCAGAAAACTGAACAGAAATAAACTTAAAGCGGTTAATGACGTGTAGTTTTTCATTGTTTGATGTGTTTCGTTTTAAAATGATTTTTTCCGCTTAAATCAGATCAATCTTTTCGCAGACTTTGGAGTTTTACCTCGTTAACCAGAGTCTGCATATCACTCAGCGGATTCAGAATGCGCAGGTAATTGCCCCTGCCACTGCGCGCGAGTTTTTCGAGAAAACCAAGTGCTGCCGCATCATTGCCAAAGCCAATGGCCGATAAAATAATGCCGTGTTGGCGATAGGCTTTTGCGGCCAGACGGTAAAGGTCTTCGTTAGTCATTTTGCTGCTGTTGAGCAATCCGTCGGTGGCTATAAAAACCTGGTTGTTACCGCCGGTGATAAAATATTTACGGGCCAGCTCGTAGGCAATGACAAGACTCTGGGAGCCGTTGCTGCCACCGCCGGCTTTAAGCGTGTCGATGGCTTTTTCGATTTCGCTGCGTTCGAGTCCGCTTTTGTTCTCGAAGACTACTCTTACTTTGTTGGTATAAGTTATCAGGGTGATATGGTCGCCGGGCCTGATAATCGCCAGCAATTCTTTCATGGAGCGCTTCAGGTAATTCAGTTTACCCGAATCTTTCATACTGCCGCTGATGTCTATGATGAAAATTAAATGATTGGGGCGGTAGCGGTATGAGTTAAAGCCCGAATCGGCGTATGCCACCGGCACATATACCGGAATGATTTGACTGAAGCTGTCTTTTTGTTGCTCTTTTTGGGTTATCAGGACGGGTTTTTTGTAAAGCTTGACGGTATCAGTAACTGGTCTGAGGAAAAGCACAAAATCGTAATTTTTATCGTCGTAAACGGCCTCCATAGATGTGTCGCTGTAGTGTTTCCTTGAAGCATTAATCAGCAGGGGGCCATAAGGCAGATTGCATTTATAGCTGCGAGATTCCATGCCCGGCACACAGGTATATAAGCGTTGTCCGCGCTTAACATCTACTTTTACCTGAGAGAGTATTACGCCGGTATTCAAATCCCTGACGGTGATTTTAAGCGGAATTTGTGAGGGTTGAAGGGGTTTGCTGTTTTCTATTGAAGGGCAGACATTCAGGGCGGTTTCGCGCACCGATTTAATGTCTCCCTTTACCTTAATTTCGAGTGCTTTGTTGCTGTGACTGAAATACAAAGGGATGTTTACTTCAAAACGGCCTTTTTTATCGGTGTAATACACTATCCCCATCAGGATACTGCCGCCGGCTTCTATTTCTTTGCTGCTGCACAATACGGCGTATTCATCGCTGGGCATGGTTGGCAGCAGATAAATGCTCTTGCTGCCCGTATTGCTGAATGTGAACCAGGCCGTGTCATTGTTAAACGAGGCTATGACACCGTGGTCGTATATGGTCTTGTCGGGCTGCAACTGTGCCGACAACAAAAAGGGTAGAAATAAGGAAAGAAATGTGATGATGCGCAGCATTCTTATAGGGTAAACGAAAATCGTACCAAAAGAATTGTGCCTTGAAGCTTATTTAGCGGCTGCCTGTTCGCGGAGGGCCTTAACCTTGTCCATGTCGAGGGTTCCGTATTTGTAGAACATCACGATGATGGCCATTGTAACCAGTACGGAAATTACAAAACCAATCCACGCCCAGATAACACCCTGTCTGTGATTGCTCAGAGCGCTTTCGCTGTAATGGCCGGGATAGATTTTAAGCATTTTTGTATCTTTGTCAACCAGATAAACTGAAATGACACCGAGAATGAATCCTACTACAACGGGAGACAAAACTATGGATGCAATACCCATGAAAAGTTTTGCGTTACCATAGGGAAGTCTGTCGTTCAACAATGAATTGTTTTCCATACCAAATGTACAATAGTTTGCAAAAATAGCAGTTTATTGCGAAACGACAAGTTAATTTTAAATTAAGCATTTTGATCGAACACAACTACTATATGCTGATGGAGATTGAGTCGTATTCAGACTTCGAGGTGGTCAAGAAGCGCTACCGCGAACTGGCTCTGCTATATCACCCCGACCGCAACCCGAAGAACAGGCATGCCGAAGAATTCTTCAAAATACTGACTGCCGGCTACAACCTGCTCAACGACCCCGAAAAAAAGTCGGATTACGACAATTTGCTCAGGAATTATTATTCGCAAAAACCAAATGCCACAGACCCTAAGAAAGCAAAGGACGATGAGGTGAGAATGAAGGTGAAGATACACCGCGAAAAGAAGCGCCTCGAATTCATTGAATCGTATCTCAAAACCGAGAACGAATTTCCCCATAGCTACCGCTTCGTACTGGCCATTCTCATTTTTGTGAGTGGTATTCTGATGTGTTACAACAACTGGTTCATCAATCTGCTCAACTTCAATATCCTTTACATAGTGGCAGGTAGTTTTTTATTCGGTCTCGGCTCGTATATGATAGCCGAAAATATTCACAAACGCCGTAGTTTTAAAAAGGCCATGCGCATAGAAGAATACGGCGAAGAGGCAGGACCGGTCAAGATTTTCGTACTTCTGTTCTTTTTAACTCCCGTACTTTTTACCGGATTGATGTATGTGAGTAAGCAAGTGCACCTCAAGTATTTTTACAATACCACCGTAGTAAAGAAAGTGATTTTCATGGAAGATGAAGTAACCTTCAATTACGAAGTTAACGGAGAGGAGATTTCCAGAAGAGCGGATGCCGTAGCCGGTGCAGATTATACAAACCTGAGTGGTCTGAGGGTAAAGTATTCGCGGATAAACCCCAATATCAGCGAGCTGGTGGTGCTGGATAATCAGTAATTGATTAAGACAGTTTGCGAGAGGTAAATGCCGTTATCGAGGGTAATATGGATTAGCAGAAGTCCAACGGCATTGATACTGATTTCTCCGCTTTCTTTTTCATAAGTAAAGTCAACTGTTCTGCCTGAGGCATCTGTTACACTGATTTCGTTGATTTCCTTTTCTGTTTTGATATAAAACCGGCCATCAGATGGGTTGGGATATATGTCGAAACTGCTCTCAGGATTTTCTATGCTCATGCCGAAACCGCCGCCGTTTGTAGTTCTAAGAACAAGGCCACCATCGCCAACGATAATGCCGCATTTATTGAAATATGAAATACCATTGAATGCCGAAGCGGTGGCTGTCAGTTGCAGTCCTCTTTGGGTAAAAGGCTGGTAGCATTTGCTTATCAGTCCATTGCTTCCAATCAGATATCCGGTATCCTAGCTAAAAAACCAGGATGTGTTGATGATTTTAATTTCAGGAATAGTGGTCTTAGTCAAGGTTTTACAGA